>CAZYPU010000006.1:15034-21450 GCA_964649665.1 uncultured Planctomycetia bacterium
ATGTCTACTCAAACGGCGACATAACCCAGAACGGATATATAGGAAATGGCTCCTACTACTTTTATAGGGTAAACTTCAACCTTGACCAGGACGGAGGCGGCGCGGCCGCCTTTGACGGCAATTCTAATTATATCTACGCGAACAACGTCTATTTTGACGGTCATTCAGGCGGCAACACCAATTTAACCGTGAGCGACCTAACCGTGAGCCATGACAACGGCCGAATTTATGTCGGTAATAGTAACAAACCCGGCTCTATCAACATAAGCGGCAGTATTGCAGTAGACACCTTCTATATCGATTCCAACAGTTTTATTACACAAACAGGCGGAACGGCAATTTCAGGAACTACCCTTACCGCAACAGCAGTAACCGCCATTACACTTGATTCGGCAACCAACAATATGACTACAGTAAACCTGACCTCCGGGAGTGACCAGAACATAACTTATACCGACGCAGATGCCGTAGACATAGCGCTTGCCAATGCGGCAGGAGGCGATGTTTCAATTACGGCAGGAGGAAATGTTACTGACTCAGGCACTATCACAGCTAATCTCCTGACTGTGGATACTTCAGGCGCAGCTTCATTAGGTGCGATCACGCTTAATTCGGCGGCAAGTAATGTAAGCACAATAAACTTAACCTCCGGGAATAACCAGAGTATAACTTACACTGATGCCGGCAGTGTAGCTGTAGAGCTTGCAAACGCAGGCGCGGGCAACTTTACTTTAACCTCGGGAGGCGCCGTAACTGAAAGCGGCGCAGGTGTAGACGTAATAGCAGGTGTCCTCACAGTAGATGCGCAAACAGGAATAGACCTTGATACCACGGTAACAAGCCTTGACCTATCCACTGCCGGCGCAGGTAACATCACAATCGATGAGACAAACGCCATCATATTAACTGATGTGGATACAGCAAATGGTTCCATTACAATTACAGCAGCGGGAGCAGTTACAGCCACTGATGTAGCATCACTTACTGACAATGATGCCAACGATATCTCCATAACCGGGGTAGGCATAAATGTAGTCTCTGTTAATGCCGGCGCAGCCGGTGATGCCACATTAGATGCAGGCACAGGAGCCATCGCTCAAAGTGGTGGCGGAGTAGATATTGTCGCGGATGTCCTTACTGCAGACGCCCAGACCGGTATAGACCTTGATACCACAGTAACAAGCCTTGACCTATCCACTGCCGGCGCAGGTAACATCACAATCGATGAGACAAACGCCATCACCATAACCGATATAACCTGCGCAAACGGAAACATCCAGGTGACAAATGCCGCAGGCGACATGAATCTATTGGTTACGACCGCAAATGGAAACACTGTTACCCTTGAGGCAACGACAGGCGCCATCACAAACGGCAACGCCGCCGCCACAAATGTAACAAGTACCACCCTTGATATAACAGCGCTGAATGACATAGGAAGCGCGGCCTCGCCGTTAACCGCGGATATAACCACCTTAACAGCAACCTCAACAGGAGGCGGCAATATCTATATAAACATAGTAGGCGATAGAGTCATAATCGACAATGTAAACCAGAACTATACCTATAGCCTGTTTACCAATAAAATCGTTGACATAAGAAATCTCACGGTAACAGGCGCCGGAAACTCAAGCAACATAACTACTTCATTCGGCGACATCATCGTGAAGAACGTAACCTGCGACGGCCCGGTAAATCTTACAACCCAATCCGGCTCCATGGTTGATAACGTGAGCAACATCAGTGGTACCCGGGGCAACTTCTCCGTCACCGGCATAATAGGCACCCGCGAAGACCCGATAAATATCAACTTGGACGAAGTATTCCTTTATCCCTTGAGCCAACAGGGCGGATTCTCCGGCGCCCTGACCGGCCGCGCCGGCTCTATCGCTACTACCGATGCCCCGGGGCTGGTTACCATGAACGGGAATATCGTGCATGTCCCGAACACAATCAAAAAGACCCTGGGGAGCGATAACGCCGTGATGTACGAAGACGAACGATATGAGGCATCACAACCTGTCCTTAAACTCCTGACAAACCTCGCGAACACAATAGTAGTACCTGAAGTATACGAGGTTGTAAGCCCTTACATCGACACAACCGGCTATATACTTGAAACTCCATATGACTTTAGTACAGGGCCGTATTTACAGTAATATGGTACTGATATAACAATAAGGTTGCCGCATAGTTCATACTGTGATAGAATCAAAACGGTTTAGTAAATAGAAGAACTTCCACAAAAGGAGGACAGATGAAAAAGGTTTTTGCGTTGTTTATAATAGCGGTATCATTCCTTAGCTTTGTTGGTATTGCCCAGGCTGCCAGGCAGCAAAAAAAGGTTGCTCCGCAGAAAGAGAGGATTGTCCCAAGAAAGGTCGAAATTGATACAAACGCTGACGGAAAGCCGGACCGCATCGAGAATTATGACATTGACGGCGCAATAACAAGCATAGAGGCAGACACAGATTACAATGGGACGACCAACGAATGGCTTTATTATGAAAAGGCCAAATTAATCAAAGCAGCTAAGGATACAAACGGCGACGGAAAACAGGATACCTGGATAACTTATTAGGAAACCGTTCCCAAGGTTACTTCTGGATTTCCCGCCCGGGTTATGATAAAATCCTTATCGGCAAATATGAAGAATACGTTTTTTATTTTATTAATATCCGCGCTACTTACGGTGCCTTCCCCGGCGCAGGTTAAGCATGCGGACCTGGCCGGCAGGTGGTATTCGGACTCGGAGGAAGAGCTTGGGCGTGAGCTTCGCTCTTACCTTGACGCTGTCGCCCCACCCGAAATAAACGGCGAGATTATAGCGCTCATATCCCCGCACGCGGGACTGATTTTTTCCGGGCCGGTCGCGGCCTACGGCTTTAAGGCGATACAGGATCAGGACATAGAGACCGTTGTTGTGGTAGGGTTTAGCCACAGGGAAAATTACGATTTCATCGCCGTTCTTGACGACGAAGAATTCGAAACGCCCATCGGCAACGTTAAAATTGACCGGAAAATTACAGGGGAACTCATAAAGAGAAATCCGAAGATCCACGCCTATCCAACGGCTTTTTTCGGGGAGAATTCCATAGAAATGCAAATCCCGTTTTTACAGATGGTATTAAAGGATTTTAGAATGGTTTTAATTGCCATGGGGCGCCAGAGCTTTGAAAACTCAAGGATCCTCGGGAGGGCGCTCTACGAGGAATTTAAAATGAAGGGCAAATTTTTACTTCTCGCGAGCACGGATCTGAGCCATTACATGCAGTATGACCGGGCCGAAAGAAACGATGCCAGAACAATCGCCCTCATAAAAGAGATGGACCCGGATAAACTTTACCGGGAGAGCCTTGTGGAAGGGCACCACTTCATGTGCGGCTACGGAGCGGTTACGGCGACAATGATCGCCGCGGAGAAACTCGGCGCTGGCAAGGCCATGATACTTAAATACGCGAATTCCGGCGATACCACCGGCGATAAAAGCCGGGTGGTAGGCTATCTTAGTGCCGCATTTGTACGAGAGACGAAGGACGAAAGACGCTTGTCCGCCGCCGCCGAAGCTGAACGCGAAAGCAATTCAGCGAAGGCGGAAGGGACGAAAGAAGGGGACAACAACATGTTAAACGAAAAACAAAAGAAGAAAATGCTGAAACTGGCGCGGGATTCGATCACTCATTACTTAAAAACCGGCAAGCGCTTAGAGCTCAAAGAAGCCGACCCGGTTTTAAACAGGGAAATGGGCTCGTTTGTTACGCTTCATGAACACGGCCGCTTAAGGGGCTGTATAGGAAACATTGTAGGCCGGGGGCCTTTTTATAGTACCGTGCGGGACATGGCCGTGGAAGCGGCGACGGGCGACCCGAGATTCCCGTCCGTAACACTTGAGGGGATGAAGGATATCGACATAGAGATATCAGCGCTCTCACCTTTAGAAAAAATCGAGGACCCGGAAAAGATCGTGATGGGAAAACACGGCGTAGTTGTAAGAAGCGGTTTTGCCGGCGGCGTCTATTTGCCGCAGGTTGCCACTGAGACCGGCTGGAACCGCGAAGAGTTTATGAATTCGCTCTGCGGCCAGAAAGCCGGCATGCCCCACGACGCGTGGAAAAAAGGCGAATGCGACATGTATGTTTTCACCGCGGAAGTTTTCGGGGAGAAGAACACGAATTAACACGAATAGAAATGAGTAGATTTTACGCGCCGAAAGAAAACATTAAGGGTGATTTGGTTTATATCGAAGGACGCGAGGCAAGGCATATTCTGAATGTCATGCGCCTGGGCGAAAGCGACAAGGTCGTTGTTTTCGACGGTACGGGCAAGGAATATACGGGATTCATAAAACAGGCGAAAACAAAATCCCTCGTGGTCGAAATAATTACCATGAAGACGCCGAAAGCCGAATGCCTCCCGGAAATTACTCTCGCGCAGGCAATACCCAAAAAAGAAAAAATGGACTACATAGTCGAGAAGGCAACGGAACTCGGCGCGCGAAAAATAGTTCCCGTTATAAGCGAAAGGACGGTTGTAAAACCGGACGAGAAAAAGGCGCTTGACAGGGTAGAGAGATGGAAAAAAATAGCGAAAGAAGCCGCGAAGCAATGCGGCAGGACCGACGTGCCCGAGGTGGAAGGGGTCCTGAAATTTTATAACGCCGCCTGCAACCTCGATAAATTCGACCTTTCCCTCATAGGGTGCCTTTCGGATGACAGCGTACGGCTCAGGGACGCGATTTCCGGATTTAAAGGCGGCAGCGTTATTATTTTTATCGGCCCCGAAGGTGACTTTACGCCGGACGAAATAACGATGGCAAAAAACGCCGGGTGTAAAAGCGTATCCTTCGGCAGCAGGGTTCTTAAAAGCGATACCGCCGGGCTTTTTGCTCTTTCGGTTTTAAACTATGAATTTTCCCGCTAATTCCGATAATCCTACCTTCGCAATCAGAACCCTCGGATGCAAAGTTAATCAATACGAGAGCCAGGCCATGCGCGAGGAGCTCGTGCGAAGAGGCTTTGTCGAAAAAGCCGGCAAGGAAAAAACCGATTTTTTCATAATAAATTCCTGCACGGTCACGGCTAAAGCCGACAGGGATACTCGGAGCCTAATTCGTCGCTTTCACAAGGCAAATCCCCGGGGAAAGGTTATTGTTACAGGTTGTTATGCGGAGCTGGCCAGCGATAGGGAAACACTTGCGAACATGCCGGGTGTCGCGCAGTTAATACGAAATAGTGAAAAGGCGAATATAGCCGGTATGCTTATTTCGTTATTGCGAGCGAGCCTGAACATAGCGAAAGCGAGCGAAGTAATCTCAAACGAAGAGATTGCTTCGGTTGCCTTCGGCAACCTCGCAATGACAGAGAAAAGGTGCCTCGCAATGACAAGTGGCGGTATGAAAATCACGGACTTTAAAGATCGCAACCGAGCATTTATCAAAATTCAGGACGGGTGTGACCACAGGTGTTCCTACTGCAAGGTCAGCATTGTTCGCGGCCCCGGAAGGAGCAGGCCTTCCGGGGAAATTGTGGAAGAGGCGCGGGCGCTCGTCGAAAAAGGTTTCAAGGAGATTGTTTTAACCGGTGTCTCTCTCGGCGCCTGGGGGAAGAGCCTAACCGACTCGAACGAACCGCCGCGGCCATCGACGGACGGTTGGGAAGATGATTTGGCGGGGCTTGTGAAAACAATTTCCCGTCTTGAAGGTTCGTTCAGAATCCGCCTGAGCTCGATAGAGCCGGGATGTGTTACGGAGGGGCTTATCCGCGAAGTTAAATCAAATGATAAGTTATGCAAACATTTGCACATACCGCTCCAGTCGGGGGACGACAAAATCCTAAAACTCATGAACCGGACTTACACTGCGAAAAAATTCACGCGACTCGTAAAAAAAGTCAGAAAGTATATTTCCGACATAGCCATTACTACGGACGTCCTTCTCGGATTTCCGGGGGAGGATAATAGGAGCTTTCAGAAGACAGCGAAATTTATAAAAGCCATAAGGCCGTCGAGAATACATGTTTTTTCCTACTCGAAGAGGGAAGGGACGGCCGCGGCGAAACTCAAAAGTTACACGACCAGGGAAGAAGTAAGGGAGAGAGTGAGTATCCTAACCGATTTAGACAAGCGCCTTCAAGCGGACTTCGCGAAGTGCCTTATCGGCAGACGTCAGGAAGTCCTTGTCGAAAGCCAAAGAGACCGTTCCACCGGCCTCCTTACCGGATACACGGACAGGTATGTCCGCGTCTTTACTGACGGCCCGGACTCGCTTAAAAATTGCCTGGTTTCAGTCAGGTCAGGGCCGTCTCGTTATTCCGAGCTATCCACACCTGTAGTGGAAGTTTAAACCTCGCAAAGTATAATATTTTGCGTTTTATAGGGCAGCCGCCTATCGAATCTGTGCGGAGTATTATACTCCGCCC
>CAZYPU010000006.1:21550-39488 GCA_964649665.1 uncultured Planctomycetia bacterium
CTTGACAATGGGTAAATTATGTGATATACTCTGTAGCACTTTGTCAGAGGTGGTGTTTACTTGGCCGAATTATTTAATAGGGTAAATTGGGTAGATCTGATTGCCCTAATCCTTTTATTAAGAATAAGTTACACTTCTTCACTTATAGGCGTCGGCAAACAAATCCTGCCCCTCGTTACACTGGTGCTGATAGTATCAATCATACTGCACAGCTACAGTGATATTGCCTCTTTTTTTGTAGGCAGATATTCTTTTGCCCCCTCGACATGCGAGTTTGCCTGCTATGTCATCATGGGGGTGGTATTTTTTGTAATTTATCACTTCATAGGGCGGCTAAGCGGGTTTTTCATAGCCGTTGGCGAAGCCGCTTCGGGCGGCGTCGAGAAGGCGGGCGGCGCACTTCTCGGCATTTTGCGTTCGATAATTATTGTCGGCCTTGTTGCGATAGGCCTTTTGCTAACGCCGGTTAGGTTTGTCGAAAGCAGCGTAAAGGGCTCCTATTCGGCGTCTTTTTTTATCAGCGCGGACTTGAGAATATATGTTGCCGCCGCGAATCTGATCTTCAGGGAGGAAAGGATATCATACCGCGAGGCGCTGGCAAAGCTGCTGGCGCAAAAAAAAGATTACATATTTAAGCCGATTGACGTGAAAAAGAAGTCAAGATTTTTCAAGGAAAAGTATTGAAACCCGGAGGGAAAACATGAGGCTGGAACAGATTTATGACATAGCCGTTAGAAAGGGAATAGCGGAGGACCCGCGCGCAAAAGAGAAGCTGAAAAAAATCAAGAACCTTTTTGCGGATACGAGGATTCTTTACGGTGACAGAAAAAAGGATATACGCACCGCAATGGTGGGGATTGATATAGGCGGCGAAGAGCTGTTGACGGCATATCTTCTTAACGAAAAGGGCGCGGGTATTGACCTTGCGATATCACATCACCCCTCGGGCATGGGACTTTTGAACCTGTCCAGCGTCATGCATGTACAGACGGATATCCTCGAGAGTTTGGGCGTGAGGCGCGATGTCGCCAAGTCCCTCATGAAAGAGCGAATAGACGAGGTTTCGCGCAGCCTTATGCCGAGAAACGCCGAAAGAAGTGTTGACATTGCGAGACTGCTTGATATTCCGTTTATGTGCATTCATACCCCGGCAGACAACTGCGTCGCGCATTTTATCAAGAAAACCGTCGAAAAGAAAAAGCAGAAGAAGGTCCGCGATATCCTGAACCTTCTTAAAAAGATTCCCGAGTACCGGGATTCCACAGCCAAAGGCGTCGGGGTCCGCCTTATAGCGGGGAAAGAAAAAAACGCTCCCGGCAGGATTTTTGTCGATATGACAGGCGGCACCGAAGGTTCCAAAAAGATTTTCGCGAGGCTTTCACAAGCCGGCGTTGGCACCGTCATCGCCATGCACTTAAGCGAGCAGCATTTTAAAACCGCAAAGGCGGAATTTATGAACGTCATTATCGCGGGCCATATCGCGAGCGACAATCTGGGGCTAAACCTGGTCCTGGATGAGCTGGAAAAGAAAGAGAAGCTTAACATAATACCCTCGTCGGGTTTCCTCAGGGTAAAACGATAATTCATGCACAGATGTCATTGCGAGGAGGCCCGCAGGGCCGACGACCGAAGGAAGTCCCGCATACCATAACACAAAATACAGGCCATGCGGGACGAAGCAATCTTAAAACTTGTTTCGAGCGAAGCGAAGCAATCTGAGATTGCTTCGGTCGCCCCTTCGGGGCTCCCTCGCAATGACGCAATGCCCCCATCTGTGTTAAAAAAGAAAAAGGAATGATACCGAACGAAGTAATAGACAAAATTCTTGACAGGGTGGACATTGTTGAGATCATATCCGGCCACCTTCCGCTTAAAAAAGCCGGGCAGAATTTCAAGACGCGCTGCCCGTTTCACCAGGAAAAGACCCCTTCATTCATGGTCAATCCGGCTAAGCAGATATTCCATTGTTTCGGATGCGGTACGGGCGGTAACGCAATCAGCTTTCTGATGAAGTACGAAAAGATGGATTTTATCGAAGCGATAACGACACTGGCGGACAAAGCGAGTATTCCGCTGCCGCGGCAAGGGTCCCCCGACAGGCAAAAAACCTCCTTTGCCGAGAAACTGTACGAGATCAACGGTCTGGCATGCGGTTTTTTTCAGGAAAACCTTGCCGGTGACGCCGGAAGGGAAGCGCGCAGGTATTTCGTTCAAAGGGGCCTTAACGAAAGAACGATAAAAGATTTCCAGTTGGGCTTCGCGCAGGATTCATGGCAGGCCCTCATAAATTATTTTAAGGCAAAGAATATCGGCGAGGATATACTGGAGAAGGCGGGTCTTGTCCTGCGCCATGAAACTAACCGAAACTTCTATGACCGCTTCCGCGGCCGGATAATCTTCCCTATTTTCGGCCTGAGGAAGAGGGTTCTGGGTTTTGGCTCGCGCGCACTCGGCGAAACAATGCCGAAATACATAAACTCGCCGGAGACGCACATCTACAGTAAGGGAAAACATTTATACGGCCTGAACTTCGCGAAAGACCATATCAGAAAGCAGGACTACGCCGTTATCGCAGAAGGCTATTTCGACTTTATCCTGCCTTTTCAGAACGGTATAAAAAACATCGTAGCCACTCTCGGCACGGCTCTGACACCCGAGCAGATCGGCGCGATCAGTCGATTTACGAAAAATGTCATAATAATCTACGATTCCGATACCGCGGGCGAAGCCGCTACGCTAAGGGGGCTGGATCTTTTGATCGGAGAGGACATGAATGTGCGCATAGCCGTGTTGCCTAAAGGAAACGATCCGGACAGTTTCGTAAGGAAAGAGGGCCCCGGCGGCCTCACGAGGGTGCTGAAAGAATCCAGGGACCTTTTTGACTATAAGCTCGGCACGCTTACGGCGAAATTTAAAAAGTTCGAACCGCGCGGCACGGCGAGAATTGTAGGGGAGATGCTTCCGACGCTTGCCAGGATAAAAAACGCCGTTTTAAAGTCCGGCTACCTGAAGAAGATGTCCGAGGAGCTGTCCGTAGACGAGGCGTCGATAAGGGCCGAGCTCGGAAAGGTAAAGCCGGAATATGCGGGCGCGAAAAATTCATCTTACGCCGCCGGGAACGAGCCGCAGGCTCCCCAGCTTCTGAGATGCGCCGAGATGACGCTCCTTGCCATTGCGCTTGAAGACCCAAAGCTGGCTGCGACGATCCGGGAAAAACTTGGCTTCGAGAAATTCAAGAGCAAAGCTATCGCCGGAGTGCTTGAGAAAATAGTCGGGCTCCAAAAAAACGGTGAAAAAGTAATTCCCTCGCATCTGATAAGCTGTTTCGAAGACGGGAAAACAGAAGAAATCATAACAAGGGCCCTCTCTATTGCCCCGACAATACAGGACCGCGATAAAGGATTAAGGGAATGCTTCCGGCATATCCTCGACGAGAACGTAAAGGAAGCCGCAAGGAACAATCCGGACATGTACGAGGTAAAAAGACTTATCGACGAACACAGGAATATGCTGAAGAAGATCGCCCCGGAAGTAACGGTTAAAAAAGTATGAACGCAAGAAGAAAAAAAGGAAAAGCCAGAAAACGAAGGCAGCCCAGGAGAAGGGTAAAGAAGCTGAAAAAGGCCGCAAAATTAAAGGTCATCGAGAGGCTCGTCGCCCTGGGCAAAGAAAAAGGATGTATAACCTACGAAGAAGTAAACAGCATTCTTCCGGACGAGATGTTTTCTTCCGGGGAAATCGATGAGGTCATGGATGCCCTCGACAAGGAAGACATCGTCCTGATCGACAAGAAAAAAGAAGAGTACTTGCTTCCGCACACAGCCCGCCCTAAAAAAGAGGCTCCGAAAGAGGACGACAGTCCGCCGCGTATTGCGCAGGCCGACGACCCTGTAAAAATGTATCTGAAACAAATGGGGCAGATACCGCTTCTCACAAGGGAGCAGGAAATAGCCCTTGCCATAATGATCAAGGAGGCGGAGGATTTATTCAGAAAAAATGTTTTATGGACGACAATCGCCAAAAAAATCGTCATAGACGTTCTCGAAGGCACCCTTATCAACGACGTCGCGCTGGACGAGGTCATCGACATAGACCCGGAGATGAAAGAACGCGTGGCGAAAAAAAGGACGCTGCGGCTTCTCAAGAAGCTTAAAAAGGCAAAGTCAAAAGTGAGAGTCGTAAATGTACTTCTGGATATGAAGCTTGCGATCTCAGTGATAGAGCGGATTTCGAAGGTAACCGGGGAATTTATCGAGAAAGGCGATTCGATAGAAAGAGAAATACGCAGGCAGAAGAAGCGGAGAAAGAAAAAAAGATCCGCCTTAAAAAGGAAGGTTGGAAAGCTTGCCCTGGAACTCGGCGACAGATGGGACAGCATCAGGAAGCAGTACCGCCTTACGAAGATCAAAGAAACAAATTTTAATAAAGCCAAGAGGCAGCTTGTCGCGGCGAACCTCAGGCTTGTTGTAAGCATCGCGAAAAAATATACAAACAGGGGCCTTTCTTTCCTGGACCTTATCCAGGAGGGCAATATCGGCCTGATGAAAGCGGTCGATAAGTTTGAGTATAAGCGTGGCTATAAGTTTTCAACCTACGCTACGTGGTGGATCAGGCAGGCCATTACCCGTTCCATAGCCGACCAATCACGCACGATAAGGATACCGGTGCACATGACCGAAACGATTAATAAACTGATCCGCGTTTCAAGATCTCTTGTTCAGGAAACGGGGAGGGAGCCCACGCCCGAGGAGCTTGCCCACGGCATGCGTATACCCGTTGGCAAGGTAAGGGCCGTCCTGAAGATCGCGCAGGAGCCCATAAGCCTCCAGACGCCGATAGGTGACGAAGGCGATACCCATTTCGGTGACTTCATCGAGGACAAGCGCGCAGTTTCACCGGCCAACGCTACGGCCTACGCGATGCTCAAGGAACAGATGGGCGGTGTGCTGGACACCCTTACGGAAAGAGAAAAGAAAGTTTTAAGGCTGAGATTCGGAATAGGTGACGGATACCCCAGGACGCTCGAGGAGGTAGGGGCCATATTTAACGTAACGAGAGAAAGGGTAAGGCAGATCGAGGCCAAGGCCCTGAAGAAACTGAGGCACCCCACCCGGGCGAGAAAGTTAAAAAATTTCTTAAGCGTCGGCTCAGGCCAGTAATATGCACCCGAACAGCAAATTACTTTTTGAAAAATACGCAAAGCCGTTATTTAAAAGCCATATGAGGGTGCTCGAGCTCGGGCCCGACAGGTGCCCTTCAACCAATAGGCAAACGATAATAGACGATACCCTTAAGTGGGAAACGCTGGATATCGTTCCTTCGCCCGACTTAACCTATGTTGCTGAGAGTGAATACAACTTTCCCGTACCCGAGGATACGTTTGACATCGTACTTTCCTCCCAGGTTATAGAGCATGTAAAAAAAATATGGGTCTGGGTCAAAGAACTGGCCCGCGTATGCAAAAAGGGCGGGCATGTTATTACGATATGCCCGGTCAGCTGGTACCACCATGAATTCCCGGTGGATTGCTGGCGAATTTATTCCGAAGGGATGAGGGTACTTTACGAAGAGGCCGGCCTTGGCGTAGAGCTTTGCAGGACCGAGACGCTGGAGGTGCCCGGCTATAAACGCGTGATACCCGGAAAATCGTACAAGCCGGGAAAAGGAAATTTTAAACTGTTAGCAAGGAAGCTTTTGGGCCGCCGGATTATCTGCGCCTTTGATACCATCGCTATCGGTGTGAAACCTTAAGCCATAAGCGGGAGGGCAAAAATGAAAGCCATAGTAGTAAGTTCGTGCGCGATATTATTATTTTCCGTTTTGTTCTGCGCATCTGCGCATTGCGAGCCGATAGGAGCCGAAGGACTCGTAGACCGCTTTTACGAAGCAACCGAAGTTCAGCGGAACGAAATAAGGGGCCTTTGTATAGGTGAAGACATAATCGCCGGCGGCATTATAAGCAATGTCGAAGATTCCAGTTTTTTCAACACCAATGATAACGTGCGGGAAAACTATTTTATGGTAAAGACACTGGTTCAGAATACCGCATCCGGAAATCCCTATGAGGCGGTATTTTTTTGCAAGGATGTAAACGCGGTTAAAGGCCTCAACAAGGGCGAGAGAATAGAAAAGTACGGCAGACTGCTTAAGATTGTCGACAGGGGCCTTTGGATTTACCTATGGATAGAGGTGGAGTAAGCAACCGGATTTACTTTTCGCCGGCCCGCCTTAGGATGACCGGCGAAGGATTCGATTCCACGGCCGAATCCTTTAACGAAATAGGTCATGGCTGTAAGGTCGCGGAGCTTCACCGGCTATGAAAAAATTGATAATCGCTCCGCCTGCGGCATTCCTTGAGAAACTAGCGCCGAATTTATAAGAAGGGGGTGTTTTTATGCGGTATGTTTTGGTATTATGTTTCCTTGTTATTTTTGGCGCGATTGCCGCGGCCCGGCCCGAGACAAAGGATGGATTTAAACCTGCGCCCGAGGGGGACGAGAGGCGGGAACTCCGGAAAGAGGATATCGTGAAGCAGGCCCGCATCGGCATGACGAAAAAGGATTTGTATAAGCTTTTCGGCAAGTATTACAGGACGGGTTATCGCCGGGAGGGTGAGGAGGAATGGATTACTTTCAGCGACCGCAAGCGCAGCGCGCCCGGCGGAATCACTTTTTATCTGCAAAAAGGAAAGGTAAAATCATGGGAGAGAAAATGAAAAAATTATCGTTTTTTATATTGGCTTTTACGCTTATAACGGCGAGCGCGTGTTTCGCGGGCGAAAAAGGAAACGCCGCCCCGGACGAACAGGCAGAAGAAGCAAAACCGCTGGATCCGGGCGAACCCACGCCGGAAGAAAAAAGTCAGATGGATAGGGAAGTGAAAGAGGGGCGCTTTGAGGAAAGCGGGTTTGACGAAGCCTGCGCCGATGACGATAGCACAGAGGAGATTGCGGGGGATGATTCGGAAGCGCGATGGGAGTTCAACTAAAGCAACCGGTAGTTTTCAGGCAGTGTTTTTCCCGTAGGAGGAGAAGAGCGCGTAGGCCAGAAAAAGCGTCCCCGCCGCTATATTTATACCGCGGAATTTATTTACGACCGGTATGAAATTAGTGATATCTGTCCCGACCATACAGCCCAATATAAAAAAAGCGCCTAACGCAAAATACAGCGCTTTCTTTTTTTCACTGTTTAACGTAAAAAGAAGCGCGACGCCGAAGGGGATTATTAGATTAATAAAATGGGCCACCCAGGTAATCGGCGAAAAAAGAAGAGATATCATAATGAGCGCCGAAACTTCCACGTACCTGTATTTTTTTTCGCCATTCCGTTTTAAGGACTTTCGAAAGAGTGCCGCCGCTGCGTACAGGGGCAGCGTTAATACCGCGCCCAGCAAATAAAACAAATCCTTAACCGAGATCAATTCTTTCAGGGTCCCATTTCGGAGAAGCAAATTCCCTATAAAATATGTTATGGATTGATTTTTGTAATTTAAAAGCTGGGAGGGCACCGACATCTTCAGGATTCCGGCCCAGTCTTTTAACAGCGTCGGTGCTTTACCGAATCCCATCACGGCCGCCGGCGCGGCCAAAAAAACGGCGAACGCCGCAACTGTCGATAGAACCAGCTTTTTTTTGCCGGTAAGCAGGAAATAAAAAAGCATCGGGGCAAAAAAAGGCTTGAACTGCAGTATCAGCGCAAGTATTATTCCGGAGACGAGTTCCCTGCCGCGGACATAAGCCATCAAGAAAAACACAAAAAAAAGCGCGATCAAAACGTCTATTTGGCCGATCGCCAGATCCATAAGGTAAAATCTCATAGACACGATAGCCGCGGCCCACAAAATAATATATCGCTCGGTATGTGAAACGGTAAAATCAGCGGAAAACTGATTTACCAGGAGCAACAATGCCGATAACATCGCGGCGTTTAAAATTGCGTACCATACATGGAGTGCGATGCGCGGAGAAGGTATTGAGCCGAGGGGGGCCATGATAAGCGCTCCGAAGGGGCTATACCTGAAATGGTAGAATTTTTCGGACTTGTTATAAACCGGGTATTCACCGGAAAGGGCATCCGAGGGGGCGGCGCTTTCGTCAATTTCATAGCGCATGTTGCGCGCCGCGGTCCAGAAGACATTGAAGTCGCACCCGCATATCCAACGTTTTTTATCGGGATCTTTATTGTACGTGAGCCTATTGTGGTAATAGAGGTCGGATGCGATCGAGACTATGATGAACGCAGCCAAAAACACAGCAGCGCTCGTAAATAATTTCCTAAGCATTGCCGCATTGTATCATAGATTGCGCTTTTTTGAAATACTATTTTACCCCGCGCGTCTTGACATTTCACCCTTTCTAAAGTATAGTTGCTATAATATACTTACGATAATACGTCCAATACATGCCGGCATATACAAAGGGTTTCTGATCATAGGCACGGTAATAATGTGTTCGGCGCCGCTGGCAATAAGCTATTTAAAAAACCCGGCATGGAAGAAATAAAAGAGATGTAACATGCAGTATTTTGTTGTTATCATTGCCCTCGCCTGCATCCTTTTCTTTATATGGACAAGCGTAGAATACCGAAAGCGGAAAAAGAGAGAGAATAAAAGGGTGGACGGCCCGCTTTTTCGCACCGAAGAGGACCTGGAAGAATACGGCAAGTCCATGGAGCCGCCCGCGGTGGATTTTGATGATGAGGACTAATAAAGGAAGGGCCGAATGAAAAAAATAGCGATTTATTTAGCTGTTGTGCTTTCTTTCATTTTTTTTATGAACCGGGCGCTTTTCGCCGACGAGATTTCAAGTTTAAAAGAACAGCTTAACGCGATGCAGGGGGAAATGAGAAAACAGGCGCGTATTATGGAGGAAATGCAGCGGAAAATTGAAATACTTGAAACCGAAAAAGACACCCGGGCCAAGGCGTCGCATGTAGCGGAAAAGCCGGAAAAGGGCGAAAAGCCGGCCGGAGAGGATATCCGAGTATTCTGGAAGGATGGGCTGCGCTTTGAAACGCCGGATAAGAATTTTGCCTTGAAAGCCGGCGGAAGAATCCAGGCGGATTTCGGCTGGATGGGGGAGGATTCAGAAGTAAAGGAAAAGCTGGGCAAGCTTGAACACTCCGCGGAATTCAGACGCCTCAGGATTTACGGGAGCGGCACGTTATTCGGAAACGGCGTGTATAAGGCGCAGGTTGATTTTGCCGGAGGAGACGTTGGTTTTAGAGACGTGTATGTCGGACTTAAAAATATTCCTTTTCTTGATCTCGTCAGGGTAGGGCAATATACCGAACCGTTCAGCCTGGAGGACATGACAAGCTCAAACCACATAACGTTTCTCGAGAGGAGTCTGCCTTACGCTTTGTCCATTCATAGAAATACGGGTATAGGTTTTAATTCCGCGCAATTTGACGAAAGATTGACATTTTCATCATCCGTTTTTTACAATGCTGACGACATTGCCGTGCCCGTATCAAACGCCATGAATTTCGCCGGACGCCTCACGGGACTTCCGTGGTATGAAAATAAAGGTGAAAAACTTCTGCACCTGGGCGCGGCATATGGGTACAGAAATTCCGCGAATGAAAACAAGACCAGCTTCAGTTACAGTTCACCGCCCGAAATACACCTTGCGCCCAATTTTGTTGATACGGGCGAGTTTCCCGGAAGATATGCTAACCTTGTGGGGCTTGAATCGGCGCTTGTCTACGGGCCGCTTTCCGTGCAGGGGGAATTTATACAGTCATTCGTAAACCGCAAAGATTCTTCCGCACTAGGTTACTTTGAGGGATTTTATGCGTTTGCAAGCTACTTTTTAACGGGGGAGCATAGAAATTACGACAAAGTCTGGGGCGTTTTTTCCGGGGTTAAACCGCATAAGAATTTTTCACTCAAGGAAGGAACGTTTGGCGCGCTGGAACTTGCCGCGCGCTATTCCTACCTAAATCTTTGTTCAGACGATATAAGCGGGGGAGCCCTTTCGGACATAACGGCGGGGTGTAACTGGTATCTCAACCCCAACATGAAGGTAATGTTCAATTATGTGCACGCGCATCCGAACGGCGTAGGCGACGCTGACATCATTGCGGTGCGCTGTCAGGTTTATTATTAAAAAGGGGGTTACGATGAAGAAGTTTAAAGCCCTGGCATTTGTTATCATTTGTGTATCCATTTGCGCGTTTGCGTTCGCCGAGCCCGCCGGCAAAGTACTGCCGTCCTGGAATGAAACACCCAACAGAGAGAGGATAATAGCTTTTGTCAGCTCAGTAAGCGACCCGGCCGGCCCGTCCTACGTTCCGGAAGAAGAGCGTATAGCGGTATTGGATCTTGACGGGACCATATTTTGCGAAAAGCCTTTGTATCTCCAGGTTTTAATAGCGGCCGAGCGCCTTTACGAGCTTGCCGAAAAAAATTCTATACTGCGCAGCGTAGAGCCATATGCGAGCGCCTGGGAACGCGATTGGGATTACATCTCGGACCACAACAATTTTCTGGAAATGAATCTAACGGCCTTCGAAGGGGCCACCGAGGAAGAATATCAGGAATACGCCGAAAGCTATCTCACCGAGAGAAAGAACCCTGATTTTAAAGTTCCGTATATCGAGCTTTTCTATATTCCCATGCTGGAATTTCTTGAGTACCTGGAATCCAATGGTTTTCAGGTGTACATAGTATCAGGCTCTCCCCAGGAATTTATCCGCGCCTTTTCGAAGGAGAAATTAAACGTGGCGCTTGAGAAGGTGATCGGCGACACGATTAGCGTTGCGTTTCAGGTGCGCGATGGCCGGGCCGTTTTTATACGAAAACATGCTGTCGTGGAACCCGAGGTATTGCGGGAAGGTAAGCCCGAAAACATCCGCACGCGCATCGGAAGGGTCCCGATTCTTGCCTTCGGCAATTCAAACGACGATATCGCGATGCTTGAGTCGGCAGCCGCGAGCGGCCTGCCGAATCTTTCACTCACACTGCATCACGATGACGGGGAGCGTGAATACGCCTACGACAAAGGCGCGGATAAGGTGCTTGAGGCTGCCAGGGAGCGCGGCTGGGCGACTGTAAGCATGAAAAAAGATTTCTCCGTCATATTTAACGCCGGAAAGAAATAAAAGAGCGCATGAAATATATTTTGGCCTTGGACCAGGGCACCACGGGATCCCGCGCTGTCCTCTACGATAAACGCGGCAAGAGGTGCGAATCCGCCTACCACGAGTTCACCCAGTACTTTCCGAAACCCGGCTGGGTGGAACACGACCCCGAAGAAATATGGAAAAGCGTCAATAAGTCGATCCAGAAAGTCCTCAAGAAAGTTCCGAAAGCCGAAATCGCGGCCGTCGGCATTACAAATCAGCGCGAGACCACGATCATATGGGACAGGCAAACTGGGCTCCCGATTTTTAACGCGATCGTGTGGCAGTGCAGGCGGACAGCCGGCAGGTGCGAGGAACTTAAAAAAATAAAAAACGAAAGCGAATTTTTCAGAAAAAAAACGGGCCTGCCCATAGATGCCTATTTCTCGGCCACCAAAATAGAATGGCTTCTTAAAACCGTAAGCGGCGCCCTTGCGAAGGCGAGGGAGGGGAAGCTTTGTTTCGGAACCGTTGATTCATGGATTTTGTGGAAGTTGACAGGCGGCAGGGTTCACGCCACCGATTACACGAATGCCTCGCGTACGATGCTTTTTAACATCGGAAAGCTTGAATGGGACGATGATATTATTAAGAAATTCAGGATTCCGAAACAGATACTCCCTGAAGTCAGATCCTCCTCAGGGGTTTTCGGTAAAACCGTCAAAATAGGGCGCCTTCCGCGTGGGTTGCCGATAGCCGGGATCGCCGGCGACCAGCAGGCGGCGCTTTTCGGCCAGGCGTGTTTTGAGCCCGGCACCATGAAAAATACTTACGGGACAGGATGTTTTGTTCTTTTGAATACCGGCAGGAAGCGGCCCGCTACAAAGCACGGCCTTATTGTTACCCTCGGCTGCGGGCCTTACCGGGATCCCGTGTATGTTCTTGAAGGCGCCGTGTTTGTGGCGGGTGCCGCGATCCAGTGGATGCGTGACAGGTTGAAATTCATGAAAGCCGCCCGTGAATCCGAAAAAATGGCGCTGCGACTGCATGGTAACGATGATGTTTATTTTGTGCCCGCGCTCGTAGGGCTCGGCGCCCCTTACTGGGACCCCGACGCGCGCGGAAGCATTTTTGGTCTTACAAGGGGGACGACTCCGGAACACCTCGTAAGGGCCGCGCTTGAGTCGATGTGTTACCAGACAAAGGACGTTTTGGAAGCCATGAAGAAGGATTCCGGCCTGAAGATAAAGGGCCTGAAAGTCGACGGGGGAGCGGTAGAGAATGACTTTATATGCCAGTTTCAGGCGGATATCCTGAGAATCGACGTGATAAGGTCGAAGCTGTACGAGACCACGTCTTTGGGCGCGGCGTACCTCGCGGGGCTTGCGGTGGGGTACTGGAAAAATACGGACGAGATAAGGAAATACTGGAAGATCGACAAGGTGTTTAGCCCGAAGATCGATAGACAAACTGCCGAGAAACTCTACAGGGGCTGGCTTGAAGCCGTAAAACGAACGCTGACAAAATGAAATTATACGATGTTGCAATAATAGGCGGCGGGGTAACGGGAGCCGCCCTCGCGCGTGAGCTTTCCCATTACAAGCTTAATACCATTCTCCTTGAAAAAGAAGAGGAACTTGCCTTCGGCGTCTCAAAATCAAATAGCGGCATAATCCACCCCGGCACCCAGAATCCACCGGACTCGCTAAAGGGACGGCTCTCGGTCCTGGGCAACATCCTGACAAGAAAAATTTCCCGGGAGCTAGGCGTTGATTTTAAAGAAGTGGGCTCCCTGATCGTCGCCCTTAAAGAGGAGGATCTACCTGTCCTCGCGCGCCTTAAAAGGGAAGCCGAAACGCTGGGCGTTCCGCGGCTAAAGATCGTTAAAAGCGACTGGCTCAGAAAAAACGAACCAAACCTGAACAGCGAAGCGATTGCGGCGCTTTACGCGCCGACGACAGGCATAATAAGCCCATACCGGCTGGTATACGACCTTTGTGAAAACGCAAAAAGAAACGGTGTTGAATTTTATACCGGAGCTAAGGTGGAAAACGTAATCCGTCTTGATTTTTCCGGCGCGCCGGGCAAATCGATTTTTGAGATCAGTACCACTAAGGGTGTTTTTAAGGCGAGGCACGTTGTTAACGCCGCCGGGCTTTTCGCGGATGAAATATCCGCGATGGTAGGCGTAAGCGATTTTAAAATAAAACCGAGAAAAGGGGAAGAATTCCTCCTGGACAAGAAGAGGGAACATCTGGCAAACCACGTCCTTTTTCCCGTGCCGGCCGGAAAGTCCAAAGGAATACTGGTTATAAAAACCTCCGATGGAAATCCCATGATAGGCCCGACAGCTCACGAGGTGGACGATAAAGAGGACCTTTCGACCTCAGACGAAGGGCTTAAGGAGGTTTTCTCCTCCGCGAAAAGACTGATTCCCACTTTAAGCGAGAACGATATAATCGCTTACTTCGCGGGCCTCCGGCCCGCCTCGGGGCATGATTTTATTATCCGTCACGAAGAAAAAGCTCCCGGCTTCGTAAATGTCGCCGGAATACAGTCGCCGGGACTCACAGCGGCCCCGGCAATAGCGCTTATAGCGGCGGGCCTTTTGAAAAGAAACGGCCTGCGTCTCAAAAGAAAATTCATTTTCCACCGGCACCGCCGGAAAGAAGCGCACCTTTTTGCGATACCACTTTCCGAGACGGCAAAACTTATAGAGAAAGACCCTGGATACGGAGACATTGTTTGCAGGTGCGAAATGGTTTCCGCGAAGGAAATCACAGAAGCGATAGAGCGCGGCGCCACAACGCTCGACGGCATAAAGTTCAGAACCCGCGCCCAGGCCGGCCGCTGTCACGGCGGATTTTGCACGACAAGAATTATGCGCATCCTGGCGCGGGAGAAAAAAATGCCACTGACAGAAATAACGAAAAGGGGCAGGGGATCCGAAATTGTTAAAGACGAAAGAAAAAGTGATTGAGAGGGACCTCGTCATAGTGGGGGGCGGGCCCGCCGGCATGACTGCGGCGGTTGCGGCTTACGAGAACGGCGTAAAGGATATTTTAATCCTTGAAAGGGACCAGTATCTCGGCGGTATTCTCAATCAGTGCATCCATACGGGGTTCGGCCTTAAATATTTCAAGGAAATCCTGACGGGCCCGGAATACGCCGCGAGATTTATCGAAAAAGTAGAGGGTATTCCGGAGATAGAAACGAGCCTCCAGTCGTTTGCCGTTGATCTTAAGGCGGATAAAACGCTTACTTTTCTTAAACCGGGTGTTCTGGAAAAGGTAAAGGCAAAAGCGCTCATTATGGCTACGGGCTGCAGGGAAAGGACGCGCGAAATGATACACATAGCCGGCACGAGGCCGGCGGGCATATTCCCCGCAGGGCTTGCCCAGAAATTGATAAACATAGAAGCGTTGATCCCCGGAAAGGAAGTAGTAATCGTGGGTTCCGGAGATATAGGGCTTATAATGGCGCGACGCTTTACCTTTGAGGGCTCAAAAGTAAAGGGCGTTATCGAAATACAGGCGAAGTCGAGAGGCCTCGGGCGCAATATCGTCCAGTGCATCGAGGATTTTGACATACCCATTTATTTCCGGCACAAAATTTCGAAAATTTACGGCAAGGACCGCGTTATGGGCGTAGAGGTCGTAAAGGTGGACGAAAACTTTAACGAGATCGCGCCTTCAAAATTCCAGATAACATGCGATACGGTTCTGATATCCGTGGGCCTTATCCCGGAAAACGAGCTCATAGAAATGGCGGGCGTTGAAATGGACAAAAAGACAAACACGCCCGTATCGACCGAATTGAGCAAGACGTCTATACCCGGTATTTTCGTCTGTGGAAACGCCCTTAAAGTATACGATATTGTCGATTCCGTTTCACATGACAGCCTGATCGCCGGGCGCATCGCCGCGGAATATCTAAAGGGTTTAAAATGATAAAAAAAAGCCTGATCTGCGTAGTGTGCCCCGTCGGGTGCCATATAGTGGCGGATATGGAGAAGAACAAGGTAATCAAAATAACCGGCAACAAGTGCCCGAAAGGCGAAGAATACGTGCTCTCCGAGATGCGGAATCCCGTAAGGGTGCTTACAACATCGGTTCTTGCGGAAGGCATGCCTTTTAAGCTTATCCCCGTGAAAACCGATAGGCCAATACCAAAAGCCAGGCTTCTTGAGGCGATGAGAGAGGTTAAAAAAGTAAGGGTTGATAGGCCCATACATGTAGGCGATATCGTTGCTGCGAATTTCCTGGGCACGGACGCGAACCTTGTGGCGACAAGGGAATTTTTTCACCCGGGGCTCCGCAAAAAAGAAAAGCCAGGACAAGGGGAAAAATAGAAAGTGAAGAAATATATAATAATAGCGGCCTTAAGCCTGCTGACAGCGTTCGATATTTTCGCGTTTTCCGAGGGGCCTATCCGGACGGATAAAGTATTGGAAAAAGCAAAAAACTATAAGTCCATGATTCCCGCGAGAAAGATACGAAAAATAGAACTGCCGGAAGGATACCATGAGGGGCTTCTTATTGACGGGAATAAGATCTGGGTAAATAACGGCACCGCCGGAAAGACGTGGGTTCTGGATTTACAGTCAGGGCGCGTGATATCGGAAATCGAGCCCGCAGCGACTTTTTCCGAGGGCATAACTGCCGCGCCGGGCGGAAAATACTGGGTAACGGATTGGACCGCGAAAAAACTTTACCGCGTAAAAATAGAAGAAGACAGAATGGTCCCGGACTTCGAAGTGTCATTTGCGCCTTCCCGGCCGACGGGCGTTATCTGGAACGGAAGCCATCTTTACATTCTTACATGGACGAGAGGAGCTTTGGGAACGCGATACCACCTCCTCAAGATGGATGAAGAAGGCCATATCCTTGACAGGTTCGGGATAGAAGATATTTCGGAGCCTTCGCAGATGGCCTGGGACGGGAAGCATATTTGGATCTCAAGCTGGTTCGACAGGCGCGTGTATAAAATAGACATTGAAACAGCTGAAATAAAAGGCTACTTCCGTTCCAACATAAAGAATCTAACCGGTATCGCATGGGACGGGAAAAGTTTTTGGGTAACCGGCACAAAGGCGGATCTTTATCAGATAGAGCTCATACAGGCAGAGACGGAATAAAGAAAGAAGAAGTAAAATTTTAGGAGAAAAAGATGCTCGAATATTTGACCCATATCGTAGATAGAATATCATTTCTGCATTTAAACATATTGCTTCTTTTGGGGCTGGCTTTGTTCGGCGGGACCGTAGGCGGCCGTATGTTTCAGAAATTACGCATTCCCCAGGTTGTGGGCTATATAATTATCGGCATTCTAATCGGCCGCTCCGGCTTCAAAATAGTCGACGATAATGTAATCGCCGCGCTAAAACCTTTCAATTATTTCGCGCTGGGTTTAATCGGTTTTATGGTGGGAGGCGAATTAAAAAAGGAGGTTTTCGTAAAATACGGAAAACAGCTTATCTATATTTTACTCTGTGAAGGGATCACGCCGTTTTTACTGGTAACTTTTTTTGTGGGTATTGCCGGGACTTTGCTGTTCGGCTCACAGCCTTTTATTTGGCCGCTCGCACTTCTTTTAGGCTCAATCTCATCCGCCACGGATCCCGCAACCACAACATCCGTGCTTAAAGAATACAAAACCAGGGGCCCTTTAACCACGAATATTTTCGGCATTGTCGCTCTGGATGACGGATTGGCTTTACTGCTGTTTGCGATTGCTTCCAGCGTAGCGGGAGTTTTGATAGGCCGCGGCGGAGAGGGTTTATTAACGGCGGTTATCCATCCTTTTTACGAAATAGGCGCGGCCATAGGAATAGGGTTTATATCCGGCCTGATTTTAAGCAGGATCCTCAGGGAGTACGCGGAAAAAGAGAGGATCCTCGCGTTTTCTATCGGTATGCTGCTGCTCGTTATAGGCCTGTCTTTAGCGGCGAACGTAAGCATGCTTTTGGCTGTTATGACATTAGGGATCGTTGTGGTTAATTCCAGGCCCAAGAAAAGTAAGGAAATATTTAATCTCGTCGAGGGGTTTACCCCTCCGATTTATGTTTTATTCTTTGTCCTGGTCGGAGCGAAACTGAAGTTTAGCCACATGACATTGGCCATTCTATTTTTGGTATTTGTGTATCTTTTTTTCGGTATGGCAGGAAAGATGTTGGGAGCCAATATCGGAGCGCGTTTATCCCGGGCGCCGCGGGCGGTTTTAAAATACCTGCCGTTCGCGCTTTTTAGCCAGGCGGGAATCGCTATCGGTTTATCTATTCTGGCCGCACAACATTTTCCGGGGGCCGTAGGCGATACCCTGGTGATCATTATAACAGCCACTACATTTGCCACCCAACTTTTAGGCCCCCCCTTTACAAAGCTTGCCGTTACAAAAGCGGGGGAGGTAGGTTTAAACATTACAGAAGAGGATATAATCCAAAAAAGCAGGGCGAAAGACATGATGGATAAAAATCCTCCGCTCATATACGAAAATATGCAGCTTAAAGATATCTTAAGGATATTCAGCGAAAATGACAGCCTGTATTATCCGGTTATAAACAAAGAGAGGCAGTTGCGGGGCATCATAACCGTTGAAGGCATAAGGCAGACATTTTTGGAAACAGACATCGAGGGGCTTGTTTTGGCCCATGACCTGATGGAGCCGGCAGTGGCCACGACTTCCGCGGAATCCGCGATATCGGAAACGAAAGAAATATTGGACAGATATAGCATTGATTATTTGCCGGTGGTTGATAAGGACAGAAAAATAGAAGGCTTCATAGAGAGAAAGAAACTCAGCAAATACATATCAACGAGGATCATAGAACTGCAGGAACGCGCCGCTTCTTTGGGGTAAAATGGAATAATGGAACA
>CAZYPU010000007.1:0-37667 GCA_964649665.1 uncultured Planctomycetia bacterium
TATTCACTCCATGGTGGAATTTGCCGACGGGAATATAATGGCGAATCTCTTCTATCCGGATATGAAAATCCCGATTTTTTACGCATTGAATTACCCCAAAAGGGCCAAATCGCGCCTCAGGCGGCTGGATTTTTCGAAGATAAAAAATATTTCGTTCCAGAAGCCGAACACTAAAAATTTTCCCGCGCTCGGACTTTGCTGCAAAGCGGCGAAAAAAGGCGGTACCTACCCGGCGTGCCTTACCGGCGCCAACGAAGAAGCCGTGCGGCTCTACCTGGGAGGGAAAATCAAGTTTACCGCGATCGTAAACGTTGTTGAAAAGGTGTTGTCCGGCCACAAAAACATAAAAAACCCTTCGCTGGACGAGATTCTTTACACTGACAGAGAAGCGAAGGAGGAAGTGAGGAGAATTTGTTCACGTTTTTAATCGTTTTCGCGGTTTTCAGCATACTTATTATCGTTCATGAGCTGGGCCACATGTTCGCGGCTAAAAAAGCCGGCGTAAATGTGGAAATATTCTCTCTCGGCTTCGGGAAAAAACTTTTCGGAATAAAAAAAGGGGATACCGAATATATTATTTCGATTTTCCCCTTCGGCGGATACGTAAAGCTTGCCGGAGACAATCCGGCCGAGCGTAAAGGAACGCCCGATGAGTTCCTTTCAAAAAGCGCGTTGAAACGTTTTTTTGTCATAGCCGCGGGCCCGGTCACGAATTACATTTTCGCCTTTTTCCTGTTTACCGCTATTTTTGTTATGGGAAGTCCGTCGCTTACCACGCGTGTCGGAAGGCTTCTTCCGGATTACCCCGCCGCAAAGAGCGGTATCAAGACGGACGATTTGATATTCGAAATAGACGGCAAAAAGGTAAAATATTGGGATGACCTTGTGGGGA
This sequence comes from uncultured Planctomycetia bacterium, assembly GCA_964649665.1. Classification (GTDB taxonomy): domain Bacteria; phylum Omnitrophota; class Gorgyraeia; order JABMRN01; family RBG-13-46-9; genus CAZYPU01. The sequence goes on from CAZYPU010000007.1 coordinate 893, forward strand.
TCATTCAGGGGAATACCGAAGGCGCGGGCCTGGATTTCAAGGTGAAAAGACAGGGCCGCGTTATGAATTTCAAAATCGCGCCAAAGGTCATAAAGACAAAAAATATATTCGGACAAAAAATAACCACGGGGATAATAGGCATAGCCCCGAGGGAAGAGATAGTGTTCGTAAGGCATAATTTAGCCGAGGCGGTATTTCTCGGCGGCCGGAGGCTTTTCGCGCTAACCGCCCTTACTTATAAAGGGTTGTGGCTTCTTGTCACCGGCGGGCTTCCCGTGAAAGAATCGGTGACGGGGCCCATCGGGATCGCATTTCTCATAGGAGAGGCCGCGAAACTGGGTATTGTGCAACTCCTTATTATAATGGCCCACATAAATATCGCGCTTGCGGTATTTAACCTTCTTCCTTTCCCGATACTGGACGGCGGACACATACTCTTTCTTGGCATAGAAAAATTGCGCGGCAGGCCCCTGAGTGTCCGCACCCAGGAGGCAATAGGCCAGGTCGCGCTTTACCTTTTGATAGCGCTGGTGCTTTTCGTAAGCTGGAACGATATTAATAAATTGTTACCCTTCATGAAGAAATGACAAGGCGTAAAACAAAAGTAATAAAGGTAGGCAGTGTAAAGATCGGCGGGACAAATCCTGTCCGCATCCAGTCCATGGCGAAGACGGATACGCGGGATACGAAAAAGACGATTGCCGAAGTGCGGCGGCTGGAAAAAGCCGGCTGCGAAATCGCGAGGGTTGCGGTAAAGGATATGTTGGCGGCCCGGGCGATAAAAATAATAAAAAGGAAAATTAATATTCCGCTTGTCGCCGATATACATTTCGACTTTCGCCTCGCGCTCGAGGCGATTAAAAACGGGGCGGACAAAATCCGCGTAAATCCGGGAAACACATCAAAGTCATCCGAGCTCAAAGAGATAATCGAATCCGCCAAATCGCGAAAAATCCCTATCCGCATCGGCCTGAATTCAGGTTCCATTTGTCTAACCGGTCGCCGGCGACCGGAGCGGCCGCCAAAGGGCCGGGTGAGGAAAGCGGGCTTGTTTGCCGGAACAGCGCTCGAGTATATTAAATTATTTGAAAGAGAGAACTTCCGTGATATAATAGTTTCATTGAAGTCCTCGGATGTCCGGGAAACCGTAGAATCTTACAGGACATTGTCCGCTCTTTGCGATTACCCGTTCCATCTCGGAGTAACGGCGGCAGGCCCTTATGATACGGGGATCGTAAAATCCTCTATCGGTATAGGCGCGCTTCTTCTGGACGGCATAGGCGATACGGTAAGGGTTTCCCTGACGGGCGATCCCGTAGAAGAAGTCATCGCGGCGAAGAAAATTCTGCAGGCCATTAAGTTGAGAACATTCGCGCCGGACATAATATCGTGTCCCGCCTGCGGCCGCTCGCAGGTAGATTTACGCAAGACAGTAAGAGATTTAGAGCGTAGGCTTACAACTTGCGGCCCAAAGCTTGCGGCTAAGCGCCGTCTTACTATTGCCATAATGGGCTGCGAGGTAAACGGTCCGGGCGAAGCAAAAGTTGCCGACATCGGAATCGCCTTTGGCAAAACCTCCGGGGTTTTGTTTAAAAAAGGAAAAGTTGTTAAGAAGGTAAAGGCAAAAGAAGCGGTCAAGGAGCTACTCTCGTCATTGCGAGCCCCGACGAAGTCGGGGCGAAGCAATCTCTTACCTTGAGATTGCTTCGTCGTCCGCCTTCAGCGGACTCCTCGCAATGACAGATCGTTGATATTATGCGCTGGACTCAAACGCTAATCCCGACATTGCGTGAAGACCCTCAGGACGCTGAAATCATAAGCCATAAGCTCATGCTGCGGGGAGGGTTTATCCGTAAACTTACCGCAGGGACATATTCCTATCTTCCCCTGGGTTTTAAGGCTCTTTCAAAAGTCCGGGATATCATAACCGAAGAGATGGTGCGGGAAGGCGCTCAAGAGGTTCTCTTGCCGGCCCTTCAGCCCATTGAGCTATGGAAGAAGACCGGCAGGGATGAGGAACTTGCCGATGTAATGATTAAATTTAAGGATCGGCACGGGAAAATAATGTGTCTCGGGCCTACTCACGAAGAGGTCATTACTTCCCTTGTCGCCGGTAATATTTCCTCGTATAGAAGCCTGCCCGTAACACTCTTCCAGATACAGACAAAATTCAGGGATGAGATACGCCCGAGATTCGGCATTATAAGAAGCTGCGAATTTATCATGAAAGACGCCTATAGCTTTGACGCTGATGAAAAAGGATTGGAGAAAAACTACAAGAAGATGTACGAGGCCTATTGCCGCATATTCAAGCGCTGCGGACTGCCATATAAGGTGGTCGGGGCGGACCCGGGCTTTATGGGCGGAGGCCAGTCGCATGAATTTATAGTTCCCGCGAAAGGCGGCGAGGATATAGAGCTGGGGCACACTTTTAAATTAGGCGTCAAATATTCCAAGACATTGGGGGCAACCTATCTTGATAAATCAGGCACCTCCCGCGAAATTGTAATGGGCTGCTACGGCATAGGCGTAAACAGGATACTTGCCGCGGCGATAGAGGTAAGCCACGATAAAGACGGCATTATCTGGCCGCGCTCCATTGCGCCTTATGAGATAGCGATATTGCCCCTTAACGTGGGCAATGAGAGATTAAAGAAGTTCAGCGAAGAGCTGTACGGGAAGATGTCAGGCGCGGGGCTCGATGTTATTCTCGATGACCGTCCCGAGCGCGCCGGCGTCAAATTCAAGGACGCTGATCTCATCGGCTTTCCTATCCAGGTAATCATCGGTGAGAAAAACCTCGAAAAAGGCAAAGTCGAGCTTAAAACTCGGAAAACCAAGAAATCCGAACTCGTCGATAAAAGCGAAATTATTATCAGGCTATTACCGGGCTAAAAAACCCCTTGAATCTTTCCCCGAAAAAAAGGTGCCAGGCACCTCTTCCTAAATCTTTTTAAAAAGAGGTGCCTGGCACCTTTTTACATTTTTCCCTTGACAATATGGGCCCGATGTAGTACCATATGCGGCATAGTAGCGTTCAATAAGGAGGGAGCGTTATTTGTTAAGAGTGGGATAGCCCCACTCTTTTTTTAATAAGCAGATGATTTGCGGAATGAAGTGACGCAAAGCATAGGCCTGCGAAGCAGGCCGTCTGCGAATTAATCCCGAGGGCACGAAGTGCCCGAGGGATCTTAGTGAGATTGCTTCGCCCAGCACTAATTTTAGAATAAAATTAGTGCTGGGCTCGCAATGACGAATATGACAGAAATAACTGAAAAAGTTAGAGCATTACTGGAGCCCATCGCAAGCGAGAGAGGGTACTTTGTTTTGGAGATGAGTTATAAGCGCGAGGGCGCGCAGTTCGCGTTAAGGATAGTCCTTGACAGGGATGGCGGCATAACAATGGGCGAGTGCGCGCAAGTCAATAGTGAGCTAAGTGAGCTTCTGGACAAGGATGACACGATTACGGAGCGGTATTTGATTGAGGTGTCTTCCCCGGGGTTAGACAGGAAACTCAAGACCGATCGCGACTTTATGTGGGCCGTAGGAAAGGACATAACTGTAAGCACATATGCGCCCCTGGACGGCAAGAACGCGTTCAGAGGCACCCTTTTGGGGTTGGGAGACGGCACGGTGGTTATCAACGAAAACGGAATCTCCGCTGAGATTCCCAGGAAGAAAGTGGCAAGCGCGCGATTAACATTTAGCGGCGAATAACGCATGAGGTAAACAATGAACGAAGAGATTTTAGCCATAGTAGACTCGATCGAAAGGGAAAAGGGTATCCCCAGAGAGGTGCTTTTCGAAGCCATCGAATCGGCCCTTTTGAGCGCCGCCAAGAAGATCCTCGGCAAAGATAGGGAAGATATTGCCGTTAAAATCGACAGGGAAACCGGCACGATAAAAATCACTGGCGGCGGCAAAAAGGTGAAGTCCGACGAATTCGGAAGAATAGCGGCCCAGACCGCCAAGCAGGTGATTATCCAGAAAATAAGAGAGGCGGAAAGGGAGATTATATACGATGATTATCATCAGAAAATCGGCTCTATCGTAACGGGCTCGGTGCATCGTTTTGAGAGGGGTAACATCATTGTGGACCTCGGTAAGACAGAGGGTTTCATGCCGCGTTCGCAGCAGTGTCCTAATGAAAGATACAGGCAGGGGGATAGAATCCGCGCTCATGTGCTTGAGGTTACAAAAACAAGCCGCGGCCCGCAAATTGTGCTTTCAAGGTCCTCGGTGGAGTTTGTGAAAAAACTTTTTGAACTGGAAGTACCCGAGATTACCGAGGGAATAGTCGAGGTAAGATCGATATCGCGCGAAGGCGGGGAAAGAACCAAGATAGCGGTTTATTCCAAGGACGACAAAATCGATCCTGTTGGCGCCTGCGTTGGCATGAGGGGAAACCGCGTTAAAGATATCGTAAAAGAGCTCCACGGCGAAAAGATCGACATAGTGCGCTGGAGCGATGATATTGAGGAATACCTGAAAGCGGCCTTGAGCCCCGCCAAGATTTCCAAGTTTAAAATAGACAGGGAAAAGAAGAGCATAGAGGTCATTGCCAAAGCCGATCAGCTTTCCATGGCGATAGGCAAACACGGCCAGAACGTGAGGCTGGCTTCGAAGCTTATCGGCTGGGAACTTGATATAAGGCTTGAAGAGGAAGTGACCGAAGGAAGTCCCGAGCAAAGTCGAGGGGCGACCGAAGGAAGTCCCGAGCAAAGTCGAGGGGCGACCGAAGGAAGTCCCGAGCAAAGTCGAGGGGCGACCGAAGGAAGTCCCGAGCTCCACAATAAAGGAAAAAGGCCGCGAGGGACAACCGAAGAGGCCCCTGAGAAGCCAAAGTCCGAATCGGCTGCATTTGACGGCAGCCGAAAAAAAACCCCGGCAATAAAGAAGCTTGATGGCGTCGGCAAGAAAGCGGAATCAACGCTGGCCGCGGCCGGATTTGACACGGTCGAGAAAATCGCCGTCTCAAGCGTTGGGGATCTTGCAAAATTGGACGGGATCGGCAAGAAGACCGCAGAGAAAATTATAAATTCCGCAAAATCGACCCTTCAACATACCCAGGATCGTCCTGAGCAAAGTCGAAGGACCAAAGCCGCCGAAGGCGGGGAAAGCGCTAAAGAATGAGTATACGCGTTCACAACCTGGCAAAAGAACTCGGCTTAACAAGCAAAGATCTTATCGGGAAACTTAAAGCGCTCGGCGTAAAAGTAAAAGGTCACATGAGCGCGCTTGATGAGGAAACCGTCGAGATCGTGCGCCACGAATTCGAGAGCAAAAAAAAACCGAAGGCGGAAAAAAAGCCGAAAGTAGAAAAAATAGTAAAAAAATCAAAAGAAGACCCCGTGAAAGAAGTCCCGAGGGAGGAAGCGCGCACGAAGCAAGATCCCGCGAAACCCCGAACGGTTTCGAGCGAAGTCGAGGAAAAGGCGCTTAAACCCCTGGAGGTCGAGCTTCCCTTAACGGTGAAACAGCTTGCCACTAAGCTGAACATGAAGCCAAACGAACTTATAAAAATCTTGATGAAAAAAGGCATTTTCGCAAACTTGAACCAGAGCCTCGCTGACGATGCCGTGATAGAAATCGCCAAAGGGTTCGGTTACGGAATAAAAAACGCCCCCACGATGGAGGAAGAACTTCTCAAGGAACATAAGGAAGTAGAGCATCGCTCCGAAAAAAAGGGCCAGGCCGCAAGAGCGCCGATTGTTACGCTGATGGGGCACGTTGACCACGGCAAAACATCTCTCCTTGATTATATACGAAAGACCAAAATCACGGCAAAGGAAAAAGGCGGGATAACCCAGCATATAGGCGCTTACGGAATAGATATCGGCCGGAGAGGGCGCGTTACGTTTCTGGATACGCCGGGCCACGCGGCATTTACCGCCATGAGGGCCAGGGGCGCGAATGCGACGGATATCGTTGTCCTTGTTGTCGCCGCGAACGACGGGGTAATGCCCCAGACCGTAGAGGCCATTGACCACGCGAAGGTGGCGAACGTTCCGATTGTTGTCGCGATAAATAAATGTGATCTGCCCAATATAAGCATGGATAAGGTAAAAAAGCAGCTTTCAACGCACGGGCTGACACCCGAGGACTGGAGCGGAAAAACTATTACCGTGCCCGTTTCGGCAAAGACGGGAGAAGGCATAGACCGTTTGCTCGAGATGCTTCTTCTCGAGGCGGAGCTTTTGGAACTCAGGGCCAACCCGAACCTTCATGCCCGGGGGGTTGTGGTTGAAGGAAAGCTTTCGCCGGGCAAGGGCCCGGTCGCGACTGTGCTCGTGAAAAACGGAACCCTTAAAGCGGGTGACGTTATTCTTACGGGCCTTCATTACGGACGCGTTAAAGCGATGATTGACGATCGGGGCAAAAGAGTGGACACTGCCCCGCCGTCCATGCCGGTTGAAATCCTCGGCCTTTCGGGCGTACCGGAATCGGGGGATGAATTTTTTGTCGTTAAGGATGAAAAAAAAGCGCGTACGCTCTCACTGTTAAAACGGGAAGAAAAAAGGACGGGGAAACTGAGCGGCATGCAGCGGATGAGCCTGGAAGATCTCTACGCACGCATAAAGGACGGCAGCGTAAAGGAACTGAAAGTAATAATAAAGGCGGATGTGCAGGGGTCCGTGGAGGCGCTCAAAAAGTCGCTCGACGAACTGTCAAACAAAGAGGTAAAGTTTAATGCGATCCACGCCGGTGTCGGCAATATCAACGAATCCGACATGATGCTGGCCCTTGTTTCAAGCGCCATCGTGATAGGATTTCACGTAAAGGTGGATCCGGGGGCCGAGGAGATATCCAAGAAGGAAATGATCGAGATAAAGCTTTATGATATTATTTATGAGGCGGTAGCGGACATCAGGGCCGCCCTGGAAGGCTTGCTTGAACCTATTATCAAAGAATCATTCCAGGGAAGGGCGCAGGTGAGGCAGATATTTCACGTTACCAAAGTTGGCATGATAGCGGGGTGTTCCGTTCTAAAGGGCACGATTCTGCGCTCCTCCGCCGTGAAGCTTATAAGGAGCAAGGAAGTAATTTTTAAAGGAAAGATAAGGTCGCTCAAACACGTCAAAGACGATATTAAAGAGGCAAGGGAAGGTTTAGAGTGCGGCATAGCCCTTGAAAATCATAAGGACATAAAAACGGGCGACATAATCGAGAGCTTCAAAGTTGAGAAGATAACCAGGAGGCTCGAGGGTTAGCATGAAACGTTTATTGAGCGGGATGAGGCCGACCGGCAGCTTGCATCTCGGGCACCTTGTCGGCGCGCTTGACAACTGGGTGAAACTTCAGGCAGAGTACGAATGCCTCTTCATGATCGCGGATTGGCACGCCCTTATGAGCCAATACGAAAGTCCCAAGGCGCTGGAAAGAAATTCCATGGAAATGCTGGCGGATTGGATAAGCTGCGGCATCGACCCCGAAAAGAGCACTATTTTCATTCAGTCCCACATTAGGGAGCACCTGGAGTTAAACATGGTTTTTTCATGCCTTACGCCGCTTCCGCTTTTGGAGCGGAATCCCACGTACAAAGAGCAATTGAGAGAATTGAAGGGCCGCAATATCATGACTTATGGTTTTTTGGGGTATCCGGTGCTGCAGGCCGCGGACATACTTGTATATAAGGCATCGGTAGTCCCTGTAGGCATAGACCAGGCGGCGCACCTTGAATTGACGCGTGAGATAGTGAGGAAATTCAATAACCTTTATGGTACGGTATTTCCGGAGCCGGAGACCCTGCTTACCCGGACGCCGAAACTCCTGGGAAGTGACAGCAGAAAGATGTCAAAGTCGTTCGGTAATTTTATTGCGCTTTCGGACGAACCTGAAGTTATAAAGAAAAAAGTCATGAAAATGATAACCGACCCGGAAAAAATTCATATGAGCGATGCCGGCCACCCGGACATTTGCAATGTTTGTTTTTATTATAAGGTGTTCCGGCCGAAGTCGGCAGCCGGGGTTTCGCAGTCATGCCGCAGGGCGAAACGCGGCTGTATCAAGTGCAAGGAAGAACTGTCCGAAATCCTGATAGAAAAGCTCAGCCGCATACGCGAAAAAAGGGAAAAGCTTCTCAAGGATAAAAGCGCGCTAATGGATATTCTTAAAAAAGGAAATGAAAAGGCAAGGAGCGCCTCGGGCGAGACAATGAAGGAAGTGCGCGAAAAAGTCGGTGTTTTTCATGACCTTTAAGACACAGATGATCACAGATAAGGAAACGCAGATGATCGCAGATTTCGTTGTCATTCTGAGGAGCCGAAGGCGACGAAGAATCTTAACGTTAAGATCCCTGCCTGCCGGCAGGCAGGCTTCGCTGCGCTCAGGATGACAGGCTAAGGGGTTCAAATGACGTATAAAGTACAGCTTCCGGTATTCGAAGGCCCGCTCGACCTTCTGCTTCACCTGATAAAAAAAGACGAGATAAACATATATGACATACCCATCGCCAAAATTACGGACCAGTATATCGAACATCTCGAGGTGATGCAGCTGTTGGATCTCGAAATAGCGGGAGAATTCATCCTGATGGCGGCAACCCTGATGCACATAAAGTCGAAGATGCTGCTTCCGGCCGAGGACAAGGAAGAAGAGGCGCCGGAGGAGGCCGATCCCAGGGAGGAGCTTGTAAGGAGGCTGCTTGAATACAAGAGGTTTAAGGAGGCTGCAGGCGGCCTTAAGGATATGGGCGCCAGGCAGCGCGACAGTTTCACGCGGCTTCCCGGCGCCGAGGCGCCTGCTGCCGAAGGCGTGGAATCGGGTTTTGAAGCGAGCCTGTTCGATCTCATAACCGCTTTCGGAAAGGTTTTGAAAGAAATTCCGAAGGATAGGTTTCACGAGGTCATAAAAGATGAATTCACGGTAAGCGGCAAGATCCATGACATACTCCACATGCTCGTTGAGAAACAGACGATGCTTTTCAGCGAACTTTTTAAAAACACCCGGATGAGGGGCGAGGTCGTGTCTATTTTTTTAGCGATCCTGGAACTTGTAAAACTGAGAGAGATAATTGTTAAGCAATCCGCGCCTTTCGAGGAAATAGAAATAACGAGGAACCCCGAGTGGCAGAAAAAATGACCCATTCGACTGGCGCTCAGGGTCATCCTGAGCAGGGTCGAAGGATGATAAAAAAAGTAATAGAGGCCCTTCTTTTTGTAAGCGAAAAGCCGGTTACGACCGACGAAATAAAACAGGTACTTGATGGCATGGAAGAGGAAAAAATAAAAGAAGCGATAAATGAACTGCGTGAAGATTACGAAAAGCAGGAAAGGAGCTTCGCCGTAGTGGAACTTGCCGGCGGCTACCAGATAATCACAAAGCCGGAGTTCGCGCCGTGGGTCAGCAAGCTGTTCAAAAGAGACGAGTTAAAACTCTCCAACCCATCGCTTGAGACGCTTGCAATTATCGCCTATAGGCAGCCGCTGACGCGAAGCGAAATGGAAAAGATAAGAGGGGTCAACGTCGAAGGCGTCTTAAAGACGCTGCTTGATAAGGGCATGGTTAAAATAAGGGGCAGGAAAGACGCCCCGGGGCGGCCGATTACCTATGGTACGACCGAAGCGTTTCTTAAGCGTTTCGGCCTTGGGGGGCTGGAACAATTGCCGAAACTTCGCGATTTTACCGAGCACGATCTGGAATTTGACAAGGAAGACGAAAAACTTAAAATACGTGTAAAGAAAGGGGCTGATGAAAATGCGCCTGATAAAGAGCCGGCGTAGGATAGATGAGATAGACGCGAAGATCGTGGCGCTTTTGAATAAGCGCGCGGAAGAAACCGTTAAAATACGGGCGATCAAAAAGAAATTAAAACAGGATGTCTATAGCCCGCACAGGGAGAAAGAGATTTATGAAAACGTCCTGAAAAAAAGCAAGGGCCCGCTTTCCGGAAAATCCATTAAAGCAGTTTACAGAGAAATCATGTCGGGATCACTTAGCCTGGAAAAGGCGCTTCGGGTCGCGTATCTCGGGCCGCCTTTGACATTTACGCATTTAGCGGCGCTCAGTAATTTCGGAAGCAGCGTGGATTACGTTGAATGCAGCGGTATCGGCGAGGTATTCAGTGAGGTAGAGAAGGCCCGCTCCGGTTACGGCGTAGTACCGATAGAAAACTCCATAGAAGGCGCCGTAAATTACACCTTCGACATGTTCGTGAACTCCGATTTGAGGATATGCTCGGAGATTTACTTTGAGATATCCCACAACCTGCTAGGCAGGGTGCGCGATATGAAAAGAATTAAAAAGGTATATTCGCACCCGCAGGTGTTCGCCCAGTGCAGGAAGTGGATAGAGAAGAATATACCCAGGGCCGAACTTATTGAGGTCTCAAGCACCTCGAAAGCGGCCGAGCGTTCGGCAGGGGAGAAAAACTCCGCCTGCATCGCGAGCCTTATGGCCGCCGGCAATTACGGCCTCAGGGCCCTGGCGCGCTGCATAGAGGATACGGCGCATAACGTTACGAGGTTTCTTGTCATCGGCAGGGATTCGGCAAAGCCTACCGGAAATGATAAGACCTCCATAATGTTCTCCATTAAGGACAAAGTCGGGGCCCTGCATGATATGCTGATCCCCTTCAAGAAAAACAGGATAAACCTTACGAAAATAGAATCGCGTCCCTCGCGGCTTAAGGCGTGGGAGTATTATTTCTTCATGGACCTTGAGGGCCACTCGAGCAGTAAAAAAGTAAAAAAGGCCTTAAGGGAACTGGCGAAGGACTGCGCGTATCTTAAAGTACTTGGCTCGTACCCGGTGGGTAAGTAATTTATAGTTACGAAGGACGAGAGACGAGGGACGAAAGACGAACGACGAGGGATAATGCGTCAATTAGCGCGAAAACACATATTTAAAATAAACCCCTATATACCCGGAAAGCCGATTGAGGAGGTAAAGAGGGAGCTTGGCCTGAGGCAGGCGATCAAGATGGCGTCAAACGAAAACGCCTTACCGCCTTCCCGAAGGGCCGTCCGCGCGGGGCAAAAAGCGCTCCTTTCGGCCAATCGCTATCCGGACGGGGGATGTTTTTACCTTAAAAAAGCGTTGGGGCGGCGTTTTAGGCTGAAACAGGAGAACATTATCATCGGCAACGGCTCCGACGAGATTATTGTGCTGGCACTCAGGGCTTTCTTAAAGGAAGGCGATGAGGTAGTTATCGCCAAACCGGCGTTTCTTATCTATGAAATCGCGTCACAGATAGGTGGCGCAAAAATAAAGTTCGTGCCCCTTAAGAATTTTAGATACGACATTCCGCGCCTGGCGAAGCTTATGAGCGCTAAAACAAAGCTCGTTTTTATCGCCAATCCGGATAATCCGACGGGTACATATATTACGGAAAAAGAGGTGGATTTTCTGGCTTCCCGCGCGCCCAAAGGCGCCATTCTTTATTTTGACGAGGCATATTTTGAATTCGCGAAAGGCCTTCGCGATTTTCCGAATACGTTGAAGTATCTTAAGAATAAAAATGTCATCGTGACGAGAAGTTTCTCGAAGGCATACAGCCTTGCCGGGCTCAGGGTGGGTTACGGATTCGCCAAAAAAGGCATCATAGACTGTCTCAACCGCGTAAGGGAGCCGTTTAATGTAAATTCCGTGGCACAGGCCGCGGCGCTGGCGGCTTTGGAGGATGAGGGGTACGCGAAAAGGACCTTGAAGCTTGTTAAGAAGGGAAAAGATTATGTATGCGGGGAACTGGATGCGATGGGCATAGGGTATGTTCCCAGCGTAACAAATTTCGTGCTTATTAACATCGGAAAAAACGCCGCGTCCGTTTACGCGAAACTCCTAAGGAAAGGTATTATAGTAAGGGGAATGCGCGCGTGGAAGCTTGATAACTTTATAAGAGTAACAATCGGCACTATGTCCGAAAACCGAAAATTTATTAAGGCATTAAGGGAGATATTGAAATGATCATAGTATTGAAGCCGCTCGCCACAAAAGAACAGGTCAAGCACATTGTGGATAAGATAAAGAAAATGGGGCTTAAGCCATGGGTTTCCAGGGGCGCCGAGAGGACAATTGTCGGCGTGATAGGCGCCGAGGACGCCATCCGGCTTGAGCCGCTCGAGGTTTTTCCGGGCGTAGAAAAGGTAATGCCGATCCTCAAGCCCTACAAGCTCGTTTCCAGTGATTTCAAAAAAGAAGGCACGGTTATAGATTTAGGCGGCGGTGTAAAAATAGGCGGCGAGGAACTCGTGGTTATGGCGGGGCCCTGTTCCGTGGAGAACGAGGCGCTTCTCGTGGATATCGCGAGAAAAGTGAAGTCGGCCGGCGCCAAGGTCCTGCGCGGCGGCGCGTTCAAACCAAGGACGAGTCCCTATAGTTTTCAGGGCCTTGGAGAAGAGGGCCTGAAATTCCTGAAAAGGGCAAAAGAGGAAACGGGCCTTCTGATTATTACCGAACTTATGGATTTAAGGAACCTCGACCTCGTGGAAAAGTGCGCCGATATCATCCAGATCGGCGCAAGAAACATGCAGAATTTCGATCTGCTTAAAGAAGTCGGGCGTTCAAAGAAACCGGTTTTGCTTAAAAGGGGCATGTCAAATACCATAAAGGAACTCCTCATGTCGGCCGAATACATACTGGCCGAAGGAAATTTCAATGTTATATTGTGCGAGCGCGGCATAAGAACATTCGAGGACGCGACGCGGTTTACACTTGATATAAGCGCCGTGCCTATCGTGAAGAATTTAAGCCACCTGCCGTGCGTTGTCGATCCTTCTCACGCGACCGGCAAGTGGGGCCTTGTGCCGCCCTGCTCAAAGGCGGCTGTCGCGGCGGGATGCGACGGGCTTCTCGTCGAAGTGCACCCGAATCCGAAAGAGGCGTTTTCCGACGGCGCGCAGTCACTATACCCGGAGAACTTTGAGGCGATGATGAACGGCTTAAAAAAGATCGCGGAGGCGGTAGGACGGAAGATATAGTGGAGTTTCGCCAGTTTGTCATTCTGAGGAGAGCCGAACAAAGTGAGGCTCGACGAAGAATCTTTACGAAAGATCCTTCGGCCTGGAGTTTACCCTGAGCTAAAGCGAAGGGGGCCTCAGGATGACATGGGTAAGAGGTTTTCTCAGGATAATTATGAAGATGTTTGATAAGATAGCTATAGTAGGCGTGGGCCTAATGGGCGGTTCCATCGGGCTTGCGGTTAAAAAGAAACGCCTGGCAAGAGAAGTCGTCGGCGTCTGCAGGAGGGAAAGCTCAAGGCGCAGGGCCTTAAGGGCAAAAGTCGCCGACAGGGTAACGCTTGATCTGGCCGAAGCCGTAAAAGGGGCCGACCTTGTTATCATTGCCGCGCCTGTAGGAAAAATAGTGGGCCTTGCCGGGATTTGCGTTAAGTTTATGAAAAAAAACGCGATTCTGACCGATGTCGGAAGCTCCAAGAAGCGCATAGTGAGCAGTATAGAAAAACTCTCTTCTAAAAAAACTAATTTTGTCGGTGCGCATCCTATGGCGGGTTCCGATAAAAGCGGCGTGGAAAACGCTCAGGCAGGTATCTTCAAAGATGCCGTTGTGGTCCTGACGAAAACCGCCGGAACCGACAGGCGTTCGCTCGGGCGCCTCGGGCGTTTCTGGAAATCTTTAGGGGGATGCGTGTTAGTGCTTTCTCCGGAAAAACACGATGCGCATGCGTCCCTGGCAAGTTATCTGCCGCACGCGGTCTCTTACGCGCTTTCGCTCACCCAGGATGGCCGGTCGGTAAAGCTCGCCGCGGGGAGCCTCAAAGACACGACGCGTGTTGCTTCCTCGGACCCGGAACTCTGGAAGGATATATTTCTTTTATCGGAAGGGCCCACCCTTAAGGCAATCGCCTCTTTTACGAGGAATTTAGAAAAACTTAAAATAGCAATAAAAAAGCGGCGCGAAAAGACGATATTGAGATTCTTGCGCCGTGCGAAAAAAATAAGCGACGGCATTCCCGGGAGATGAAAAAACCGAACGTAATCGCGATAGACGGCCCGGCCGGCAGCGGAAAGAGCACGGTTGCAAAGGAAGTGGCAAAGGAATTGGGTTTTCTGTATATCGATACGGGAGCCATGTACAGGGCGCTTACCCTGAAAGCCATAAATGAGGGTCTGGATTTAACCGACGACGAGGCGCTTCTCGGCCTTTCAAAAAACACAAGTATCGAATTAAAGGATTCCGACGGCGCTTTAAAGGTTTACCTGGATAAAAAGGACGTGAGCGAAGACATAAGGACAATGGAAGTTACGACGAAGGTAAAACATTTAGCGTCATTAAAAGGCGTAAGGGAAAACATGGTTAAGATTCAGCGAAAACTCGGGCATTCTTCGCGCGGGGCCGTCCTGGAGGGCCGTGACATAGGCACGGTTGTTTTTTCCGACGCAGCGCATAAATTTTATTTAGATGCGAATTTCAAGACACGGGTTATGAGGCGCTGGAGTGAGTTGAAGGAAAAGGGGATTTCCGCTTCCCCGGAAGAGGTAAAAGAGGACCTCGAGCACAGGGACTCATCCGACATGGCAAGGGAAGTCGGGGCGCTAAAAAAAGCCGAAGACGCCTCAGTGATCGATACTACGGACATGACCGCCGGTGACGTTGTTAAACAAATATTGGGTGCGGTTAAAAAATGAACGGCGCATACGCGAATTCTCGTATTATTCTAAAGACACTTTTAAACGCTTTTTTCAGCCTTGAGATTGAAGGCGCGGAAAATTTGCCCAAAAAAGGGCCCTTTATTGTTGCCTCAAACCATGTAAGCCATGTGGACCCGATTGTTGTGGGAGTTGCGTGTAATACCTCGCAGATTGCTTTTATGGCGAAAAGAGAACTTTTTGACATGCCCATTTTGGGCCCGTGGATCAAGGCCGTCGGATGTATATCCGTTGAGCGCAATTCGGGCAGTTCCGGATCCTTGAAAAAAGCGGTGCAAAAATTAAAAGATGGCGGCGCAATCGGCATATTTCCGGAGGGCAGGCGCTCCCCGGACGGAAGTTTAAAAAAACCGGAACCCGGAATCGGCCTCCTGGCGGCAAAGTCAGGCGCGCCCATTATCCCTATTTATGTTTCCGGGACAGCCAAGGTAATGCCCAAGGGGCAGAAGATTCCAAAACCGTACAAGATAAAAGCAAGGATCGGAAAAATAGTTGATATCAGCCAGCGCTCCGGCCTTTCCGGAAAAAGAGAGGCCTACGAGTTTATCGGCGAAAAAGCAATAGCCGCCATCGCGGCTTTGAAGAATGAATAAAAGAAAAATAGTCGTTTCTTCCAATTCCGGATTTTGTTTCGGCGTTAAAAGAGCGCTTGATATTGCACAGGCCGCCCTTAAGAAGAAGGGAAAGGTTTATTCCCTCGGGCCCATCATACACAACCCGCAGGTAGTCCGGGATTTTTCCGAAAAGGGCCTGAAGATCGTAAAAGATATAAACCGGGCCGTGCCGGAAAAAGCGGCGTTTCTTATTCCATCGCACGGAATAAATCCGGAGGCGCTCTTAAACAAAAAGGGTGCCTGCATTGACACGACTTGTCCGCTTGTAAGCAGGGTGCAGAAAATAGTAAAGGACCTGCGCAGGAGGGGCTATCTTACTGTTATTGTCGGCGACAGGAAGCACCCGGAAGTAAAGGCCCTTGCCGGGATAGCGGGCCGGAATTCGGTTGTTCTCAAAGACAGAAAAAAAGCCGGGGCCCTTAAGCTTGAGTCCAAAAAAATCGCGGTAGTATCACAGACCACGGCGTCTTTTTCGAGTTTTAAGGAAATCTTATCCGAAATAGCGAAAAAAGATTTTACGGAACTCGTTAGCTTCAATACCGTATGCAGGAACGCCATAGACAGACAGAAAGAGGCCGGGCGCATAGCCGGGCGTGTCGGGGCGATGCTTGTCATAGGCGGCAGGCAGAGTGCTAATACCTCGCGCCTGGCGGACACCTGCAGGAGTGTAAATAAGAATACTTATCATATCGAATCCGGCAAGAATTTAAAAAGAAAGTTTTTTAAGGGCAAGAAGAGCATAGGAATAGCTACGGGGGCGTCAACGCCGCCCGACGCTATAAAAGAGGTAGTAAAAAAAATCAATGAGGCCACGACTTACGGAGCAAAGCGACGTAAGTCGTGTGGCCGAATTGACCCTTGACATTTTGCCAATGAAGCCAAGCTATTATTTCTATATCCTAAAATGTAAAGACGGCACAAAATATTACGGCCATACAAATAATTTAGCAAAGCGTTTTATTAAGCATTCCAAGGGGCAGGTTCGGTCTACAAAATATAAACGGCCTGTAAAATTAGCTTATTATGAAGGATTTGATTTGTGTTTAGAAGCTATTGAGCGTGAAGAGCAATTTAAAAACGGGAAAACAAGGAAAAAAACGATAGAGAAACTGATAAGTTCTTTTCCTAAGGCAAAATGTCAAGGGTTAATTCAACCCTTCAGGGAGAAGTTCAGGTTTCATTAAAAGGAGGATTGGTAAGTGATGGTCGAATACGAAAAGTCAATTACGCGTTTGGAAGAAGGAGGGATAGTAAAGGGTACAATCATCGATATTACCCCGACGGAAGTAATCATCGACATAGGCTACAAGTCGGAGGGCATTATTCCCTTAAGCGAGTTTCGCTCCCGGGAAAATCTGAAAGTCGGCGATGTAATCGATGTTTTGCTCGAATCCAAGGAGAACGACGAGGGGATGGTTGTCCTTTCCAAGGAAAAAGTTGAGCGCGCGCTCGGCTGGGACAGGATTATAAAGAGCCAGAAAGAGGGCGATCTCATAGAGGGAAAGGTTATCAAGAAGGTAAGAGGCGGCTATATGGTTGAGGTCGGAATAGAGGCGTTTTTGCCGGCCAGCCAGGCGGTATTGCGGGAAATGGATACCTCCGGAGCGGGGCAGATTTTTGAATTCAAGATCCTGAAGATCAACAAGATCCGCAAGAATGTCGTCCTCTCGAGAAAGGGAGCCCTTTACCACAAAAGGGAAGAAGAAAAGAAGAAGGTCATATTAACGCTTGAGAAGGGGCAGATTATGAAGGGCCTTGTCAAAAACATTACCGATTTCGGGGCGTTTGTGGATATCGGGGGCGGCATAATAGGCCTTCTTCACATCGCGGACATGAGCTGGGGAAGGGTAAACCACCCGAGCGAAATCGTGGCCGTGGGCGATGAAATAGAAGTAATGGTTTTGAATTTCAACAAAGACGAAATGAGAATTTCTCTGGGAATCAGGCAGAAGACCAAGGACCCCTGGGAGGACGTGGAAACAAAATATCCCGTGGGCAACAAAGTTACCGGCAAGGTGGTGAACATAGCCCCTTACGGTGCCTTTGTGGAACTGGAAAAAGGCGTGGAAGGCCTTGTGCATATTTCAGAGCTTTCATGGACCAAGAAGTACTCAGCGCCGGGCGAGCTTCTGGCGATCGGCGACAGGGTTGAAATAATGGTCCTCGCGATAGACAAACAAGGCAGGAAGATATCCCTGGGATTAAAACAGCTCGAGCAGGATCCCTGGAAGGGTATCGAGGACAGGTACAGCGTCGGGCAGAAGATAAAGGGAAAAATCCGCCACATAACCGACTACGGCGCCTTTATCCAGCTCGAGGAAGGCATAGACGGCCTCGTGCATGTATCGGACCTTTCATGGACGAAGAAGGTGGCTCACCCGAGGGATGTCCTGAAAAAAGGCGATAAGGTGGAAGCGATGATTTTGTCCGTTGACGGCGTAAACAGAAGAATTGCTCTCGGCATAAAACAGCTTATGGACGATCCCTGGGACGATATACAAAGCCGGTATACTCCCGGTACGGTCATAAAAGGCAAGGTCGTAAAAATAACGAACTTCGGGATGTTTATTGAGATTGAAAATGACCTCGAGGGACTTCTCCACATATCGGAAACCGTCATCGGTCCGGAAGAGAAGCTCGAAGATAAATACAAGCCCGGTGACGAAATCGATATCAAGATTCTGCGTGTTGACGGTGTGCAGAAAAAGATTGCCTTGAGCATGAAGATATAATAAGAAACCCTTGACATCTTTGATGTCAAGGGTTGATACCGGTTAGTTTAAGCAAAAAATGGGGACTGCCCCCGAATGGGGGATGTCCCCATTTTTTTAGCGTACCTATGAGGCGATACTTAACAAGGCCGGAAGGAAGGGCAGCGCGGGCTCATTCTGCTAAAGCTGATAAGAAAAATTGTCCCTTGACATCTTCGATATCAAGGGTCGGCATTTTCTTCAGTCGAAAAAGGGGCGCCTCGGAACTCGCCCCGACATAAGCCCCTGAAAGGGGCTAATCGGGGCTCAGACAACCTCGGCGCTTTTTGTGTCAAAAATTGTCACAAAAAACCCTTTTTCGACTGAAGGAAATACCTCAATTTTTAATTCGCCCGCACTGCCCTTCCTTCCGGCCTTAATTCCCTTATCCCTATGCGTAAAAGAACTTCCGCAAGCTGCTTTTATACCGGCCGTAGGTTGAGTGGAAAAGGTAACTGCCACGGGTTAAACTATTACAACCGCTGACAAATGTTAAGAGAAAAAAAGCCGGGATAGATATTACAATACTGTGACACTCGCCGTATTACTTTATGCTATATTACAGATAATCAAGTACATACTTTTACAATATGATGTAAATGAATAACACAAAGCATAACACGTGGTTCAGGGCCTTCGCGGCCTGCCTGGTCTTCGTATTCACGCTGACGAGCATCCCGTGCGTAGAAGAGGCGCGCGCCCTCGCCATATGGTCCGCCTCGCAGAAAATCCCCGCCCGTCGAGAAATGTGGCGCGTGGCCCTTGAAAAAACCCGCATAAAGTACGCCGATTCCGAAGGCGATATAAAACTCCTCCGCGATAATAAGACGTCCGTCTTACTGCAACCGGCCGAACGCGGTTTCACGTATCTTGTATCCCCCGAGCTTTCACGCGACACATTGGGCCTTTTACGCGCCGTAATAGAAAGAGATATACGCGCTGTCGTCCAGATAATTGCCTGGGAGGACCCGAAAAGATACGAGGGGATGAAAGAGCTTCTCAAGTCTCGTGGTTCCGCAAAACTCCGTAGCGCCTATTACAGTTTGTTTCCGGATAAACGCCCCGCCTCGCGCAAAGATCTACCCATGGAAGACATGCTCATGAGCGCCTTTGGGCTTCTCACGCTCGAAAAAAGAAAGATGCTTTACGCAAGTGAATTGTTGCCCGCGGAAAAGGACCTTCTCCTCGCCGCGGAGGCAATTGTAAAATCAGGGGAAGGACGCGATTATTTCACGGCAATATTTTTTGACACTAACGTAAGCGATATTGCGATAAGAATCGCCATGGCAAACGACAAGGCTTTCTACCGCGTATCCGCCCTCGAAAAGGCGGAGGACCTATCACTCAATATGGGCCTAAAGCTAAAGGGTTTCCGCGCGGAGTTGAGGGTTGATGAATGGGAATTCGGCGAATTGCTGGGACGCTACCTCGGACGTGAGCCGTTTAAAACAGCGTTTATTTCCCACTTGGAAACAGGAAAAAGGCGGGTTCCCCCCGCGATTTTACTCGCCGCAGAAGCATTGGTTGACGAACGAAACGCCGAATTGTTAAGAGAGATGCGCCATGCGATAGCGCAAGCGCGAGATGCCGAGGCGGCGCTACAGCGTGAAAGCGCCGCTAAGGCGGAAGATGAAAAGGATGCGTCCTCATACGGCGGCGCGGCGGGACGAAGCGAATTTCGTCTCCCCACGACTTTTCCCTTCTCAGACCGGGACGGCGGCATTTTTAATCCTTTGATGGATCTCTCCCGGGCCGCGCGGCGTTTTGGGGGATGGCGGGTACCTATTTTATTGCGTCGCGGTTTGAGCTTCATGATGCCGCTTGCGCCGTCAGGCGGGGCGTCTTCCGTAAGCGCCAAGTGGAAACGCATTACCGAAAAAACAAAATTGGTGCGGGGTATGTTTGTCTGGAATGAAGAGCTTGGGACAGGTCGCGTCCTGGAGGTAGAAGGTAAGGGAGAAGATCTCGAGAACCCAAATTCCGAAATTAATATAACGTTTTTGAACAAAGAAAGCGAAGAATTTTGCTTTTCATGCCACGCCTCCGCAATTACCGAGGGCACTATCTGGGGGTGGTTCTATATGGCAACCAGGGCCGACATAACCGCTTTTAAAGACGCCAGAAGGAAGGCGAAAGCCCGACTGAGAGTCGAAGCGCCGAAGGTAGATGCCGCAAGGCGCGAGGCGCTCGCCGATGAGGCAAATGCGCTTTTAAAAAGTATGACAGATGAACCCGATAAAGAAGTCATATTGCGCCCGGATGTGAATTTGCTAAGAAGAGCAGCCGGTAAGAGTTCTTTATCGGAGGCGGCAATGTTGGTTACGGAAGATTTAGTCAAAAACATAAGACGCCGCCAAGAAGAACGTAAAAAAGGAAACTACAGATTAGAAAACGCTACGGTTGTTGAACAGCTTGTGCTTCATCAGCTATTAAGCCCGATTACTATAAAGATCGGTTCAGCCGGTTTTATCAAGCATATAAATAAAAATCTTGAGGAAATGCGTGAGAGATTCCGGAAAAAGTTGAATCGCCGCGGCAAAATAAAAGAAGAAGCGATAACCAAAATCATCGATAAACAGCTACAATCGTCCAAAGCAATATCCAGATCCCGTAAGCCGTTAGATTTAATTAATAAATGGATGAATGGACTTAAGAAAAAAGGTTATTCTGAAAAAAGAGCCCGTGAAGAGATACGGAGTTGGATAGAAGAAGCCGTTCCCAACGTTGAAGTTATGTTAAGGTACGCATTCAGGGAATTAAACATGAAAACAGGCCCCGGCGGGGCGTCAGGCGGAACAGCCGCGCCCATGAGGCTCGGGGCACCGGAAATCGGCGGTTTTGACGAGCAGCCGACATTCGGTCTGCCCGGCACGCTGGCCAGACTTATGAACCGCGGAGCTTTCTTATCAGCCGAGCCTAACGCGCCGGGCGGCAGGTCTGAAGACGACCAATCGCCGAAGCCCGCCTTCGCTCCCGCGGATGTCGGGGCCGCGGCGGAAGAACCCGCTCCGCCGGAAAGAGAAGGCCGCGCCCTCCGCGACAAGCCGGCCAAATTGACCAGTATGGGCGAAGCAACGCTTGCGTTCCGCCTGATGAACGCCATGTTAATCCGTTCTTCGGTAGCGGAGCGCGTGTTCGTCCAGATAACTCCCAAGTGCCCGCTCGGCTGCGATATCTGTGTTGCGAGAGACGTGCTTAAAGCCGGAAAGGATGCGGATAAGGATATCCTTTATTCGATTTTCAACCAGTTAGAAGGCATTAAAAACATATGCCTTGAAGGGCCCGGCGAAACCATGGCTTACGGCAAGCGCAACCTGCTGGAGGCAGGAGTAAGTCAGGACTTTATTGATGTAGTCCGGCGCGCGGCCACGGCGGCCGAGGAGGTATGGATAATCACAAGCGGTTACCTGATTCCTGACGATGAGGAAGAGGCCAAAAAGTTCTTTAGTCAATTTCCGAAAAACGTCGTATGGTGGATATCAGCCGATAAATGGCACGAGGAAAAAATGATGGCGAAGACCAAAAGGAACCTTCGCGATATAGTGAGGACAATGGAGCGCCTCGCGGAAGAGGGGCTCGTCAAGACCGCCTATAATATCCGTATACAGAGAAGCTTTGAGGAGCCTAACCAGTTTATCATCGAAAAGCACAGTACGCTAAAACACTTCGGGCTTCTTGAAAAAAGTGAGCAGGACAGGGCCCATGTCTCCGTTCGTAGGATAATACAACAAGGCTCCGTCAGAGAAAAAAGAGTCGCCGGCACAAGGACATTCAGGGCAGATGACCTGGAGGAACACGTATACGATCCCGGAGACTTCCTCCTGTATATCGATACAAAAGGGAATGTCGTCACATCCGCCCACGCTGTCTATATGCCCGAAAAAGATCGGCAAAAATACGCCGCGGAGGGCATCCCTCTTGTTATCGCGAATATTAATGATGATAGTTGGACGGATATTGTGATTGACAAGCTGCTCTTCGAGAATTCCCTGGGCTATATAGTGGACCCCTTCTATTTCGTTAATCCCATAACATACCAGAAGAATACCAGGCTCACCCGCAGGCTTTTCGAAAAAGCCGCGATAGGCGGCGTGGCCATAAAAGAGATAATGCATACGATGGTAAAGGCGATATTTTTATATGCGAAAGGCGAAGCAGGCAGGGCCGAATCCGGCGTGAAAGCTCTCCTGGCGGAATTTGAATCAAAAACGGAGGGCATGAAGGAAAAGAAGAGGGTAAGGTTGAGAAAAGCGCTGAATGAAACCATGATAAACCTTTCCTACTTCCTGTTCATGAACACGGAGGATATGAACATACCCGCATTTATGGCGGACTGCCTCGGAAACAAGGTTTTTCATTCTTCCCCCCAATTCAGGCCCGACATAAAAGTCGCGATGGAAATTCTGCGCCGCAATGGGAAACTTCGCAGTAAGTTACTACGCGATTTAAACCCCGGATACCGAGGAAAAACCAACCTGAAAGGCCTAATGCCAACGGGCTGGATTGAAAACCTGGACGCGGAATCATGCGTCCATTGCCCGGTTTATACAATCCATAATATTCGCCCAACCTCGTTCAGCTCTTTTAGCGACTGGGGTGCAGATGATGCGTTTCACACCGATGATTTTGTGCTATATGCGCTTAATTCAGATTCTGCTGTTGCCCAAGCCGCGAAAAAATTTGCTTACGCCCATGATTGCGCGGAAAGCGGGGTTATAAAACGCGGATTCGGGATACTATACGTCGAGGATGAGGACGCCACATATTACATTGAGGAGAGGGGCAATTATGTTTCTTTATTTGAATCGGATAATTTGTGGATCCGGTTGGAAGGATTAGAGGAAAGCAGCGATGCCGTATCAATGCTAAAAAGCATGGGCGCCTTTGCGGCCAAGCTTGATGAAGCCGGCATAAAATTTAATCCAAGATACAGAGGGACGAGAGTCTTCGGAGAGCATCATGTACTACGCGGAGACAGATGGACACTGGTGGACACAAGAGGCCTATCGCGCGCCCCTTCCGCCATATCGTCTAAAAAAGGTTTATTAGCCCTGCTAAAACGCCTGACAAGGAAAGAATGGCGCGCAGGTGCTTCTAGGTTATCGCCGGTAGGAAAGGAACGGCAGGAAAATATACGGATGATGGAAAAGCTTTTCAACGAGGGGTATAGAGAGGAGATGAAACGCCTGGAAGGAAGGGAGAGCGATCATTTGCCCGCCTCAAGCGCCGTGCCGTGCGAGCTCCGTTCTTCGGCGATGTGGTGGCCTTTTGGGAAGACGCGGCAGTTTGCCTGGGACCAATTTGCAGGAGGAGGCACGGTGGGCAGGATACTAAGGTTACTCAGGCTGGGGCCGCCGAGAGAAGAGCCGAAGTTTTTTGCGGCCGGAGGCGCTACGCCCGAGCCCCGGTCAATACTTCCCCTCGGAAATAACGGCGAAAGCCCGGAGAAAATGGCGATAATAAAGCGAGAATCCGCTGCTATGGATATATACGCCGCCGCCCATAATAAGGCGCCGAACATGGAGATTTCCATCAACCCGGATATAGAGGAGGCCGGTGTTGTTTTTGCCTGCGAGGTAATAAAAGAAATTCAGGCACGGATGAGAAGGCTCCCCAATAATAAAAAAATTGTCATCAACTTCTGCACCGGCGACACGCCCTGGATAGGGTATACAAAGATGGCTTATTTCCTTGACTTTTGGGACAAAAGCCCCGAGATTCGGGCTATTCTGAATCGCTACGGCGTCGATACAAAATTAAAGCCCGACATGAGCCGGGTGGTCGCGTATCCTTTGGACGCGGTCTTTCCGCAGAAGAGGACCGATTACCATTCCTTCGCCAATATACTCAATAACATGTTTGAGAGGCTGCATATACCGCAGGAAAACAGGCATCTTTTTTACGGCGATATCTACGAAGACCGCACGCGGATGTCGGACGGGGATTTTGCGGAACTTATGCGGGATATAGAAAAAAACGGCCTTATTTTTGATGACGATCCTGGAGCCGCCGGGCGTTCGGACATTCAGACCAAATTCATAAACGCCATGAGATTACAAGCAGAGCGTATGAGTAAAGAGATAGAGGATCTGGGAGGGGCGCATATATTCCTCTCTGGCGTGGGCCCATCTTATGCAGGAAAGGGCCACGTGGGCTTCATGGAATCCGGGACGCCATTTGGCAGGAAGGCCTTCATAGGAGCGGCGCATTTCCACATATCTGCCGGGCACGCGAAGGAAAATGGCGGGCTTAGGAATTTTTATGTGAACGGCCGTCCGAAGTGTGGGTTCATCACCTTCGGTTTTCACGAGCTCCTGTTAAGGCAGGGAAACCCCGACATCGCCGACGACGTGAAGGTTATCGTTGTCTCCACCGGAAACGCGAAAAATAATTCTATCTATCGCGGTATAGAAGGCGAATATGATCCCGCATACCCCTTAAGCGGCCTGCAGCGCTCCAGGGGCATATTTGTGTTGGATAATACTTCCGCGATAAACTTGAGAATAAAAAAATATCCGTGGGAATTTTACCGGATAGACGATTGGGGCAAACAGGCGGTAAAGGAATTTTTTGTCCGCGTCTCTTCGGCCTGCGGTAAAAAAATAATAGACCTGACAGAAGACGATTTTCTCCGGCTTCCCGATGGCGGAAGCGAAGAGGTCCGGAAGATAAAGAGATATAACCTGGGCACGCTGAAAAAGCTTGGAACATGGGATGAGTTAAGAATAAGGGTTATACAGGATATAAGCGCCGCTATCACCACGCCGGATGGCGTCGCAGCCCGGCTTGGCCTCAAACCCGCCACCAATGACGGCCCTACCGAAGTGGTTATCATAAATCCCCACCTTGACGATGAATATCTCGCGATGGCCGATACAATAGAGGAGCTCGTCCGCGCGGGATATCAGGTGAGCACTTACTATATGCAGAAGGGCTATACGGCGGTAGATGAGCAGTACGTGGCGGGTATTCTTAATTACATTAAGGGATGGACCCGGGAAGAATTGGCAGCGTACTCCGTCCTCGATGAAAAAGAACTAACAGGCCGCCTTGCCAAATTAATCAAAGACAACAATCTTCACGTTAGTCCTTCGGATTATGATGTCTGGAGCCATATGGGCGCCGAAGAGAAGCGCCTTCGCGCGCAAATTCTATTCCTTAATATGAACAGAAAGCTGAAGGGCGCGCTCGCGGAGAAAGAAAAACTCGAGGCGCTGGTCGATTTTCTTATCGCGGCTTCGAACTTAAAAGAATCATGGGGGTCTAAAGACGTATCCTTCATGTCCGATATAAAGGTCTTTATCCGCACCACGGAGGCGAAAAGCGCCCTGATGAGCCGCGGGATGGATTTTGAGGATATCCACGCGCCCTGGGACATGGCGTACGGGGCGGAGGGCCGTAATCCAACCGTAAGCCCAAGCGACATAGAGACGGTCAAGAATATTCTGGTTGAGAAGAATAAATCCGGACGGCTCGGCCTTGTCATATCTAACGGCGAGGGTTTTCCGGATTACGGCGCGCATTCCACGGTTGAGATCACGGTTACGCGCGTTCTCCTGGAGCTCATGAAGGAAGGCGAGATCAATCCGGATAATTTCAGGTATCTGCAATATGCCGGCGTATGGGAGAGGATAGGGACCGACCAGGCCGAGTTGAGCGTTGTGTGCCCGGCGGCCGCGTTAGAACGTTTTGAAAGAGAGTTCCGGCAGTATTACCCGTCTCAGGCGCCGCCGCCTGTTCCGGATTCAGGATTTACGGAACCCATGCACTTCTCCGCGCAGGTTGTCGATAACAGCCGCAAGACCCGTCAGGAGATAATAGGCCTTTTGGGCGCGACAGGGCATTTGAACCCCGCCTTGGAGGAGAGCGAAGCAGGTATTCTTAATTATAAAGTATTCGATTTCACAAAGGCCGACAAAAGAGAAGAGATTGTCAGCTGGCTCAGGAGTAAGGTGCGGGAGCTGGACAACGTGAGGCCCATAGTTGACAATGCGAGCAACCTGGCGCTTAACGGCCCTGTGCCGTTTCCGGATGTCGTATCCATGGTGGAACATGTCAATAGATTAGAGGCGGCTGGCATACGATTGAAGTACATTTTAAGCGTAGAAGACCTGAAGAGGCAGTTAAAAACGGCAAGATTGGCAAGGCACCGCAACGCCGCCAAGCGCGCCTTAAGTGTTATCGGTACGCCGGAGGCCTTAAAAGCGCTTGCCGAAAATCCGCCCGCCATTAAATTTATCGATAATCATGACGGGATTCTTAATACTTTGAAAGACTTCGGCACGCCCGTAATGGTAATAAATTTTGACGCGTACAGCGATTTAAGGGGCGCCTCATCGGAAGGTGCCTGGATAGCTAAGGCCAAGGCAACTGGATATGCGGATACAGTCGTTACTTGTCCCCGCGGATGGCGTAAAGACGAGGGTATCGTCAGGCGGGAATTGGCAAAGGCGAAGAAAAAGGGCCTGCCGATAGTAGTCAGTTTTTGTTTTGATTATTTCTCGCTGGGCAAGGAATCGGACGCGGAAGAAGGCTATCATACTGATTTAGCCGATGTTCCCGCTGAAGTGGAAGATATAGTCAAGTTCATAGAAGAGGATAACGGCGTGGAGATAGCCAGCGTCGTGGGGGCGCGTTCCGAGAAGTATCTCCACCCGCGCGCCGACTTGGATTACATAAAAAGTCTCGAGCATATAATCTATTCGGTATTTAAACACGGCCGACCGCCTCTCTCGTCCGCGCTAACGCGGAATAATGATGAGGCGCGCGCAGAAGAATGGGAACTTTTGCCTGACGGAGAGGGGAAACTGCAATACGCCTTAAGAATTTTTTCAGGCGGAGAGAAGATGGGCGAGATTCATCTTACAATAAAAGACAAGGGCATTATACTGCGGCCATGCGAAAAGGGCCTGGAGGTATGCGAGATAAGAAAAAAACACGGGACGAAGTTGTTGCTGCAAGGGCTTATCCATGCCGCGGAACTTGCCCGCGAACGGGGTCTGTCGCCTGAATGGGCGCTAGTCTATTACGAAGACGTGCCGGTTGAAATAGCGGGCGATGTAACATACGGATTATCGCGCTTCCTGGAGAGCCTTGGTTTTTCGGACTCTAGCCGCGTAAAGATAAAAGATGAAGGCCTGAAGAACCTGATAAGAGATTGTCCAGGAGCCGGCGCCACGGATAGATTCAGTTACCGGTTCGCCGGATTGGAAAATATCCGGTGCATAGCAAAATCGAAAGGTATTAAAATGCCGGCTGCGCCGGAAGGCGGATCCGCTCCCGCGGATGCCGGAACCGCGGATTCCATCCCGGCCGGAGACGGCGGGAGCCGCAAAGACGAAGCGTATGTCCAGTTTGGCGAATTTCGCGTTCCGATAGAGATTGTCGAACTCCTTAGACAGGACCTTCTTGAAAAAACATATCGGGAAAATTCTATTGGCTTTAGGCTATTCGCGGAGAAGATCAGAGATCACTGGCAGGGCCGCGAGTTTCTGCAATATGTTGCGCTGCTCAGAGGGTTATTCACGATAGACGATCTGAGGCAAGCCTTTGAAAAAAACGAAATAGCCTTCGTGGCGCTTTTTACCGTCATGAAGCGCGACGGCAAGATAACATTCATGAAACAACTCGAAGAGCTCAGCGCAAATACAAGCCCGGACGTATTCGCGGCGTTTACGCGGTTCGCCAAAAATAAGCCGGACATGTTCGCGTATTTTATCTCTGATCTGGCCAGGAGCAGAATAGAAGAAATCCTGGTAACCGAGTCTGACTGGAACGATCTGGTAAGGGCATACATGGACAGCCCGCAAATATCGCTGGTATCGTTTAACCAGTGGAAATCTGATATATTTGAGGCGGAAAGACCGGCATGGCGGCATGAGCCGACAAAAAAAGGAAGCAAGGGTGGCGTGGCAAGTTGGATCTATCATCTCGATGTCTACAAAGCTCACCAGGCGCTCGCCAAAAATATAGACAATGACCACCCTTTAAGCAATTTACGCGCGAAGGAACGACTCCTGGACTCTGTGGACGCGGCTTTTGATGCTATTGACCTCAAGGGCCTCGCTATCGGTACGCAGAGCTACGTGAAGGCGCTGCTCTTGGAAGAGGTGCTGAAAAAGGGCGGCGTCCCGTCGGAATTCACGCAACGGCTTCAATCGGAAACGATACCCGCGCTCAGGAAGATAGAGGCCTTCGGGAAACGGTATCCAACACTCGGGATGGAGCCAAAAAAATACATAGATTTGGATGATACGGAAGCGCGCAGCCTCTTTACCCTTCAGGTCAGGATGTCGAATTATCTTTCGCGGGTGAAGACACCGCACGGAATGGTCAGATCTATGGTATACCCCAGGGAAGGTATCTCGGGTGAGATACGCATAACGCCTACGGTGTACCCTATAGCTGTACTTCTCGCGAGAAAGATGTACGAGCTCGGTATTATTGATCGCATGCTCTATTCAAGCTCCGTTGCCGGTGACTACATGAAAGAGGCGCCGCTGCTTCTGACGACATTATTCTACGCGAATTACCCTCCCGGCACCGCGCTTTCAATAGCGCCGGATACGACAAGCGAATTAATGTTCCCGGGTGTTAGGGGTTACTTCGTGGGTGCTAGTGTTGACGCCTGGACTGGTGAAGTGCTAAGCCGGAAAGATCCTAAAACCGGGGGAACGCAAACGAACTTTTTCCATTCGGCAGTCATGGACCTGGTTCACGGCGGGGAACCGCTTGTATTTTATGAGAAAGATTTGAGAAGAACCTTTCTTTTCACTACAGCAGCGGCCGCGTTTCTCGGCCGATATGGGATTAAGAATAGAGCGTTACTAGAGGCGTTTACAGCGTTCAAAGATGATATTTGCCGTTTTCTGCTGGATAGTGCGCGGCTCCCGGCTGATGATTTCGGTATTTTATTCAAGAAAAAAGCGCGCGGTGGATTTAGCAAAGACGAGCTGCTACAGGTATTGAAGGACCTCGAGAAACACTTCAGGGCCATGCCGCAGGACAGTAAAGAGGAACGACGCAGAAAAGCGGACCTGCACGCCGAATTTCAGGAGATCGTGGAACACCACGCCGAAATTATCGAACGGCACATCTTCACGCGCGAGGAACGAGAACTCGTAAACATGGCGCTCCGCGAAGACTTTAGGGGTATCAATGATACCGCGGGTCCGGCCGCCCGCGGCGTAAGCGGAGATAAAAGGAGCTTTTCTCGCTTTGATATGGAAGATCCGCTCGGGATGCGAAGAAGAGGATTCCATGTCGGCGAACCGCGCGACATTTTGTCAGAAATACAAGGCAGAATCGGCGGGGCAAGCAGCAGTTCCGTTAATGAAGGAGCGACAGGCTCAGACGAGGGCGAAGGCAGGACGGCGCCGGCGAGACCGTCACCGGGTAACCCCTATGAGAGAAGGTGGATGGCTGCCGAAAGACGCGTATTGATGAAATTTATCGCCAACTTCGATTTTACAAAACCCGAACATTTTGCGGTACCAAAGTGCTTAGTTAGTAATGATATTCCGGGTGATGCGTTATGTAAGATGGAGAATAACAATATAGTTTTCAACAGGCGCAAATTGGCGCAAGCATCAGGATTAAAAGAGCGTAAAGACATTTGGTGGGATGTGTACGGTCAATGGTATACAAAAAAAATGGCTGAATACTGGAATAATATCGTTGGCGATGGTACGGGAGAGCATTATTCAGACAAAAAGTTTGGCGCGCGGATAAGGAAGGTTGAAAGAGTTTTAAGAAATAATGAAGTCAATGTACGGGGCAAATCGGTCTTAGATATCGGAACAGGCGACGGCTCTTCTGCGTGTGCGGCCGTGTCAGAGGGGGCTAAGTTTGTATGCGGCATAGATATTTCAAAGAAAAGCCTTGCAATAGCCCGTAAAAAAGCGCGGGAAAGGTCATTGGACATCAGGTATCTTAATAAAAGCGTTGCGGAAATAGCATCTGTAAAAACAGAATTTGATGTGGTTATCGCGATAGATGCCATGTCGTATCTCCCTCATCACATGCGATTAAAAGCCCTTAAGCAGATTTTCGAAAACATTCCAACTGGAGCTAGCATCTTTATATATGAAGATTTTCGTTTTTATGACGGCGAATGGACAGACAAAGAATGGATAAATGCGCTGGAGGCCGCAGGTTTTGACCGATGGGACATATGGAGTGAAATAGATTATGGCTTTTCTTTCCCTAATGGGATTATATTAAAAGCGACTAAGGCGAATGCGGCTATAACTGGTGCGGAAGACGCCTCCGCTCCCGCGGATGCCGCAGGCGCGGACGCGCCCCAAAGTGATGCGTCTTCCGCCAAGCCGAACCTGAAAACTCCGCTGGCCGCCGATGCGGTCACAGCCGAACAAGTGTTATCAAAGATATGTTCCGGAGAAGATGAAATCAATTCGGCAAAAATGATTGATAGATTGGAAATAGGGCCTGGAGATAAAGTTTTATGCATTGGTGCTGGCTTGAAAACATCTCATCCTATATCCTGCGCGGTCAGAGGGGCTAATGTTACCATTGTGCAGCCAGATTTTTATGGAAACGCAATAGCCGGATCATTGTCTCCTCAAAATGTGCCATTGGAATCTGCCATATTGGATGAAACCGAAGCAATCAGCGGCGCGTTCGATACGGATTTAATAGGAAATCGTATAGATTTGGAAAGCTATAGGTGCGACGTGCAATCAGCAGGATTGCCATCAGCGCATTATTCCTACGTATTCTTACTCAACGTTATAGGGGATGTGAATGTTTCCGGACACCCGCGAGATATAGTTGCGTCTGTTCTGGCATCCGCTAGAGACAATGCTATTATTCTCGTTTCTTCAAAGCTAGAATCGGACGGAGATGTGAGGATGTTTAAAGATTTCGCTCAAGTATTAGGGTACCTTGTTGAATCTTGCGGAGAATTTGAAGGGAAAGAAATGGTTTATGCGTTTAAGATTCATCGGAAACAACCAACTGCTGCGACGCAAGAAGCGCCTGCCGTCGCAGGGATCGAATTCGTTCCCGCGGATGCCGGAGCCGCGGACGTGTCCCAAAGTGATGCGTCTTCGCAAACGCAATCTAATTCTAAACTCTCGGGATACGATTACGCGCAGATTATAAGAACTTTAGCATTGTCCGAAGATCCAATTGCAATCATTCTTGAAATAGATGGGGGCCTGAAACTGCATGGCGGCATACGCACGCTTGAGGCTATAGAAAGAGGCCTGCCGGCATCTCCGGCTCGGACTTACCTTGGTGAAGTCATCGAAGCGTATCGGCAAAAAAATAATGTGCATGGCCGGAAAGAATTAATTGTTTCGGAAAATGAAATAGATACCTTTGTCCCGGACGAACCAGGATTTTATGTAGAAGCCGGCGCGGAACAAGAAAAGGTCTTAGAGAGCGGAAAGCCGCTCCAATTCAGTGAAGGCGGCCTTATATATCACGAGAGAGATGGCCTTGATGAGGCGATCCTTAATGGATATTTAACGGGCGATATTAAATTAACGAGATTGGCGCACGCCTGGGCAACCAGTTCATTTAATAAAGAGTCATCAAGCCCCGCAATCTTTGTTGTTAAAAGTGGTATATTTAACAGATTATTGCAAGAAGGCAGGGCCGCCTTGATAGTGAAGGGTATGGACCCGTATCCAACGATAAATTCGCCGTTTTCTATCGAAAACGTGGAAGAGATATGGATAAGCGAGGATACATACGATAGATATCGCGCTATTGTAGACATGCCGAAAACCGACATAGAAAAAAGATTAAAACAGCGGCTTCAAGCGTTGCTTGAATCAGGTAAGCTAAAGGTAATACTCAACCTAAGGCATAAGATCTTGCCCCCAGATTTGCATGAACGGTTCGTAACCGTCAGAACACATATTAAGACATATATGTTTTATCGAGATCTCTATGCACAGTTTCCCGCGCTGCAAGCCCTCGTCGCCGCTTCCGCGGATGCCGGGGCCGCGCCGCAAGCGCCCACCGGAGCGAGCACAACGAGCGACATCCTGAGCGAACCGGGGGACGCAGCCGCGTCCCCGGATAGGATGGCACCAGATGCGGTTTCCCGGGATACAGAAAACATAGAGTTCATGGATTCTATCAAACATGACTCTGTGTACTATTGGATAAGTGAAATGATCAGATTGAAGAAATGGAGTAATGATTATACACTGATAAATTTTGATTTCCATGCAGATGATGATAGCACGCGTCCCGGTATGAATGACGGCAGTTGGGTACAATATGCTAAAGAAAAAGAATTGATAGGGCAGTATCAATGGGTATACCACGAGAAGTCAATCAAGTATTCGCTTTACGCTGATCACAAAACAGGCGACCCGCTCTCAGATCTTGCAGATTCTGCAAGGCCGGTCATAGTTACTTTTGACCTGGATTATTTCATCACGAAAAGGTGTGAAAAGATTTCCCATGATGAGATAGACACTAGAATAAAAAGGGCTGTGGATGGACTTATTGCGAAGGGATATGTAATAAAAGGAATAAACATATCCCACTCTATAGATGAGATACATATTGATCTGGAGGACTATACGACGAACAAGCTTAAATCGGAACTGGCAAGGTTGCCAGGAATGAAATCGGCTAAAACGCTGTCTACAAATCCACTGCCGGAAGTGCCCGCCTCCGTTCCGGAGCCGAGTACGCCCACTGCGCCGAAAGACGGAAGGGACTGGCCGGATGGCGAGCCGAACATGGGGCCCGAGGGCCGTGACGGCATGGACCGTCCGGAGCGCGAAGGCGACCAATCGCCGAGGTTCGAACCCGCTCCCGCGGATGCCGCAGGCGCGGCGGACGAAGTTGAGGAAAATACCGCTACTATAGAAGGAATAGAATGCAATCTCGCACAAGGGTTCCATTTCGCCCCAGCTGATGAAATAGCTTCTAAAATTATAACCATTTACCGTTCTACCGGAATAAAAGTCTTTTTTAAGACCGCTGAGACTGTAGGATTTTTCGGCCCTAGAGAAATAGACGATGTCGTAAGAGCAAAAGTAGAGGGCGCAAGTCTCGAAGAGCTTAAGACACGTTTGCCAAACATTAATATTGTGAATTCTTTATTTAACGGGGAGATGGATGACTTTGAAAAATGCACTCTAGATGAAATATTCGATCGTTATAAAGAATTTTGCACTAAACAAATATTAAGCCTGGCGATAATGCCTAGAGGAAGCAAAGAGGAATCTAAATACGACATTGTAATCGTAGGAAACTATCCGGAACACATCCTAAGGGAAGTTGCGGAATATATGAGGGATTACAGCAGGGAAGAGTTATTGTTAGAGCCAAGAATGCAAAAAGAAAGTAATGCTTTAGAAGCCGTGAGTCTAAAAACATATTATAATGACCGGTGGGATAGTATGCTAAAGCAAATTCGTACGGAATCCGGAAGTATTCCTAAAGGCGCGAAAACGCCGCAAGCGCCCGCTGGCGAAACGCCTATGCCACCGGAGGACGATGAAACTGGCACGCCGCGTCCGACTGTCGGCTCGGAATGCGCTGTTGATACGGCGATTATAAATATATTCGATGGACTTTATGCTAAAGAAATAGTGCCCCGGGAGGCGGCAGGGAAATTCGCTGAAGCGGCAAGGAAATTCATGGAAGAGGTTTTACCGATGTGGGCGCATTCGGAGGACCATGTATCTAATTTTCCGTGCGCATTCGCTATTTTAAAAGAGGTCTTGAAACCCGCTATTTTAAAAAAGGCCCTGAAAGAAAATGCGTTGGAATGGCCGGAGAACGTCTTTGCCCGCGAGGCGGTGGATATTCTGGAGAGGCACAAGAACGATGACGACCAGGCGGAGTTGAGAGAGGAATTAGTAGATTTAATGCGGAGAATTTTCGGCGTTAAGATGTTTTTCGCGGCATACAAATGGTGCTTGAAGGTTCGGGAAATGAAAGAGGCGCCGGCCGCTGAATTGTGCGTCGAGACCGAAGAATTGAGACGCTTTATAGAAGCACGAGAGAAGCTGAATATGGTTACGGCGAAAGAAAAATACGCCTCGGGGGCAGTGCCGGTGCTTCACTATATGACTCAAGTAGCCGTGTCTTTTGGCCAAGGCTTACTTATGAGTATGTCGAATGCAGAAAGATTACTCGGAGACTCCGGAAGTGACGCGGATTTTAGGAAGCATTTCAAACTAAGGCTGTCTATGTTCGAAAAGGCCATGGCAGCGCTCGGATATTTTATTTTAAATTCACAACTGGCCAACAAAGAGAATTACGATAGACACGATCTTATTAAAAATGAAGTCATGGAAGAACTGGCTGCCGGAGGGCACACGATCGACAGGGTCGCGGCGGAACTTAAGGCGACGCTTAATTTTGAGAATGCGAGTGTGGCGCTTAAGGCGGCGGCGCGGGAAGATTACACAAATAAAGGAAAGGAGCTTAGCGATGAGATTGCGACGTTGCCTGAACAGGCGGCGCAGAGCCTCATTCTCTACGCTGACGATATCCTTGAGACCGCCGCTGTAATGGATTTTGAAGATACCATGAGAAAGGCGAAGGCAATATTAAAAGACGGAAAAATAATCTTGTTTGCCCGGAAACCGGAAAACGCTACCATATTGGAACGGATGATAAAGAGGGCAGACTCCAATATAGATGTAATAACTATCACAAAAGATGAACTTCGGAATACAAACGGCAGCGAGTTAAATGAAGTAAAATCACTTGTCAATTTTGCCAAGCAAAAAGGCGCAAAAGACATATTGGCTGTTATCAGGGGCCCGATAGGCCGGCAGACAGAACAGTCGGAGCTTGACGCTATGGCCAAATTTTTAACACAAAATAAGATCCCTTTAATTATTGTCGGGTCAGAAAACGCATTATATTCATTTGCCCAAGCAATAACGCGGGCTATAAGCACAAAAACGCAAGACGGTACCAGGGGCTGGCTTATCACACTTGGGCCGATAAAACCGCTTTCGGGAGAACTGCAACAGCAATACGACAAGTACATAAATTCTCTCCAGGCCCTGCAGGCGGCCTAGGGCGAGCGACTCGTAGGCGATAATGTAAAATATTGTGGGCACTTTCGACATGTCATTGCGAGGTCTGCGAAGCAGACCGAAGCAATCTCTTCGTTTGAGATTGCTTCGGCCGCAAACGAAGAACAGGGCGGCCTCGCAATGACGGAGAAGCAAAGTGCCCAATTATCTTGACACCACTTCGTAGGTCTCTTTGTTGACAAGCTATCTTCCCTGTGTTAGAATACTCCCAATATGAAATCGGTTAACGAGCAATTAGAGATTATTGAAAGGGGCGCCGTTGAGATCATACGGCCCGACGAGCTTAAAAAGAAGCTTGAGAGAAAAAAGCCCCTCATTGTAAAGGCGGGGTTTGACCCTTCGGCGCCTGACATACATCTCGGCCACACCGTTTTGCTTCGTAAGATGAAGCACTTCCAGGACCTCGGCCACGAGGTCGTTTTCTTAATAGGTGATTTCACGGGCAGAATCGGTGACCCCTCCGGCCAGTCCGCTACGCGAAAAACGCTCACCAGAAAAGAAGTCGACCGGAACGCCAAAACCTATGAGAAACAAATTTTCAAAATACTCGATAAGAAAAAAACAAAAGTCGTTTTCAACAGCGCCTGGTGCGACAAAATGAAAACAGAAGAGCTTTTCAGCCTTATGGATAAATACACGGTCGCGAGAATGCTCGAACGGGACGATTTCTTAAAGCGTTACAAAAATAACAAGCCGATAACCATGCAGGAGTTCATGTACCCGCTGATACAGGGGTACGATTCCGTTGTTCTCGAAGCCGATGTGGAACTCGGCGGCACCGACCAGAAATTCAATCTTCTCGTTGGAAGAAACCTCCAGGGCGATTTCGGCCAGGAGCCGCAAGTTGTCATAACGATGCCGCTTCTCGAAGGGACTGACGGCGTGAATAAGATGTCCAAGTCCCTTGGCAACTACATAGGTATAGAAGAAGCGCCGGAGGAGATATTCGGCAAGATAATGTCGATATCGGATAGTCTCATGCTGAAGTATTACGAACTCCTCACGGACGAGCCGCTGGGCGGGCTTAAAGCGGATTTAAAAAGCGGCGCGCTTCATCCCAGGGACGCGAAGAAGAAGCTGGCGGGGATTATAATATCGCAGTATTACAGCCGTAAAGACGCGGACAGGGCGGAAGCGAATTTCGAGAAGGCGTTTAAACACAGGGGTTTTCCGGATAATGTCCCGCGCAGCAAAGTAAAAGCGTCCGATCTGGTTTCAATGTTAAGTGAGGCCTCCGGGGCAAGTAAAAATGAAATAAGAAGAAAAATAAAAGAAGGCGCGGTGGAAATAGGCGGAAAAAAGGTGAAAGACGCGGCATTTCCCGTCGAGCCCGGCGCCGAATATGAGATAAGGATCGGCAAAAGATTTTTTCGACTTTTCTCTTGACAAGGCCCGCCCCGTGTGGTATATTTCTATCACTTTACCGGAGATAAAATCCCTGTAAAAAAGGAGCTTTTGATTGAAAAAAGCTTTTGATTGACAATTCGGTTTCGTAAAACAGAGGGTGCAGTAAAAAGCGTCGTCTACGGCGCTTTTTTTGTGTCTATTTAACATATTCGCTCTTTGACAAAAAATAGCCGAAACTACAAACAGAAATTTGTGAATTAAATTTCTATTTGATGCTGAAACACAATCTGAAAGATTGTATTTCAGTACCCAAACGGATCAGATACTTCAAATGGAGAGTTTGATCCTGGCTCAGAATGAACGCTGGCGGCGTGGTTTAGGCATGCAAGTCGAACGATCCGCTGTAATGCGGA
>CAZYPU010000008.1:0-35964 GCA_964649665.1 uncultured Planctomycetia bacterium
CCTGCAACCTAGTGGTTCGAAGCCACCCACTCTATCCAGTTGAGCTACGGGCGCATATATGTTAGTACACTAAAATTTTACCGGGGCCCCACCCCGTTTTGGTTCTCCCGCCATATCGTCAAAAATTGTCGTTATGGCGGGATTAAATTCGCAATATGATTTATGTCGTTTATTTAAAACTCCATAAATCATTTGCTCATTTAAGAAGCCACCCACTCTATCCAGTTGAGCTACGGGCGCATTTTATAGGGATTTCAATATATCACATAATGCCTCTTGAGGCAATATCTAATAAAAAAACCGCCGCCGAACTTGGTCCGGAGGCGGTTTTTGTTGCTACAGTGGTATTCCGCTATTTCTTCTTTGCCCTTTCGTCTTTTTTTGCCTTGAGCCCGGCCTTGCGCTTCGCCTTTTTTCTTTCACGTTCGTCCTTCTTTTTCTTAAGACGCGCGTCCCTTTTGGCTTTTTTCCCGGCGCGCGCTTTCTTATCCGCTTCGATACGCGCGTTTCTTTCGGCGCGTTTTTTGGCCAGCCCTTCTTTTCTGCTTTGCCTTGCCGCTAATTTTTCAGCTTTGGTCTCCTTGGCCTTTTTCAGCTTCTTCGGCCTGCTCTCATGCTTGGCCTTGCGCTCCGATTTCTTCGCTTCGCGCTTTGCCTGGTTTTCGGCTTTTTTGCCGGCCCTTCGCTCGGCCCTTGCCTCTTTCTTTGCTTTGAGATCGGCTTGTTTCCGGGTTTTGGAGAGTTTTTCTTTGGCGAAGGTGACGTCGGTGGCCGTGAAGGATAATGCTATGATAAAGATAAATACGCTTAACAGGAATCTCTTCATATCGCCTCCTTTTGGCCTTATATCGGAATATATGGAACTACTATGAAACTGACACAATCTTACCCTATAATCCTGCCTTTGTCAAGCGAAGCCAAGGGTAGAACTAATAGCGGATGAAGAAGTCGACGAAGGGATTATCGGCTTCCTTTTTAAGTTTTTTGTAGTGGTAGCTCATCATCGCAAGGGATATCCCTATCATTATTAAAAACGCCGCCACTATTATTGAGAGAAGCGCCGGATACGCCGCTATGAGAATGCCGACAATGACAAAAATTATGCCTATGGCCATTTTTTTTTCTCCTTTATAACGTTTTCAATCACTCCCCCGCCCAACACCGTATCGCCGGCATAGAAGACGACCGACTGGCCCGGGGTTATCGCTTCCTGCGGTTTTTCGAAAATTACCCTGAGTTTATTTTGATCCCGAAAGATACTGCATTTTGCCTCTTTATGGGCATACCTTATTCTTGCAAAAGCTTTTTCCGGAAGCCGGCCGGCCAGTTCGTTCGTCTCGCCCGCCACAAGACCGCGGGCCTTCAGCTCTTTTCTCTCCCCGATGACCACCCGGTTCTTTTCCGTATTCACGCCGAGAACGTAAAGCGGGCGGCTATAGGCAATACCGAGGCCGCCCCTTTGCCCGATAGTATAAAAAAACGCCCCCTTGTGCTCTCCCATAACATCTCCCCTTAAATTCAAAACGGGCCCGCGCCGGGGGTTGTTTATTCTTTTCGAGAGAAATCCGCGGAAGTTTCCTTCGGGAACAAAACATACGTCCTGGCTCTCGGGCTTATCGGCGGCGGGGAGCCCGGCTGATTTTGCGATTTCACGCACCTCGGGCTTTGTAAGGCCGCTTAAAGGAAAAAGAATAAACTGAAGTGACTTTTTTTTTATTGCATAAAGAAAATAGGACTGGTCTTTCTTTCTGTCTTTCGCTTTTTTTAAGCGGTAATTTTTTTTATTTTTTTCTATACCGGCGTAATGGCCGGTCGCGAGAAAATCGAAGCCGAGTCCAAGCGCCTTTTCAAGCAGAATTCCGAATTTGAGGCTTCTGTTGCAGTCGACGCACGGGTTTGGCGTCCTGCCGTTCGCGTATTCCGAAACAAACCTTTCGACCACCCTTTTCTCGAGCTCTTCGGAAAAGTCCATTACATAATGCGGCAGTTTAAGTTTAACGCAAACTTTTTTGGCGTACCGCGCCGCCTGCCGGCCGCAGCGCGCGGACCTTCCGGAGTTTATATCCTTTACGCCGAGGCACATCGTAACCCCTGTTACGTCGAAACCGTTCTTTTTCAAAAGATACGCCGCGACAGACGAATCCACGCCGCCTGACATCGCCACTAAAACTTTTTTTGCCAAACAACCCTCTTTAACCACCGCGGTTTCTTTATCAACCGCGGCGGTTTTTAATTACGATTTTCCTCGCTACGTCCGCCGCCTTGCGGCCGGAAAGAAACATCCCTCCGAAAATTGCGCCCATGCGCGGGGACCCGAAAACGGTATTCGCGGCCATGCCGCAAACAACAAGGCCCGGGTATATTTCTCTCGTATTATCTATGATCTCTTTTTCGCCCACTTCGGCCCACATGGACTTCTCGCCGATTACGCCGCCGGTATCGGTTATGAGTTCACGGCCTATTTTCTGCTCTACGATTCTCGATACTTCGCTATCGTGCCCGGTGGCGTCAATAACCACTTTTGCCCTTACAGCCAAAGGATCAACGTGCAATTTAGACCAGCTCACCGCGCTCCAGTTAAGCACCACCCCCGCAATACGGTCCTTCCTCATAACCAAATCCTCCACATTAATGAGGTTGAAAATCTTCACGCCTTTTTTCAGCGTCCTGGAGCACACCGTCGAGATTGCCTCGAGCGAATCCACAACATAAAGTTTGTCCCTGTATTTCTTATATCCTATGCCGAATTCCTCAAGCAAAGGCTTTGCCTCTTTCTGGAATACTATCCGATTAAACATCATGCCGCCGCCCGGCAGTCCGCCTCCCACGCGGAGGTGCCTTTCAAACATCGCGACTTTAAGCTTATGCTTCGCCATGTAATAGGCCGCGATAAGGCCCGAGGGCCCGGCACCCGCAATCGCAACGTCAACGTTCAGTGAATCAAGAAAATCTTTTGTGAAACTTTCCGTTATCGCCCGGGATATAAGCGTCTCGTCCATTTAATTGGCCTCCTTCACCAAATAGATAAATATCGTTCGCCCGTGTCAGGTAAAATCACGACTATGAGTTTTCCCTTATTTTCTTTGCGTTTAGCCGCCTCTATGCCCGTCCAAAGAGCCGCGCCGCCTGATATACCGGTCAATATTCCCTCTTCTCTGCCGAGTTTTTTGGCCGACCGTAACGCGTCCTCGTCGGACACCCGTATAACCTCGTCGATCAAATCACGCTTTAAGACATCAGGAATAAAACCGGCGCCGATTCCCTGAATCTTGTGCGAACCGGGCTTCCCCCCTGAAAGGACGGCTGAATTTTCCGGCTCGACCGCGATCGCCTTAAAGCCGGGTTTTCTCTTTTTCATGACTTCGGCCACGCCCGTAATCGTTCCGCCCGTTCCCACGCTGGAAATTAAAATATCCGCTCCTCCGTCCGTATCTCGCCATATTTCTTCCGCGGTCGTCTTTCTGTGCGCTTGCGGGTTCGCCGGATTTTTGAACTGCTGCGGCATAAACCCGTCCCCTGTATTCTTCAGAAGTTCCCGCGCTTTCTCTATGGCGCCCTTCATCCCTTTTTCAGCAGGCGTAATGACCACCTCGGCGCCGAGAAACGATAAAAGCTTTCTTCGTTCCACGGACATGCTTTCCGGCATGGTAAGGATCAACCGGTACCCCCTCTCGGCCGCAACGAGCGCAAGGGCAATTCCAGTATTGCCGCTCGTCGGCTCGATGATTACGCCGCCTTTTTTAAGAAGCCCTTTTTTCTCCGCGTCTTCTACCATCGCGAGGCCGATCCTGTCCTTTACGCTTCCGCCGGGGTTAAAAAATTCCAGCTTGGCGGCAAGATCCGCTTCGAGGCCGGCGCCTATTTTTCTCAGCCACACCAGCGGCGTATTTCCTATTAGTTTAGTAATATCGTTGGCTATTCGCATGGTTTATGCTCCGTACAAACAAGTATTCTAACAGGGAGTATAGTTGAGGTCAAGGCTTATGTTAGTTAATTTAGGCAGGTTTTTTATTTTTCAGCACGCTTATAAACGCGCCTACTATTTCGGGGTCGAATTGCTTTTTCCGGTTTTCCTTCAGTTCCGAAAGCGCCTTCGGGGTTTCCATCTTCGGCCGGTATGCCCTGTCGGAGGTCATCGCATCAAAGGCATCGGCGCACCCGATAATGCGGCCCAGAATGGGAATATCTTTGCCTTTCAGGCCCTCGGGGTAGCCTTTCCCGTCATACCTTTCATGGTGGTGCCTTATGGCGGGCATGCCGTTTTCCAGGAATTTAAGGTTCGAGAGTATCTCCACGCCCCTTGCCGGGTGAAGCTGTATTTCGGCTTTTTCCGCGGCAGTTAAGGCGCCTCGCTTGTTCAGTATCAAATCGGAAACGGCGATTTTTCCTATATCATGGAGCCTGCCGCAATAGGCAAGCATCACCTTGTCGTCCTTCGGAAGGCCTATGCGCTCGGCTATATTCATGGCGAACTTGGTAACCTTTTCCGAGTGGCCGTGCGTGTACCGGTCGCGTGCCTCCACGGCCGAAACGAGCGACTTTATAGTATTCAGGTATGAGAGGAAGATCTTCTTATGCGCTTTTATATTGTCCACCAGTATGGCGATATGATTGGCGAAGTTCATAAGAAGCCTGCAGTCGCTTTGTGTAAATGCGCTTATTTTTTTGTCATAAACCGTTAAAGTCCCGAGTAAAACTTTTTTTAAAACGATGGGGACGCTGACTAACGAATGAAGGCCTTCGTTTTTAATAAATTCGGGGAATTTCGCGTCACGCCGGCTAAGCATATCCTTCACCACAAGGGGTTTTTTGTTCGAGGCTACGCTGCCCGTTAGGCCCTCACCGATTTCCAAGACGGTTTTACTCAGGTATCCTTTGCTTAATCCCTTATTCGCCCTGCTGATTAAAATTTTACCGGAGGTGTCAACGAGCCTTAAGTTGCATATCTCCGCGCCGACCAGCGTAGGCGCTATTTCAGCCGACTGCCTGAGAACCTTATCCAGCGATGATTCTTCGGAACATGTAAACTGCCTGTCAAGCTCGGTTATTGAGCTTATCTCTTTTGAAACCGCATGTAATTTCTTTCTGATTTTGCCTTCTGTCTCTATTTCGCCGGTTACGTTTTCTACGTGTTCCAGAACCTGGACTATGTCGCCTTTACTGTTCCTTATGGGCGTGGCGGTAAGCTTGAAATGTCCTGTTTTCGGGCCATCTTCGGTATTAACGCGTATATTTCTCCGTAAGCCCACGCACTTATCTAATCCATAGCTGAAAACCTTTGCCGTAGGGCACCCGAAACATATTCTTTTTCTTTTTTCGTAGATTTCGTAGCAATGCCGGCCTTTCAGTTCATGCAGGGGCCCGAACCAGTCCTGTATGAACTTGTTCGCCCATACAATTTTGAAATCCCTGTCAAGTATGGAAAGGCCTGCAGATAATGAGTTGGTTATGGCTGTGGAGTCGCATGAATAGCTTGCGGGAAGCGGGAAGTGCGGGCTTTTTCTTTTTATGAACACTACGCTCACCACCTAACATTTCGAAATACCAAGCGCGCAGAGAAAAAAACAAAACATTCGCCTCAAAGCGTATGTTTTGTTTATTGAAAGATAAAGCCAGTGTACTTTTAAGTATACACTGTAAAAAGGCAAAAGTCAATGGGCGCAGAGAGCTATTACATTTCTTTTACATTATGCGACGAAAAGAAGCTTTGTTGAGAAATTAGGGTCGCTTGTGAGGTTTACGCCAAGCTGCCTTAAGCCGGCTTCGTCGCCGGGCCCCGGCATGTGCGTTGTGTGCACCTCGCAGCGCTGGAGCTCTTTAAGCTTCTCTATGGCAAGCTTTGCGGTAGGGTTTGTGGCGGCGCCTATGCTGAGGGCGATCAGCGTCTCTTCCAGATCGAGACTCACGGTTTTAGCGCCCGAGATATTCCTCTTCAGGGCCCCTATTGACTCTATTATACCCGGCGGCAAGAGGTGGATTTTATCGGGTATTTTCGCCAGCTGTTTTATGGCGTTTAGAACAAGGCTTGAGGGCGCGTGCATGAGCGGGGAATTTTTTCCCGTAACAATCTCGCCATTCCTAAGCTCCACGGCTGAACCGCAGAAAATGCCTTCGTTTCCCTTTTTCTTGCGCATGGCTTCCGAGGCGGCTTTCCTCGCCGGTTCCACGACGCGCCTTTGTTCGGGAATGGCGCCGGCCTCCGCCATGATGGTTTTGGAGCGCTGAACGGTCCCCTTATCCGTCAGGCCCATCGCGTATTCGCAGGTATACCTGAAAAATCTTCTTATGATTTCTTGTCTCGCGGCTTCTTTCGCGGCGGCGTCGTCTACAATTCCGAAACCGGCGCGGTTCACGCCCATATCCGTAGGGGACTTGTATATTGATTCGGCCCCGGTTATCTTCTCCAGTATCCTTTTAAGAAGCGGAAATGCCTCCACGTCACGGTTGTAATTGATAGCTGTTTTCTTATAGGAGTCCAGATGAAAAGGGTCGGCGAGGTTAAAGTCCCTGAGATCAGCCGTGGCCGCCTCATAGGCGATATTTACGGGGTGCTTTAAAGGAATA
Organism: uncultured Planctomycetia bacterium; assembly: GCA_964649665.1. Lineage (GTDB taxonomy): Bacteria > Omnitrophota > Gorgyraeia > JABMRN01 > RBG-13-46-9 > CAZYPU01. Next base: position 6,565 of record CAZYPU010000008.1, read on the forward strand.
TTCCAAATGGGAAAAGTTTCAAATTTGGCGTAGCCGGCCCTTACGCCTCTTTTGTACTCGTGGTATAATTGAGAAAGACACGTGGCGAGTTTTCCGCTTCCGGGACCCGGGCCCGTAATAACTACCAAGGGCTTTTTTGTTTTGATATAGCTGTTGGCGCCGTAGCCCTTGTCGCTCACTATCAAATCCACATCCATGGGATATCCTTTTGTAAAGCGATGGGTGTAGACTTTTATATTTCTCCGCTCCAGCTTATTTTTGAACATCTTAGCGGCCGGCTGGTTCAGAAAGCGGGTTATAACTACCGCCGTCACGTCAATGCCCCAGCCCCTTAGGTCATCAATCAGCTTAAGGGCGTCAACATCATAGGTAATGCCGAAATCAGCCCTCATTTTCTTTCTTTCGATGTCACCCGCATAAATGCAGAGTATGATATCGGCCTTGTCTTTTAGTTTTTTCAAAAGGCGCATCTTTACGTTCGGGTCAAAGCCGGGCAATACCCTTGAGGCGTGATAGTCAAAGACGATTTTACCCCCAAACTCAAGGTAGAGTTTATTGTTGAACTTCTTGGCCCTCTCGAGAATGGCCCCGGTCTGTTCTTTCAGGTATTTTTCGTTATCGAACGTCACTTTTTTTTTCATATCTTCACTTTTTAACTTTATAGTCTGCGGGGTTTCTTCGCCCTGTCATTCTGAGGCGCCCTACACCCCTGTCATTCTGAGGCGCCCTGAAAGGCCGACGAAGAATCTTTACGTTAAGATCCTTCGTCGGCCCTTCGGGCCTCCTCAGGATGACAGTTGGGCAACGAACTTCTACTCGAGTCTGCGGGGGATCGCGTTTCTCCAGGTATCGCTAAGTTCCCCGAGCGGCAAATCAAGAACCGCCTTTTCCCCGTCCCTGACGGTAAGCTTTGTTCCGCCGGTATTGCCCAGCACTTGAAACTCGACCGAGTGTTTCTTCGCTATTTTCTTAAGTCTGTCCAGATTATCCCCGCTGAGAGAAACAACTATTCTGGAAGGCGCTTCGCCGAAAAGAATTCCGTCCATTCTCGCGCTGCTTCCTTTCGCGGCGTCGAGTGTTATGACAGCGCCCAGCATTTTTTTGGAATTTGTAATACATGACTCGGCCAGCGCCACGGCGAGCCCGCCTTCTGAACAGTCGTGGGCCGACTTAATTATGCCGGACTCAATCGCTTCAAGGCACGCCTCCTGCAAGCCCTTCTCCTTCTTGATGTTTATCGAGGGATTTCCTTTTTTCTGCTTGTGGATCAAGTACAGGTATTCACTGCCCGAAAGATCGGCTCTATTCTCGCCTAAGAGGACTATCACGTCTTTCTCATCCTTAAAATCCTGGGTAACGTATTTATCCGCGTCATTTATCACGCCCACCATGCCTACCATCGGGGTCGGGTCCACGGCGCCTTTGGGGTTTTCATTGTAAAAGCTCGCGTTGCCGCTTATAACGGGCGTGTTTAAAACGGAACACGCCTCGGAAAGGCCCTCAATGCAGCTTTTGAACTGCCAGTAATTTCCCGGCTTCATGGGATTGCCGAAATTCAGGCCGTCCGTAATGGCAAGGGGCCTTCCGCCCGAGCAGACTACGTTCCTGGCGGCCTCGGCCACGGCCATCATGGCCCCATTATGCGGATTCAGGTAGCAGAACCTGCCGCTGCAATCCACGCTTATGGCAAGCGCTTTTTTCGTGCCTTTAACTTTTATTATCGCGGCGTCGCTCCCGGCGTTTACTATCACCGTGTCTTTGTCGGCGGCGGTGAATTTCCCGTAAGCGGATTCCTTGCTCGCGATAGTAGGAGAATCCAGGAGTTTAAGGAGCACCTTGTTTAAATCTCCGGGCATTTTTACCGTCGAGGCATCCAGCTTCCGCGACTCTTTAAGGTATGCCGGCTCCTTCGCTTCCCTGTCATACAAAGGGGCGTGTTTTGTAAGGGCGTCGGCCGGGATTTCACACACCACGCGGCCATTTTCTTTAACCCTCATTATTTTGTCATCCGTAACTTTTCCTATTTTAAGGGCGTTTATGTTCCATTTTTTGAGCACCTCGAGAGCTTCTTTTTCTTTGCCGCTTTTCAAAATAGCGAGCATCCTCTCCTGTGACTCGGACAATAAAATCTCGTACGGCGTCATATTTTTCTCTCTCTGGGGAATCAGCGAAACGTCTATCTCTATGCCGGTTCCGCTTCTCGATGCCGTTTCGCACGAAGAGCACGTAAGTCCGGCCGCCCCCATGTCCTGCATGCCGACAACGAGCCCCTTCTCTATCAGTTCGAGGCAGGCTTCCCTTAGGCGCTTTCCAAGCTCGGCATCGCCTATGGCGACCGCGTTCTTGGAGGAGGAAGATTCCTCCGTTATCTCCTGCGAAGCAAAGCTCGCTCCGCCCACGCCGTCCCTTCCGGTATCCCCTCCTATATAGTAGACCGGGTTTCCCACGCCGTAAGCAGCGCCCCTTACGATATCTTTATGTTTCACTACGCCCACAACGAAAGCGTTAACCAGCGGATTACCTTCGTAGCTCTCATCAAAATAGGTGTCGCCTCCGACCGCGTTAACTTCCGCCGTATTGGCATAATGAGCGAGGCCCCTTATTACCTCTTTAAATAAAAATTTAACTTTTTCATTATCCAGGCTTCCAAAGCGAAGCGCCCCCAGGCCCGCGACAGGCCTTGCGCCCGTGGTGAATATGTCTCTCAAGCATCCCCCTATGCCGGTAGCCGAGGCCTCAAAGGGCTCCACGGCCGAGGGGTGGTTGTGGGATTCTATTTTAAACGCGACGGCCATACCGTCGCCTATGTCAACAATACCGGAATTTTCCTCCCCGGCGCCCACCAGGACCTGCTTTCCTTTTGTAGGAAATAGTTTAAAAAGTTTTCTTGAATTCTTGTAGCTGCAGTGTTCGGACCACATCGCGGAAAACACGCCGAGCTCCGTAAAATTCGGTCCGCGGCCCAAGAGTTCCTTTATTTTGCCGAATTCCTCTTCCGTAAGCCCCATCTCCATGGCAAGCCCCACATCAACCTTAACCTCTGTCTTCATCATGATGTTCTCCCTTTTTTTATTTGCCGGTAAAAGACATTTTATAATAGTCCTGCAGCGATTTCGGCACAATTTTGGATTTCAACGCACATTCGATACCCTCTATGCTTGCTTCAGCGGCCGTAAGCGAAGTAATGTAGGGGATCTTGTGCTGTATAGCTTTTATGCGTATGTAACTGTCGTCATACTTTGAGCTGCGGCCCACGGGCGTGTTGATAATAAGATTTATCTCCCCGTTTTTGATCGCGTCGGCAATATTGGGCCTGCCCTCATGCACTTTATTTATTCCGGTGCTTTCTATTCCTTTTTTTTCCAGGAAACGGCCGGTACCCTCGGTGGTAATAATATTGAACTTGAGTTTTTTGAGGCGTTCGGCGATCGGCACGAGGCATTTCTTGTCTTTATCGGCTACCGTCAGCAGGACGCTTCCCTTTAAAGGTAATTTCGTGCCGGCGGCTTCCTGCGCTTTATAGTACGCCATGCCGAAGGTATCGGCGATACCCATGACCTCTCCGGTTGCCCTCATTTCGGGGCCGAGCACCGGGTCAACCTCCGGAAACATGTTAAACGGGAAAACAGCCTCCTTGACGCCGACGTAAGGTATTTTTTTTGCCTTCAGCTCGGGAAATTCGATAATTTTTTTGCCGAGCATAAGCTGCGTGGCTATCCCGGCTACCGGAATATCCATAATTTTGGAAACAAGCGGAACCGTACGCGAGGCGCGGGGATTGGCTTCGAGAATATAAACCTTATCGTCGCATATCGCGTATTGTATGTTCATCAGGCCGACGACTTTCAGTTCTTTAGCGATTTCGGCCGTATATTTTTCTATCGTCTTTATATGCTTTTCCTTAATGGTTCTTTTCGGAATGGCGCAGGCGCTGTCGCCCGAATGGACGCCGGCGAATTCGATATGTTCCATTACGGCGGCAACAAAGGCGTCTTCACCGTCGGAAAGGGCGTCGACTTCCACCTCAAGGGCCTCTTCGAGAAACCTGTCTATAAGCATCGGGTGCGCGGGGCTTACTTCTATCGCCTTCTCGGCGTAGTCTCTCAATCTTCCCTCATCATACACGATTTCCATGCCGCGTCCGCCCAGAACGTAAGAAGGCCTTACCATGAGCGGGTATCCTATTTTGTCCGCGATTTTGAGCGCCTCCTTTAACGAACGCCCTGCTCCGCTTTCCGGCTGCGGGATGCCGAGTTTTATCATCTTCTCGCGAAAACGCTCCCTGTCTTCGGCAAGATGAATGCTCTCCGGGCTTGTCCCGAGAATTTTTACGCCGTTATCTTTTAATTCCTGCGCTATGTTAAGAGGGGTCTGGCCCCCGAACTGAACAATAACGCCAATTGGTTTTTCTTTTTCGTAAATCGAGAGAACATCTTCTACTGTTAATGGCTCGAAATAAAGCTTATTCGAGGTATCGTAATCCGTTGAAACTGTTTCGGGGTTACAGTTAATCATGATCGACTCATACCCCTCATCGCGCAAAGTAAACGCGGCGTGTACACAGGTATAATCAAATTCGATCCCCTGGCCGATCCTGTTGGGGCCGCCGCCTAAAATCATGATTTTCTTATTGGACGATACGGGAACGGAATCCTCCGCGTTGTAAGTAGAATAGTAATAAGCCGCGTTTTCCACGCCGCTTACGGGAACTGCTTCAAATTTTTCGGTTTTTCCGAGAACAATCCGCCTTTCCCTTACAATCTTTTCTTTCGCATTAAAGAGCCCGGCAAGGTACTTATCGGAAAAACCCCACTCCTTGGCTTTTATAAGTTTTTTATCGGGAAGTTTCTTCCACTCGTATTTAAGCATCTCCTCTTCAAACTCAACAAGCTCCTTCATCTCTTTTATAAACCGCCGCCCTATATAGGTAAGTTGGTAAAGTTCTTCAACAGTTATGCCTTTTCGCAGCGCCTCATACATGAGGAATATGCGCTCGCTCGAAGGTTGAGCGAGTTTTGCTTTAAGTTTTTCAAGATCCAGTTCTTTGAAGTTTTTTGCTCCTCCCGGGCCGTATCTTTTTATTTCGAGGGAGCGTATCGCTTTCTGAAACGCTTCCTTGAACGTCTTCCCTATCGCCATTACCTCGCCTACAGCCTTCATCTGGGTGCCGAGGATATCTTGCGCGCGCGGAAATTTCTCAAAAGCCCAGCGTGCGAATTTAATAACAACGTATTCACCCCAGGGAGCGTACTTCTCAAGCGTCCCCTTTCTCCAGTAGGGAATCTCATCCATTGTCAGGCCCGCCGCAAGCTTCGTGGATATGCGCGCGATCGGAAAACCGGTCGCCTTGGACGCAAGCGCCGAAGACCTGGAGGTTCTGGGGTTGATTTCTATAACTACCAGTCTATCGTCCTTCAGGTTATGCGCAAACTGGATGTTTGTGCCGCCCACAACGCCGATGGCATCAACAATCTTATAGGATAGTTCCTGCATACGTTTTTGTAGTTTCTCCGGAACGGTAAGCATTGGCGCTGTGCAGGCGCTGTCTCCCGTATGAACGCCCATGGCATCGATGTTCTCTATAAAACAGACAGTGATTTTTTGATTCTTTTCATCCCTTACGACTTCAAGCTCCAGCTCTTCCCATCCAATAACGGATTCCTCGACCAAAACCTGATGCACGATACTTGCGGCGAGGCCCCGGCTTACAATAGTCCTGAGTTCCTCTACGTTATAGGCAATCCCGCCGCCGGTGCCGCCCATGGTGTAAGCGGGCCTTAAAACAACCGGATAACCAAGCTCCTCGGCTATTTTTTCGGCTTCCTCAACCGAATGTGACGGTTCGGATTTTGGCATCGCTATTTTGAGCTTATTCATCGTCTCCTTGAAAGCAATTCTGTCTTCACCGCGTTCTATGGCGTCAATCTTGACACCGATAACCTCAACATTGTATTTCTTCAGGACACCCTTTTTGTGAAGCTGCGAAGAGAGGTTAAGGCCCGTCTGCCCTCCGAGGTTGGAAAGAAGTCCGTCAGGGCGTTCTTTTTCTATGATTTTCTCCAGGCTCTCTACGGTAAGCGGCTCTATATATGTCTTATGGGCCATGCCGGGGTCCGTCATTATTGTGGCAGGATTTGAATTAACCAGCACCACTTCATATCCCTCCTCCTTCAGCGCCTTACATGCCTGCGTGCCGGAATAATCGAACTCGCATGCCTGGCCTATGATTATAGGGCCCGAGCCTATTATCAGTATCTTATGAATGTCTTTTCTTTTTGGCATTATCTTTCCGTAATGTTTTTTTTTATCTCATGGGAAAGTATGATGGCTTCGGCTATTTCTTTCATGTGCACGCGTTTGTCCATGCTGGATCTTCTTATCAGACTGTAAGCCTCTTCTTCCGTCAAATGCTGGTCCTTCATTAACAGGCCCTTTGCTTTCTCGATTTTTTTCCTCGCCTCCAGCTCTTCCTGGACAACTTTTGTCTTCACAAGAAGTTCCGTATTCTCGATTGCCACGGCGGCCTGGTTGGCTATGGCGCTTAAAAGGGTTGTATCGCTTTTTGTAAATTTATACTCCGTCGTGGTGTAACAATTGATAACGCCTATCACCCTTTTTTTTATCATCATGGGCACGCTCAGCATGGAAACCAGGTTTTCTTTTTTCGCCAGCTTTTTCTCTTTATAAACGGGGTCGCTTAGAACATTTTGAATAAAAACAGGGTTTTTCTCTTTCGCCACCAATCCTACAACGCCTTCCCCTATTTTCAGGCTTCTTTCTTTCAAATATTCTTTGCTCATAGCCTGCGTTGCCCTTATCGTAAGTTCACCCGTTTTTTCGTCAAGAACCCATAGCGAACATATTTTCGCCTTCATCGTGTTCGCCGTTAATGTAACGATGAGTTTAAGCAAATCCCCGAGATAGAGATCGGAAGTTATCGCCCTGCTTATCCTGCTTAATGTATCGATGTATGTTTTATAGGAGGGTTGTTTTCTGGACATGTCTGTCATACTGCGCTACACTAGACCCTGATCCAGCATCGCATCAGCAACCTTTACGAATCCTCCGATATTCGCCCCTTTTGCGTAGTTGATAAACTTGCCTTCTTTACCGTATTTAACACAGATATTGTGTATCTCTATCATAATCCCGCGCAGTTTACTATCTACTTCCTCCCGGGTCCAGGACAGCCTCTGGCTGTTCTGGGACATTTCAAGGCCCGATACGGCAACGCCTCCCGCGTTCGCGGCCTTGCCGGGACCGTAGAGGATTTTGGCCTTTTGGAATACTTCGATGGCCTCCGGCGTGGTGGGCATGTTAGCGCCTTCCGAAACGCAAATGCAGCCGTTCTTTACGAGGGCTTTTGCGTCTTTTTCATGTATTTCGTTCTGGGTGGCGGAAGGAAACGCTATATTGCATTTAACCTCCCACGGCCACCTGCCTTTAGCTGAATCGAAATATTCACAGCCGTATTCTTTCGCGTATTCCTTTATGCGGCCTCGCTTTACATTCTTAAGTTCCTTTACAAATTCGAGTTTTTCGTTGTCCAGGCCATGCTTGTCGTATACATATCCATCGGAATCGGAAAGCGTAACAGCCTTGGCTCCCAATTCCAGGAGTTTCTCTACGGCATGCTGCGCTACATTGCCAGAACCGGAAACAGCGCAAACTTTACCCTCCATGGATTCATTCCTTGTTTTTAACATTTCCTGGGCAAAATAGACCGCGCCGTACCCGGTTGCCTCCGGCCTTATGAGACTGCCGCCCCAGGTAATTCCTTTGCCGGTAAGCACACCGGTAAATTCATTGCGAATTCTTTTGTACTGTCCGAAAAGAAATCCTATTTCACGGCCGCCTACGCCTATGTCGCCGGCCGGCACGTCCGTGTCGGGACCTATGTACCTCGATAGTTCCGTCATGAAGCTTTGGCAGAATTTCATTACTTCGTCGTCGGATTTCTTTTTGGGGTCGAAATCCGAACCGCCCTTTCCCCCGCCCATCGGAAGCGCAGTCAGGCTGTTTTTAAACACCTGTTCGAAAGCGAGAAATTTTAAAATTCCCAGATTAACCGTAGGATGAAAACGCAAACCCCCTTTGTAGGGGCCTATGGCGCTGTTCATTTCTATGCGGTATCCGCGGTTTATGTGAATTCCCCCTTTATCGTCCATCCACGGAACCCTGAACATTATCACCCTTTCGGGTTCCGTGATCCTTTCCAGGATTTTGGCTTTCAGGTATTTCGGATTTTTTTCCAGAAACGGCATTATTGACTCCGCCACCTCGCTGACCGCCTGGTGGAATTCCCTCTCGCCGGGATTTCTTTTGGCAACCCTCTCCATGAAATCTTTGAGTTTTTTCGGCATCCATGCCTCCTGTGATTTATTTACAGTATTGCCAGATATTTAGCCAACTCATACTCGGTAACCTGTTTTCTGTATTCGTTCCATTCATCCTTTTTATTGCGGATAAAATACTCAAACACCTTATCGCCAAGCGCCTTTCTGACAAGAGCGCTCTTTTCCGTTATTTTTATCGCCTCGAACATATCATCGGGCAATGATTCTATGTTTTTTTTCCTGCGCTCCTGCTCCGTCATTTCGTATATGTTCCCGGTAATCTGCGGCGGTAAAGCATACTTCTTTTTTACGCCTTCAAGCCCCGCGGCAAGCATTACCGAAAATGCCAAATATGGATTGCATGCCGGATCGGGATTACGCAGTTCAACCCTTGTGGCTTTTTCCTTGCCCGGCTTGTACATCGGCACCCTTACGAGCGCCGAGCGATTCCTCTGTGCCCAAGAGACATAAACCGGAGCCTCGTAACCCGGCACCAGTCTTTTGTAGGAATTTACCCACTGGCAGCATACGGAACAGTATTCCCTGGCGTACTTCAGGAGCCCGGCAATAAAATATTTTGCCGTCTTTGAAAGGTGCGCTTTATCTTTCCGGTCGAAAAAGGCGTTTGATTTCCCCTTAAATAAGGACATGTGCGTATGCATGCCGCTCCCGTTTATGCCGTAGACAGGCTTCGGCATGAATGTGGCATAAAGATTGTTATTCATGGCCACTTCTTTTACGGTCATGCGGTATGTCATTACGTTATCAGCCATGGTCAAAGCATCCTTGTAGCGAAGGTCTATCTCGTGCTGGGAGCTGGCAACTTCATGGTGCCAGTATTCCACTTCTATGCCCATTTTTTCGAGCATGAGAACGGTTTTGCGCCTTAAATCCTGCCCTATGTCCATCGGCGTCAGGTCAAAATACCCTCCCCTGTCCAGTATTTCGGTGCCGCCCTGGTTGCGGAAATAAAAATACTCGAGTTCCGGACCTACATTAAAGGTAAATCCCATTTTTTTCGCTTCCGCGAGATTTCGTTTCAGGACGTATCTCGGGTCCCCGCTAAAAGGGCGTCCGTCGGTCTCAAGGACATCGCAAAAGATCCTGGCAACCGGCTTGTCATCCTTGATCCAGGGTATGATCTGGAAGGTGTCGGGATCGGGCTTCACAATCATGTCGGACTCTTCGATGCGCGAAAAGCCCTCTATTGATGAGCCATCGAAGCCCATTCCTTCTTTTAAAGCGCCCGGTAATTCCTCCGAAGGCATGTCAAAACTCTTCAAAAAGCCCAGGACATCGGTAAACCAGAGCCGCACAAACCCTATCTTCTTTCCTTTGACGATTTTTAAAATATCCTGTTTTGTCATAGTTTTTTTCTCCTTTGCCGCCATATTATAGCACTATTCGGCGCTTTCGGAAAGATATTTAATTATCGCCGCGGAGGCCTTTTTGGCCATTCCCATCGCCTCGATGACGGTTCCTTCTCCGCCCACAATGTCGCCGCCGGCATAGACCCGCCTCATCGAGGTTTCCATGGTTTCGGTGTTTACCGGGACATCCCCCCATTTATCGATATTTATTTTCGGCGTAGCCTTTGTGAGCACTCTGTTTGCCCCAAGTCCTACGGCGACAACCGCGACATCGCAGGCCCTCTCAAAAGTGCTGCCCTCGACCGGGACCGGCCTTCTTCTTCCGCTTGAATCCGGTTCGCCCAATTTGCACCTCAGGGCTTTTATCTTTTCGAGGCGGCCCTCCCTGCCGCGGTCAAATCCTACCGGTTGAACCAGAAATTCAAACTTTATCCCCTCTTCCCCGGCGTGTTCTATCTCCGGGCGCCTCGCCGGCATTTCTTTCTCCGTGCGCCTGTAAAAAACGGTAACGTCCGGGGGGATATTATTCATCTTTTGAAGCCGCAGGGCCACTCTTGATGCGTCCATCGCGGTATTGCCCCCGCCTATGACCACAATGCGCCTACCTATATTAATAGGTGTGTGGCACTGCGGGAATTTGGAAGCGCCCATCAGATTGACCCTGGTCAAAAATTCGTTTGCCGAATAGACATTGCACAGGTTCTCGCCCGGCACTCCGAGGAAAGAAGGCGTGCCCGCGCCGAGCCCCAGAAATACGCAGGAAAAGCCCTCATTAAGAAGTTCGTCCAGAGTTTTGGTTTTTCCTATAACGGTATTCGTCCTGATTTCCACCCCCAACTTTTTTAAATAATTTATCTCGAAATCCAGGACGTCCTGCGGCAGGCGGAAAGTAGGAATGCCGTAACGCAAAACCCCTCCGGTTTTATGAAGTGATTCGAACATAACCACCTTTATGCCCGCCCTTGCGAGTTCTCCCGCGCAGCAAAGCCCCGCGGGGCCGGAGCCCACTACGGCGACTTTCTTACCAATTACGTCATTGCGAGCGCCCAAAGGGCGCGAAACCTGCCTGCCAGCAAGGCAGGCAATCTCACCGCTTGAGATTGCTTCGTCGCCCGCCTTCGGCGGGACTCCTCGCAATGACAAGCGCATCCCCCAATCACCAGCAAACCTCTCCAGAAAATGTATATTAATAGTGTTTTCCGAGGCAAACGGGAGGCCTTTTTTTGTCATGACGCATGCCTTTCTGCACTGATATTCAGCCGGGCATACGCGGCCGCACATAGAAGGAAAATTATTCTTTTCTTTTATTGTAAGATACGCGGCCCTATAATCCTTCTCGGAGATTTGAAAAATAAATTTCTTGATGTCTATCCCGACCGGGCACCCGGCAATGCAGACGGGGTTTTTGCACTGGAGACAGCGCCGGGCCTCTTCCGTCGCCTGCGCCTGGTCGTACCCCAAAACAACTTCACTGAAATCGTTTATTCTCTCGGAAGCCGCAAGCTCTTCTGCTTTTACGGGATTTTTTATCATAGTAATTATCCGTCATTGCGAAGCAATCTCTTTGAGATCCCTCGGGCGCCTTGTGCCCTCGGGATAAATTCAGCCATACAACTTACGCAGGCTTGCAGCCTCCGTAAGTTGTGGCTTCATTTAGCTTGCAGACGTGTTTTTCCTTATCGCAATAAATCCTGCTTCTGCTCTCCAGCTCTTCCCAGTTAACCAGGTGCCCGTCGAATTCCGGGCCGTCGACACAGCTGAATTTTACCTCATTATTTACGCTTACCCGACACGAACCGCACATGCCGGTGGCGTCAACCATAAGGGCATTCAGGGAAGCGAGGGTTTTCACCCTAAAATTCCAGGTTATCGAGGAAACCAGCCTCATCATCGGTATCGGCCCTACGGCATATACCAGGCTGATCTTGTCATTGCGAGAGAGCCCCGCAGTGGCGACCGAAGCAATCTCATCCGAAGAGATTGCTTCGTCGGCGCCATTGGCGCCTCCTCGCAATGACAATAGCCCTTTCAGGATATCCGTCGTAAAACCTTTCCGGCCATAAGAACCGTCGTCTGTAGCGGCGTGTAATTCGTCGGAAACCGCCTTTAGTTCGGCTTCCAGTATCAGCAGGGATTTCGTTCTTGCGCCTATAATCGTGACTACGTGATTTCCGGCTTCCTTCATCGCTTTCGCCACGGGATAAATCTCGGCAATGCCGACGCCTCCGCCTATTAAAATAACTTTTCCGAATTTCCTTACCTCCGTAGCATTTCCCAGCGGGCCCATCAGGGCATACAGTGAATCTCCCGTGTTTAATTTTCCCAGAAGTTTTGTCGTCAAACCCAATTCCTGGAAAATCAGGGTAATGCATCCCGTCTTCCGATCCGTGCCCACAACAGTCAGCGGAATCCTCTCCCCCTCCTCCTTAACCATCAAAACGACAAACTGCCCGGCTCGCGCCTTTCGGGCTATAAGGGGGGCGTGAACATCTATTTTTGTGATTCTGGTATCGGGTGTTTCCGCCAGAATATTTTTTTTCATTATCTTCATTTTTGCCTTTTACTCATAAAAAAGGCGCCTTCTCTATATCGCAAGATAAAGAAAAGACGCCTTTGTCCATAGTCTCACTATCCGAGGCGAATTATAGCACACCTAATTTCCCGTGTCAATATTTTTATTTAAATACAAACGATATCCAGCAGCCTACGTAATGTGTTATGACGATAACGGCAAGGGCTATTGCAAGGTGCTCCGCTGCGACTTTCCAGGGGCGCTTACCCTGCTCGCGCGCCATTTTTAAACTGAAAATACAAAGCGCCAAGAGGCCCCATGCTATGCTTACGAAAACAGCGGTATTAAGTTTAAACGCCAAAACCGGGATAACGAATGTTAGGGCAAAAATGAATTTCGAGAAAAAAGTAGCCAGCGTTGCGGCCCATATCTGCTTATGCGTATGCCTGCCTTCGGACTCTTCCGATACGTGTATTCCCAAAGCGTCTGAAAACGCGTCCGCGATCGCTATGGTTAATATGCCGCCTATTACCACGAGTTTCGAATGCGTGCCGGCGGAGAGGCCCACCATGAGCCCAAGCGTCGTAATGATGCCGGAGGTCAGGCCAAAACTAAATCCCACTCTCAATGAATGTTTAAACATACCGGCTCAACTCTTAAATAATTTATCGGTTTCGAATTTCTTCATGGCGCGCCAGATCATGAAATAACCGGCATTTTGCATCGGGTTTCCTATGCAGTCAAGGAGAATGTGCAGTGAATAACCCGCCGTAACCGCCAGTATGTATACATTCCTCGTATACACGGTCGCAAACCATAGCAAAATGGCTATTTCACCCGAATGAAACAAAAGATATAATTTCTTGAATCCTTCACCGCTATCCCTGCTGCAAGTTTGTTCGCTCGCGTGATATATATTTTTGAAGCTTAAGTTTTTCCACTTGTGGTGAATTACGTATTCTATAACGTGGTCAAAATCCACAAGAATTCCGGAAACGAAACAGATTATCCCGGCGTAAACGGATTTTGTGAAAAACGCGAGCGCGGCGCCGGCCGCGGCCGAGGCTATTATGTGCCTGGATGGTTTCATGGGCTTATCCGTGTAATCTTTGTTTGATCCGTGTAATCATTTCAGTATGATATCTTCGAGCTCACGCTTCGGCACGTAGTGTCGGCCTTCTGCGTCGCGCCAGTATTTAACGCCGGCGCCGTCTTTGACGGTTTCGATGGTCACTTTTTCCCTGGGCCTGCCGAGAGCGAGCAGAAGGAGTATCTCATGGTAAGGCGCGATCTTAAGCGCCCTTCTTAGCCCGTCACGATCTATTGACCCGATCATGCATCCGCCTAAGCCCATTTCCGTCGCGCCGAGAAGAATGCTTTGCGCGGCTATGCCATAATCGCAGCCGAAAGATTTGCTGATTCGCGTATCGCCGAGAATAACGATATAAGCGCCGGGCCTTTCGCCTTCGTCGGGCCCCGGCCAGTCCTTGAGATAACCGGCCCATCTAAGATGCGGGAATATTAAAGCATTTTTTTGCGTCCGACAGGAGAGAATGTATTTTAGCGGCTGCAGATTGCCGCCCGAAGCGGAAAGCCTCGCAAGATCGACGAGTTCTTTTAAAGTCTTCTCGTTTATGGCATAATCCTCATGGAAACGCCTGTAACTACGGTTTTTTAGTATTAAATCGTGTATCATCTTTTAATTTGTACCTGTCATTCTGAGGAGGCCCGAAGGGCCGACGAAGAATCTTTACGATAAGATCCTTCGCTACGCTCAGGATGACACGAGTAAAAGGTTTCCACCTCGCAATGACACGTGGCTCATTTTTCTAGCTCTCCAAAACATACCTGAATATAAGCGGAGCGACGATGCTCGCGTCCGATTCTATCAAAAATTTTGGTGTATCGATCCCGAGTTTTTCCCATGAAATTTTCTCATTCGGAACGGCCCCGCTGTAAGAACCGTAGGAAGTCGTGCTATCGCTTATCTGGCAAAAGTACCCCCATAGCGGGCACTTTTTCCGCATGTCCTGCCTTATAAGCGGCGCTACGCATATGGGAAAATCACCCGCGATCCCGCCGCCTATCTGGAAAAACCCCATTGCCTGTTTTTTTGTGTTTTTCAGGTACCAGTCAATAAGGTAATTCATCTGCTCCATGCCATCTCTGACAAAGCCGGAGTTTTTGAAGCGGCCTTTTTTTACGGCTGCTACCAGGATGTTGGCAAGCGTGGAATCTTCCCAGCCGGGGGTAAAAATAGGCACATTCTTTTCACAGGCGGCGACAACCCAGCTGTGTTTGGGATTGATTTCATAGTGCTTCTCAAGCCCGCCGCTTCGTATAAGCTGATAGATAAACTCGTACGGGAAAAACCTCTTACCTTTATCCTCGGCCTTTTTCCATACGGAGAAAAGTTTCTTCTCCAGGATCCGCACCGCCTTTTCTTCCGGTATGCAGGTATCCGTGACACGGTTGAGATGGCTTTTCCTGAGCTTCAGTTCGTCCTCGGCTGTAATCTGCCTATAGTTCGGAAGATACCTGTAATGCTTGTGGGCAATGAGGTTAAATATATCCTCTTCGAGATTAGCCCCCGTACAAGAGATGCCGTGTACCTTTTCTTTCCTGATCATCCCGGCAAGGGAAATGCCTATTTCACCCGTAGAAAGCGCCCCCGCCATGGCGAGAAACATCTTGCCCCCCTTCTTAAGGTGCAGGACATACGCCTCTGCCGCGCCGGCGAGCGCGGCGGCGTTGAAATGCTTGAAGTTAGCTTTTATGAACTGTTTTACGTTCATACTTACTGTCTTTGTCATTGCGAGGCGCCGCAGGCGCCGAAGCAATCCCTTTGCTTAGAGATTGCTTCGGCCGACTTCGTCGGCCTCGCAATGACGGGGTCGAACTATACCGCTTCGATGGTCGAAGGCGGTTTGCTGGTTATATTATAGGTAACGCTTACCACGCCCGAAACTTCCTTCGTTATCCTACTCGCCAGTTTTTCCAGGATATCGAAAGGAACCCTGGTGGGCGAGCCGATCACGGCGTCTTTGGAGTCCCAGCATCTGACTTCCACCTGCAATCCGTAATCCCTCTTGCCGTCTCTTACGCCGGTAACCTTGTCTTCATGCAGGATTGCCATGCACTGAAACGCCTTCATGGGAAGCAGGGCGTCCTCTGTAATTGTCGTGGCCTGCTTTACGAGCTTCACCCTCTCCGGAGTAACTTCGCCTATAACC
The DNA here is from genome assembly GCA_964649665.1 of uncultured Planctomycetia bacterium. Lineage (GTDB taxonomy): Bacteria > Omnitrophota > Gorgyraeia > JABMRN01 > RBG-13-46-9 > CAZYPU01. Next base: position 22,016 of record CAZYPU010000008.1, read on the forward strand.
CTTGTCGCGAGAGCCGGGCCCGGGAAAGGCGGCCTTTTGTATATTTCTTCCGGAAGGCCAAGAGCTTTCGCGATGTCGCGTACGCCGGTTTTTCTAAGCTGTATTATCGGCTCTATTACCTTATACCCGTAAACTTTTTGCGTATCAATGCCGAGCTGCTCCAGTATGTTATGCTGTCTTTTAACTCCGGCGATCGTCTCTTCCACGTCTGTGTAATTCGTTCCCTGGAGAAGGTATTTGGCGCCGCTTTTTTTCACGAGAGCGCCGAATACCTCTTTGTAAAACGCGTGGGTAATGGCATTTCTCTTGTCTTCGGGGTCCGTTTTTCCCTTGAGGCCGCCAAAGAACTCTTTTTTTCCGTCTACGATTTCCACGCTTACTCCCAATTTTTTGAAAATCGCCGCGATCCTCTGCGGCTCGCCTTCCCTCATCAGCCCGTGGTCTATGAAATATGTCTTGAGCCTAGGCCCCAGGGCCCTGTGCCCGAGCATGGTGACGGCCGCGGAATCGACTCCGCCGGAAAGAGCGTTGACAGCCAGGCCCTCTCCGACAGCAGATGATATTTCCTTAACCTTCTCTTCGATAAATTTTTCCGTTTGCAGATCTTCTGTTTTTATTTCTTTGATTTGCATAACTACCCTTTCTAACCACCCCGTGTCATCCTGAGGAGGGCTGACAAAGTCAGCCCGACGAAGGATCTTATCGTTAAGATTCTTCGCCCCTTTGGGGCTCAGAATGACAATTGCGGAAGTTTTTCGATAACCTCACAGTACCTTTTGCGCTTTTTCCTTACACGCCCCTGCGTCTTCGCCCTGCCGGAACGACATTGTTCCCGCTACGCGCGCGCCTTTTGCGAGAAGCCCTTTATTCATTATCATAAGAGCCTTTTGCTTTCCGGCGCCGCTTCCATAAGTAACAAAAGAGAAAGCTTCTTTGCCTTCTAACGAATTGCATTTATCCAAATATGTATTGATCGCGGGAGCCGGCTTAAATGCCCAGACCGGGCTTCCCAGAATAACGCGGTCAAAATCCTTAAGATCAACGAGTGTCCTGTAAAGTTCGGGTTTCTTGGCGAGAAATGCTTCCTTGCATTGCCCGAGGAAACTCGTTTCCTCTTTCAGGGGCCTTATTCTTACCGCGATGGCCTCTTCGCCCCGGTCTTTCAAGAGATCTATTATAGCATACGCCGCGCGATGTGTGTTTTCTGTAAAAGAATAATAAATTACTGCGGTTTTCATTGCTTACCTCCGATTGAACAGAAAAAACATGACAAAAACCTCGGCCAGATTAAAAGTATTTTCTTTCATGGTTTTTCGCCGCCGGGCTTTGTTCCGGCAGTTCATACTGCTTCACACGTTCTTCCTGCTGCTTTTGGTAATTACTGATGGCGACCATGCCTTCCCTTATCTCTATAATCGTTTTTTTAAAAGAGTCCAGGTAATTATCCAGGTTGCGGAAAAAAAATTGTACGTTGTATTTAAGCCTGCGTATTTCTCTTTTGTGGGTAAACGCGAAAATGACAAGTCCCGCCAGGATAATGAAAATTAAAATGCGGCGAAACGGAATACCTCTTATGCGCCTGCGGCAAAATCTGCAAAATAGCGCTTTATCCCGTACTTCTTCCGCGCAATAGGGACATCTTTTCATTTGCATAGTTTTGGAAAAAAAATCTTGAAAAAATATCGTTAGTATTATATCATATCATACACAAAAATAGTAGGAGGTTTTTTAATATGAAATTTAACGGAAGGCTTCTCGTCATAGGGTGCGGTTCCGTTTCGCAATGCGCCGTTCCCCTCATTCTTAAATTGATCGAAATGCCGGCGGATAAAGTTACCATCATGGATTTTGTCGATAATCGCGAGCGTATCAAAGATGCCCTCGCAAAGGGCGTCAAGTATGTTACCGAAAAAATCACCCGCGAGAATTTCACGCAGGTTCTTAAAAAATATACCGGGCCGGGCGATATGATCATGGACCTTGCCTGGAACATTGACTGCATCGCAATAGTCCAGTGGTGCCACCTTAATAACGTTTTATACGTTAACACCTCCGTAGAGGAATGGAACCCGTACAAGGATTCCGAACGCAACAAGCCTGCCAAGTACACACTTTATTCAAGGCACATGGAGCTGCGCAGGATGTTAAACGCCTGGAAAAATAATACCGGCTCTACCGCCATAGTCGATCACGGCGCCAATCCGGGCCTCGTATCGCATTTCACCAAACACGCCCTTATAGATATAGCCAAAAAAATACTGGAAGAAAAGCCCGGTGATCCGAGAAAAAAAGAGCTTGAGGATTGCCTGCGGAATAAAAATTTCGCGAAACTCGCCGAGATCGAGGGCGTAAAAACTATTCACATAAGCGAGCGGGATACGCAGATCACCGATAGGCCCAAACAGGTAAATGAATTCGTGAACACCTGGAGCATAGAGGGATTTTTTGAGGAAGGGGTAGCGCCCGCGGAACTCGGCTGGGGAACCCATGAGCGGTATATCCCGAAAAACGCCTTCTTTCATGAAATCGGACCCAAAAATCAGATCTGCTTAAGCACCCTCGGAATGAAGACCTGGGTGCGTTCGTGGGTGCCGTGCGGCGAGATCACCGGCATGGTTGTACGGCACGGCGAAGCGTTCGGCATATCGGACCGCCTTACGGTATGGGAAAACGGTAAAGCCGTTTACAGGCCGACCGTGCACTACGCGTATTGTCCCTCAAACGCCGCCATTAACAGCCTGCACGAACTTGAGATGAGACAGTTTAAGTTGCAGGAAAAACAAAGAATAATGAGTGACGAGATCATAGACGGCCGCGATGAGCTCGGGGTGCTTCTCATGGGTCACGATTTCACGTCGTGGTGGTGCGGGAGCATTCTTGATATTCACCGGGCGCGCCGCCTTGTGCCCCACCAGCAGGCAACCACGCTTCAGGTCGCCATATCAGTAGTTGCGGCCGCTCTGTGGATGATAAAAAATCCGAAGAGAGGCTTCCTGCTGCCGGATGACCTGGAGCACGAGCCGATCCTCGAGGTTTCCATGCCTTACATAAAACCGTTCATCTCGCGAGCCGTGGATTGGACGCCTCTCAAAAACATGAATACAAAATTTACCAAATTTGATTACCACAAACCGAAGGAGGAGGATGTCTGGCAATTTACGACATTCCTGGTAGATCCTCGGGAAAGGTTAAACGCGCATGACCCCACCGCGGCCCGGCGTAAGCACGAAACCGCCAAAGCCTAAATCCGAAATAAGCGGCATCGAGAACATCATAAAGGCGGCGCTTAAAAAACACCGCACGCCTTTCATGTTAATAAGACGTTCTGTGCTCGAGCGGCAATACAGGCGTTTCCGTAAATGCCTGCCCGAGGTAATGCCGTACTACGCCATAAAGGCGAACCCCCACCCCGGTATCATTAAAGCCTTCGTCGAACTCGGCGCGAGCTTTGATGTCGCCAGCGCCGCCGAGATGAAACAGGTCCTGCGCATGGGCGCTTCTCCGGCAAAAATTATCTTCGCCAATACCATAAAATCCCCTGAGGATATCGCATTTGCCTGGAAACGCAGGGTGCGCCTCATGACTTTCGACAACGAGCCGGAACTTTACAAGCTTGCGAAATATTATCCCGGCGCACGCGTTCTCGCGCGCATTAAAGTGGCCAATGACGGGAGTGTCGTAGAGCTTTCGCTCAAGTTCGGCGCGGATCCGGAACAGGCGTTTTTTATGCTAAGAAAGGCAAAGGCCCTGGGGCTTGTGCCGGCAGGGGTAAGCTTTCATGTCGGCTCACAGGCGACAAATGTTGAAAATTACCTCCAGGCAATAGAAATTTCCGCCGGTATCTTCAGGGAAGCGGCCAAAAACGGATTGAAACTAAAGATCCTCGACATAGGCGGGGGTTTTCCGATACAGCATTTCGACAACCAGACCGGGGTAAATTTCGAAAGGATGGCCTGCCAGATAAGGAAACAAATGAAGGCCCTGCTTGACAAAAATGTCCGTTTTATCGCGGAGCCCGGACGGTTTTTGGCGGGGCCGGCCGGAATTCTGGTTACACAGGTTATAGGAAGAACTTTTCGAAACAATAAGAATTATTATTATCTTAATGACGGTATTTACGCCGATTTCTCCGGCATGGTTTTCGACCACGCGAGGTATGAATTTAAAACCTTGAGGCGCGGCCAGAAATTTCTGAGCACGCTCGCGGGGCCCACATGCGATTCCTACGATACGCTTTCGCTGAACGAAGAAATACCCGAGCTTTACGTCGGGGATGTCGTCTATGTGAAAAATATAGGGGCTTATTCCTCGGCAAGCGCCACCGCGGGTTTTAACGGCTTCCCGCCGGCTGAGATCATCCCGGTTTAAAAAATAGGGACACATCCCATTTTTACGATTTTTAAAAAAATGGGATGTGTCCCTATTTTTTACAAGTGTAGTTTACGATCTTACTCTTGCTCAAATCCACGTTCGGCACGATAACGATCGCTTTATCAACTGACAAAAATTTTGATCTTCTTACGCCGATATCCAGCACATCTACAATCTCACCCGAAGGAAGTTTTATCCTGTCGCCTTCAACAAAGGGCGTGTCGATCATGATTAAAAACCCCGCGATGATATTGGCAATGGTGTCCTGCGCCGCCAGCGCGATGGCGAGAGAACTCACGCCGAGAGCGGCAATCAACGCGCTTATGTTTACTCCATAAAGGGGAAGTATGACGAGAAACGCTATCACCCAGATAGTCACCTTAACGGTCCTTCGCAGAATAGGGATTAATTTGTCGTCAAGCAGGGTTTCGGTTTTGGCGGCGACATTCCCCCTGTACCATCCCAGGGTCGCGTCCGCGATTCTATGAATGATAAACGCTATGCACATAACCAAAAGGGTCATGATATATTTTTTGAGGCCCGCCTGAAGTTCGGATGAAATCGCCGGCTCTATCTTCATCCTGTAAAATACGTAGCCGCCGCCGAATAGAAAGAGCGCGAAAAACGGCGCAAAAGATTTCTTTAAAATTTCCCATCCGATTCGCTTTGATATGTTTGCCATGTTAACCTCTGTTTAACGATACCCCGAAGGACCTTGTCGTATGGGCCGAGTCGGGTTTAAATTTAAGCAGTCCGAATTGCTGCCCCAGCTGAAAAAGCAGAAAAAGTGTGAATAAAATAAACATGGTTATACCCAGCGCGCGCCGCGAAATTGTCTTCGCGCGTATTATGGCGAGCATGCTGGGCAGTATCCCAAAAAGTATAACGATCCCCACCCCGCCTACAACATTCAGCGCTTTAAGAAAGATATCCGGGTAAATAATAGATATGATAAGCGGCGGCACGAAGGTAAGCGCGATAACAAGGAGCCTGTTTGAAATTTTAAAATAGTTTACGGTAAGGTCCTTCATGAATGCCATAAGGCCCGTACCGTTTGCAAGGTAAGAAGTCGCGATCGCAAGAAGCGCGAAAAGCAGCGACCCGACAGCAAATACCTTGGAGTGTATTTCCGCTGACATGGGAATGGTCGCGGGAAGATTGTGCACAAAGGCATTTACAATACTGTACTTGCCGCTTTCCAGGGGCAGCGCCCCAATTCCCACCTGGATCCATACAGCGTTCATCACGAGCCCTATGATCATTCCGAAAAGCATTGTCTTCCAGATTGCCCGGGAATCCCATTTCAAACCCTGGCAGACAGTCGGTATTATATTGTGAAAGTGAAACGCGGTTACAATTACCGGTATGGCCAGCGGCAGATATGCCCAATTTTCATATGTTAAGCGCTCAAGCTTGACATACTTTTCCGATATGCAGACGATCACGGCAAAAGAGCCCCATAACAGCAGCATAAGGATAGCGTTATATCTCTTGATAACGTTCAGGTTGGTTATTGTCAGGGTCGTAATGATAACAAAAAAACCCAGTATGACCCATATTTTTGCAAATGGAAAATGGAACAGATTCACAATAATGGTCGTGGCGCCGGTAAGGTAGGCCGTAAGCAGCCCGTACAATATAAGCAGGTTTGCCAGGATCGCGACCCATTTCCCGGCGAAACCGAGGTAATTGCGATAGAGGCTGGGATAATTAAATGTATTGTTGTGCGCTGCCGTTGCTTCATCCCCGAGAACGACAGCCGTATAAAACATGGCCCCTCCTACTACAAGCATCGCCACAAGCGCCGGGATAAGGCCGGCAAGCCCCGTAATTACGGGAAGCCCCAGTATGCCCGCGCCGATAAGATTGCCCGTAATCAGAAAGCCCACCCCGAGCATCAGTAAAAGTGAAACTTTTTTGCGCGTCATAAGATTCCTCTTTAACAGTGCGTGACGCAGACCGCCAGGCCCCCTTTTGAGGTTTCCTTATATTTTGTCGACATGTCGCGGCCGGTTTCCAGCATGGCCTCGACTACTTCGTCAAATCTTATTTTCTGTTTTTTAGGATCGCCTGCCGCCGCGAGAAGGTAGGCATCATAAGCGACCACGGCGGCTATGGCGTTGCGCTCGATACAGGGTATTTGTACATAACCGCCGACGGGGTCGCACGTCATCCCAAGGTGGTGTTCAAGCGCGATTTCCGCGGCATTGGCAACTACCTCTATCGGCCGACCGTCTACATGCGCCAGTAGGCTCGCGCCCATGCAGGACGCCACGCCGATCTCCCCCTGACAGCCGACTTCGGCGCCGGCAATACTGGCGTTGTGCTTGACAATAAATCCTATAACTGCCGCGGCCAGCAATCCCTCGCGTAACGAACCCTGGTTCCTTGAGAAGTGATGTTTCAAAAGATGTAATATGCCGGGTATGACACCCGCGGAACCGGACGTCGGCGCGGTAATTATCCTGTGGCCGGCGGCGTTTTCTTCGGCGGCAGCCAGCGCATAGGCATTTAATGAAACAAGAAAGCGGTCGGGAACATCTCCTAATAAAAGTGATTGCGCCGTCTTAAATAATGTTGGCGCCTTTCTCGAGAGTCCTATGGGCCCGGGCAGGACGCCCTGGGTATTAAGGCCCGCTTCTACGGACTGTTCCATCACATAAATTATTTCGTCAAGCCCCCTGAAAACTTCGTTTTTGCCCCTGCCCGTAAGCGCTTCTTCATTCTGCAACATAAGCTCGTTAAGGCCTATATCATGCGACGTAAGCACCTTTTCTAATTCTTCCATATTGCTGTATTTGTAAGGCGGTGCCGGCCTCTTGGGTACACGTTCTCCTTTATACAGAACCGAACCCCCGCCTACGGAATAGTATTCCCTTTCCATGATTATGCTGTTTGCCGCCAAAAGCCGCATTATCATCGTGTTCCTAAATGCGAAAGAGTGTTTGATCTTATCGAAGATAATGCTTTGCCGGTCAAACGGTATCGAAATACCGCTGATCTTTATTGAACGGGTTTTGTCTTCCGGACCGAGAAGTTTCGCGAGGGCCGTGGTGTCGCAAGTCTCCGGCTTCCATCCTAAAAGGCCCGCTTTTAGGGCGCGGTCTGTCCCGTGCCCTTTTCCGGTAGCGCTGAGCGAGCCGTAAAGATGCATTCTCATACCCGTTGCCTTTTTAAGCTTTTCTTTCGGGATCTGCTCTATCGCGCGGCGGAACTGGAACGCGGCCTTCATGGGGCCTATTGTATGCGAACTCGACGGCCCGGGGCCGATCTTGAAAAGGTCGAAAATTGACGCGGTAATGGTTTCCGCTTTTTCTGCCCTCATCCGGTAATCCTGAATTCCCTGTCCTGGAGGTCCAGTATTATTATCCGCGGATTTGGGCCCTGCGGCGCGCTTACCCTTCCGAGAAGTATCATGACCGCTTCCGAAACGGCGATAGCGGTCCCCAGGTGCTGGGGCATAACGAGATTCGGTATATTGATCTCTCCGAGCGCCGCCCTTTTAACTATTTCCGGGTCGGCATAACTCGGCATATAGGCAAGAATTTTTTTAAGGTCCGGCTTTCCCGAAGAAAAACCCAGGTATTCCTCCATGGAGACGGTTTTCGGCCCGAACACAAATACGTTCACGCCAAAGCCGATGGCGTTCGGGTTAACGATACATAGTTTTTTTTGCCTCGCGGCCCTGTATAGCGCGGCGGTGTTTCCAAGGTCGGAATAATCCATGCCGTCAATCACTATCTCCGCCCCATCGAGAAAACGCTCGGCGTTTTCCGGCCTGATGCCTTCGCCAAAAACTTCCAGATTAAGTTCGGGGTTTACCTCCCTGAAATAACGTCCCAGCACCTCCGCTTTTGGGCGCCCGATATTGGCGGATGTCGAACCGTGCTGGCGGCTCAGGTTGTGCGTTTCAAATTTGTCAAAATCGGCGATTTTCAGGCGGCCCACGCCGAGACGAACTACCTGTTCGGCGGAGAGCCCGCCCATTCCCCCGCAGCCGGTAACGGCGACGCATGCCTCGCGAAGGCGACCCTGTTCCTCACGGGATAGAACGCCTATGTTTCTATCCACCATTTGCCGGTAAAAATTGGACCATTCCGTCATGTTACTTCATCCTTTATGTTCTTAGTATACCCGCAATCATAAAAGAAATCAAGCCTGCCGCAAGACAATATATCGAAAAAATCCAGAATTTTCCTTTTCTGACTATAAAGAAAAGCAGGTTAAGGAAAATCAGGCTGGCAGCCAGGCATACAAAAAAGGAAACAGCGAGGTTCGTGTTAAAATAAAACCCATCCGACGCCTCCAGTAAAAAAGCCCCGAGGGAAAGCGGGATAAATAATAAAAATGAAAATTTCACCGCTTTTTCCCTTTCTATGCCGGAGGCAAGCGCCGAGGAAATCGTCATGCCGCTTCTCGATACGCCCGGCAATAATGCCAGCGCCTGAAAAAGTCCTATTATGACCGAATTTTTGATATTTAAATCCGAATATGTTTTCGAGAACCTGGTAAAATATAGAACGCCGCCTGTAAAAATGAAGGCGCAGCCTATGAAAAGAAGTGACGAAAACGCTTTTTCTATTTCCGCTTTAAAGAAAAATCCTAAAAGCGCCGCCGGTATGGTCGCAATTATTAAATAAATCCACATCCCCCTGTATCGCTTCTCAAAGCTGAGAAGGTTTACGATTTCTTTTCTTGTAAAAATAATAACGGCCGCGAGCGAGGCGAGGTGAAGGGTTGTGAAGAAAAAAAGGTCCGGTTCTGAAATGAGATTCGAAATAAGCGCCAGGTGCCCCGAGGAGGACACGGGTAAAAATTCCGTGGCCGCCTGTACGACGGCAAGTAAAATATCTTTTATCACGGGCACGCTTCTCCCACGGCAGCGATAAGCTTTTCCAGATCTACCGGCTTTGCCATGATGCGATACCCGCTTAAAACGCCGCCGGCTTCTGCCTCTTCTTCTGCTGTCACAGCCGCGGTCAGCAGGATAACGGGTATGTCTCGAGTATCCGCGCAATTCTTGAGCTCGAAAGCCACTTTATCGCCGCCTGTATCAGGCATCATAAGGTCCAGCAAGATCAAATCGGGCCTGAACTTCTTTACCGCGTCAAAGCCCTTGGAGCCCTTATTTTCAACTGTCACTACGTATTTGCCGGTTTCCTCGAGATTGAATTTCACCCCTTCGGCAAATGTCTCCTCGTCATCAATTATCAATATCTTTTTTTTATGCATATAACACCACCTTTATGCCGTTTTTCCGCAACATCTCTGTCACAACGCCCCCGGAGCCGCAGGCCGGGCTCTTTTCCTTAAAAATAACGCTTTTTACACCGAGGGTTTTCGCTATTTTCAGGACGCTTCTCGAGCCCCTTCTGAAATTTTCCGTCACGTCTTTGCCGCCCTTCATGACAACCCTTTTCCCCCTTCTCTCGGAGGGTCCCCTCGGCGTCGGCAGGCCGCCTAATTGCTCGGGACAAACGGGAACGAGGATTTCTTTCTTAGCGAGTTTAATAACGCTTTTACGCGGCTTCGATTTGCCGTCATATCTGCATTTTATTCCCAGAAGGCACGCGCTGCACAGCTTCATTACATACGATTATACCAGATTTGCGCCCTAAAATCCAATTATCTTGACTTTTAAAATTGCGGTTGCTATAATGAAAATGCTCCACTCGAAAGCTTTTATTTATCGCTTTCTCGGGATGAATTTTTTGTCAAAATTTCACGGGGCGTAGCGAAGCTTGGATTATCGCGCCTGCTTTGGGAGCAGGAGATCCTCGGTTCAAATCCGAGCGCCCCGACCAAACTATAATTTAATATGAAGAAAAGAATGCAAGAACAACGTGAAGCCGTATGGTTGCGATCGAAAGGGATGAGCTATCTCCAGATTGCCAGAAAGATCGGGGTTTCTACCGGTAGTCTGAGTCGTTGGTTACACGATATCTCTGTTCAAAACAAGAAATTCGGTATAGCGAAAGCGAGTGATGCGTTTATCAACAGAGGACGTATTCTTCGGGCAGAAAAAATCTTACGTGCAAAAACTATTAAAGCATCTGCTGTAGGAGCAATTTAATAAGCCTTATATCAAAAAAAGTACTTTGGGACATCGAAAGAATGTACTATATAACGGCACTGTAAACATTAGAGTTAATGACAAGAATTTGCATCGAAGAATTATGGGATGGATCGATGCTTTGGCTCTTTGTTAATAACTTTTGTCCCTGTAGCTCAGTTGGATAGAGCATCTGCCTTCTAAGCAGAGGGTCGCGTGTTCGAATCACGCCAGGGACGCCAATACGGTAGGGGTAGCTCGGTTGGTTAGAGCGTCTGTTTTCTAAGCCGAGGGCCGCAGTGCCAAACATCGTTTCGCTTTTGGCGGAACGAAGTACGTGGTGGCTATGGTGTAGTGGTAGCATGGAAGATTGTGGCTTAACTCATTGCTTTGACAAACTACAACCACATGGTATAGTATAAGTGTGGTAATAAGAAAATGTAAGCTTTGCGGCAAAAATATACGGGTCAAAAAATCACATGCAAGGAGAGGGTGGGGTAAATACTGTTCAAAAAAGTGTCAAACCAAAGCCCAATTTAATGGTAAATGGCTTCAATGTGACTATTGTGGAAAGGAAATTTATAGGACTCCTAGAGACTTTAAGAAGTCTAAAAGTAAGAAATTTTTTTGCTCGCGAAATTGCCATTGTTCCTGGGAAAATGAGAATATACGTTGCGGTGAAAATTCGCCAAATTGGATAACCGGTTACAATATTTATAGACGGTTGTTAAAAAAATATGGAAAACCAGAAAAATGCAGCATTTGTGGCATTGCTGATAGGAGAGTTTTAGTTGTTCATCACCGCGATTCCGACAGGAAAAACAATAAGCTAAAGAACTTAGAATGGCTTTGTAGAAACTGCCATTGCATAGTTCACTTGAACTAAAAATACCTGCGGTGGGTGTAGCTCAGTTGGTTAGAGCGTCTGACTGTGGCTCAGAAGGCCGGGAGTTCGAATCTCCTCACTCACCCCACTCCTCGACGAGGAAAAGCCTCTCTAAAATTAAACTTTGGAGAGGCTTTTCTGTATCGAGGAGTGGCCCTGAGCAAGGCCCGAGCAAGCGAGCGCGCCGAGGGCCGCGCCGAAGGATTGACTGCCCGCCTTGAGCGGAGACACCTCTATTTTCCAAGATCTGCTTACAAGGAGGGCATGCCCTCGTAGATTTTGATTGGGGGCCCTATCGCGACGGCTACGACAACGCCGTATACAACATGTACGCTTATTGATAAATAATTACATTGAGTCCCAGCTCCCGGCGGTTTAAAAAGAACGCGGCATTTTTCGCCGCGTTCTTTATGAGAATAGCGTATAGTGTTACCTTTTCTATATCGACTGTTGCATCACCACTGATGAATTATTTTTCGGAGGTCTTAAGGATACTTTGAAATCGCTGTCTTCTTTTTCGAGTATTACATGCCCTTTCCTGGCAAGCCAACCGATGCTCATAAGTATTAAATCATTTGGATGATCCAAGACCGAATATATCTCGGATAATTTAGTTACCGCTTTTTTATCTAAATGACTCCAGATTTCACCTGCTATAATACCGATTTTGATTATCATTGCTTATAAATGTGCCTTAACCTTTTGATTCTGTTTTGGATAAAACAAGCGCGATGATGATGCAGAGATAGGCGAACATTCGGATTCCGATTAATAGAGCAGACAGGCTCTTTCCAAGACCAAAAAGTGTCAAGATATGTGATATGCCGAAAACGCCAAAGGCTATGACAACAGAAAAGATTACTATATTTTTGTTTTCCTTGTAATTGCGATAACCTAAAATCAATATCGTCGCGCATAAAATTGTGTTTATAATGCTTACAGGGCTCCAGGTAAATGTCATTTTTTACTACCTCCTTTTGGAGTAGAATCTTGCGTTTCCATTCTGAGAGTAATTTTCTCGGTACCATCACTTAATATAACCCTATCTTTTTTTATATCAATTATTTTATTCCCGCCGATCTCATCACCTATTTCCACTATAGTACTGTTTATCATGGCTTTGGGATTTTTCTCACTCCACATTATGCCTTCCAGCACAAATGCAGAACCTGCCGCGCCGGGAGCTCCTTTCGGGAGAAAGGGGTTCCTGCCCCATGAGGTAAATTCTGTCTTTTTCGCGCGCCGCTCTGTCGGGACGATTTTCTTTGCAGGCGCAGCTGTTTCGGTAGGTTCGGAAGCCTGGCTGCGCGTGCTTTTCTTTCCTTTTGTGGGCGCAATTATGCCGTATATTACGCTTAAAACGCCCGCAACGCATAAAACGATTGCGACTATTAATTTTTTATTCTTCATTTTGATTCGCGTCCTGAGATATAAACTTCTATCGTGACGTCCGTAATGAACTGGCCGGGTTTTGTTTCGTCCCGGTCTATATCGAAGCTTTTTACTTTCACCAGCCCCTTTTCCAGGTCATCAAGTGAGCCGAGAAAAACGCCGAGCTGCTCGTAAGACGATTCTACCTTCAGTTCTACCGGCATTATTTTATATTCCGCGCCCTTTTCCTTTTTTATTTCTTTTGGTTTTATGGAAAGAAAATTAACTCCTTCGATCTTGCTGCCGTGTTTTGTTAATTCGTCCAGCGTGCCGTAAACCTCTTCTTCCGTAGAGAGGATACGGTCTCCGTAAACCTTTCCCGCGCCTTTTATGATAGTGCGCATGTCGATGACATCGTTTTCTATCGACTTACATTCTATGTACTTTTTCTTTATTCCCCCTAAAAGCGGCGCGTAGAAAACAATATATACTATCAGCGCCGCGGCCGCAATTATCCCCGCTATCGCGATAATCATTTTTTCCTGTGTTAACTCAAGTTTGCCTATCTTCATTCGCCTTTCCCGCTACTTACGACTTACCACTTACGACTTACGACTATTTAGTCCACCCAGCACTTTACCACGAACTCGTTCCCGACCTGGTCCTTTAAATCTTTAACACTTACAAGTTTTACATTTTTAAATATCCCTTTTTCTAACGCGAGTATAAAAGTTGAGAGAATTTGTTCCCCGCGTTCGGAAGAGGCGATCCCCTCTATTGTAATGATATTGTCTTCCATGCGCATATCCGTAAGGTGGATTTCGTGAGGAATGAGGTGGCTTAGCTCCTTAAGAATGTCCTCCCAGTGCGGCTCATCTATCAGTACCATGCCTGCCAGATGATGCGCTTCGGCTTTCTTGTACTGATGTTGTAAGCTGGAAAGCTCCTTTTTCGCAACAGAAATTCGCTTTTTGAAATTGCCTAACTGAATTCTCATTCCTATATAAAGAAGCAGCGAAACAAGGACGACTGCCGTAACTATAACCTCCAAGGTTCCCCGTTTAGCAATCCTTTTTGTCTCTTCTTTAATTTCGGGCGGAAGGAGATTTATGCCTTTTCCGTCGGTTAAAGCGGCGCCCACCGCCGGGCCCAGCCGATAGGAAATCTTATCCCTTTCGGGTACCGCTTTTGGCTCGACTTTGAGTCCTTCTAATGGATCTCCAAGTTTGACCTCTATACCTAATTCTTCGGATAAAAACTTTGTAAGGC
>CAZYPU010000009.1:0-32613 GCA_964649665.1 uncultured Planctomycetia bacterium
ATATTAAGTATAATGATGATTTCGAATTTGTCAAGTCAGGGGTGAAAAATATTTAACATTAGGCTTATTCCGTTATACTATATCTTTGGTGAAACGCTTTTCCGGGATTACCATAGGGCTGGGGATATTTATAGTCGTATCCGCCTCCTTCAGGCTGTGGGTGAGGCGAGGGATGTCGCGACCAACCTCGTTAGCGGCTTTTTAGGTCTTGTCCAATATCGATTAATGCTTTCTTACCCGCCATGCATATAGCCGCATAATCGTCCTTGGCGCCCATTTCGAGGCCTTCTTTCCGCAATTTCTCGACATCCAGGGGCTTTCCGAATTTCACCCTTATCGGATGCCTTTTAGGCAGTGTCGCGGTGCGGGGCCATGCCTCGAACGCCCCTTCTATGAATACGGGCAGGAGCTTGGCCCCTGTTTCCTTCGCCAGTATACCGAAACCTTTCTTAAATTCGCTAACTTTCGGCTCAAAACTCCTCATGCCTTCGGGAAATATACATAGATTTTTTCCGTTTTTCAGTATGTAGTAGCAGCTCCTCAGGGCTTCCAGGAAATGCGCTGTAAAATTAAGCGGAATAAGCCGGCCTATCACGATAAGCCTGCGGACAACGGGTAGATCAAAAAGGGCCTTGAAGCCTATGAAAAACAAATCCAGTCTCTGCCGCATGGAAAGCGGCACGGTAATAATGAGCGGATCGAAATAACTGGTATGATTGGCAAATATGATGTACGGCCCCTTATCGGGAATGTTTTCCAGGCCTTCCGCCCTGAGATTGAAGAATACTTTCAGCATAAAGCCGAACGTTAAATCGTAAGCCAGGCTTAAAAGCCGCGCGCTCGGGCCCGGGCGCAGGCCTATTTTTTCTTTATTTTCCTTCTTCGGGGGCACGCAAAGGATTTTGCCCCACTCATCAGGGCCGAAGGATTTTTCCTCCTCGGAAAGAGGGCCGCCTTTTCCTTTCTCCGCCAGTCGCGCTTCCGCGGCCGCGATTAAATCCTTCACGGTAAACGCCCTCCAGACAGACTCGTCTTTTATCTTTACGTTGAAAATCTTCTCAAAAGCCGCGGCAAGTTCAACTCTTTTCAGGGAATCTATACCAAGGTCAAGTTCCAGCGTATCCTGCGGCTTTATGTCACTTACGCCCGTATCTTTTTTAAGATAGCTTACGATCTTTTTCGATACGGGCTTCTCCATAAACTCTTTCTCGTCTTCGGTTAATTCCTTCTTCGCCTCTAAATCGCTCTTTTCGGTTATCCTGGAAAGATAGAGATCCTTGATGAGGTATCTTTTGACTTTGCCCAGAACCGTGTGCGGCAGCTCATCCAGCGTTACGGTAAATCCCATTACCCTTTTGTAGGCGGGCAGCTGTTTTGATATCATCTCGATGTTTGCCTTGACGACTTCTCTTAAATTCATCTCGTTGTGTTTCCGGAAATAGCCGAGGTCCGGCACCACCACGGCCCAGAGGATCCAGGTCTCTCCCTTCCCTCTTTTGTGAAGAATTTCAAACACGCACATTTCTTTGATAGGCGGCGCTTTTTCATAGGCTTCTTCTATGTCCGCAGGATAAACATTCAGGCCGGAACTCATCACGATAACGTCTTTTAACCTGCCTGTCAGGAATAAATATCCGTCTTTGTCGATATAGCCAATGTCGCCGGTGTGGAACCATCCGTCTTTTATAACCCCGGCGGTCAAATCGGGCCTTTTATAATATCCCTTCATGATATTGGGCCCCTGCGCGAGGACCTCTCCGGCGCGGTCTTTATTCTTGCCGCAAATATCTATTTTCACGTTCGGAATCGGCACTCCCACAGAACCGATTTTCGATTTTTTAAGCGGGTTAAAGGTTAAAACCGGCGACGCTTCCGTAAGGCCGTAACCCTCCAGCATCGTAAATCCGAATTTAAACAGGTCTCCGGCGGCCTTTGACTCGAGCTTTGCGCCGCCGGTCACAAACATGCGAAGCCTATTCCCGAATTTCCTGTGAATGCCGCAAAAGATATACCGGGAAAGGTTTATGCCGGTCCTGTTTCTGATGTCGCACAAAAACGCGGTTATTATTTTAACCAAAACGTTGAGCGGAAACGGTATTTTTTTAAATTTTTCCGTAATTTTGCCGTGAAACGCGTAAAGTATCTGCGGTACGACCATGAAAAGAGTGGGATTCACCTCCCGCATGGCTTCCGTAACAGTCTCCCCCCTTATACTGCCGGGATACACGATTGTGGCGCCGCAAAGAAGCGGAAGAAGCATGGTTGTAGTTAGCGAATAAGCGTGATGCAGGGGTAGAATCGAAACAACTTTATCTTTTTCCGTAAGGATCTTCAGTTTATAAAGTGAGGCTTCGTTGGAAAGCAGGTTCCTGTGCGAAAGCATGACACCCTTCGGCTCGTCCGTTGTGCCGGAGGTGTACAGGATGCATGCCGTTTCATCGGGCTTGCAATCGGCGCCGGGCTGACAGCCGGGGCGGTCGCCGGCGGAGCGGCTGCCTTTAATGTCGGCCAAATCCGCCCTGAACGTGATCTTGCACGCGGAATCCTTCAGGATATTATCAATTGCTTCCCGGCTTGCTTCAGGGTTGATGGGAACAGCGATCGCGCCTATGGAAACGACTGCAAAAAAAATAACGGGCCACTCGGGCCCGTTCTCAAGTATTATTGTGACTCTGTCGCCTTTTCCAACGCCGCGCTCTATGAGGCGCGCTCCGAGCGATTCGATCCTGTTGTTGAGCTCGCCGTAAGAAATCTCGGTCCATTTGCCGTCTTTTTTGGATTGTATCGCTATCCGGTTGGGTTCTTCAAGCGCCGAGCGCCTGAACCTCTCGCCTAAATTCGCGTCCATGCGTTTATTGTATATCTAGAAATCAAAGCAATCAAGGTAAATAAAAAAGGCTCTTTTTTTCTTGCGGATTATCAGATGGGTACGCATGCGGGATCTATTTCACGATATAATACAGCGATTTCCCCCTCTTGATTTTGCCTCATAAAGGGCCTTGTCGGCGCGCTTTAAAAGAAGTGTGATGCTGATCGCTTCGCTGCCTTCGGTCCAGGCGATTCCAGCGCTGAAAGTAACATTTATTCTGCTTCCCTCAAAAACAATGGGCCTTCCCATGCTTTTCTTCAACCTTTCCGCGACCACACGCGCCTGCGACTCGTTCTTGTGCGAAAGCATTACCATAAACTCATCTCCGCCGAAGCGGCCGATAAGGTCTATTTTGCGCACGAAACGTTTCAGCCTGTTCGCGGATTCGCGTATGACTTTATCGCCTGCCAGATGGCCGAGCGTATCATTTATCTCCTTCAGGGCGTCTATATCTGTCAGCATAAACGCGAGGGGAAACTTGTTGCGTAGTGACTTTTCAAGCTCTTCTTCGGCCTGCCTCAAAAAATAGGCCTTGTTGAGCACGCCCGTCATCCAATCGAAAGTCGCCTCCTCCTTTAATTTGTCGTGCTTGTCCTTAAGCTCCAGGAAATTCTTTATGCGGGCGGTCAACTCGTCCGGCGACACCGGCTTTATCAGGTAATCCACCGCTCCCCCGTGGAGCGCTTTCAGTTTATGGTCTATCTTTACGCTCGCGGTCATAAAAATCACAGGCGTGTACTTTTCCCCGACATAGAGCTTTATTCTGTCATGCACCTCAAAACCCGTCATGCCCGGCATGGAAACATCCAATATGATAAGATCAGGGGTTTCCCTCTTAAACGCCTCTATCGCCTCTTTCCCATTATTCGCCGCTTCCACATCGTAGCCTTCGGCGAGCAATATGGTTTTGACTACCTCTAGAATGCTCTCGTCATCATCACAAACAAGAATTTTCGCTCTTTTGTCTTTTGTATCCAGATCATACCTCCAGGTCGTAACCGACGCTTTTTAAATCTCTGCCGGCTTCCAGGGGCCTTCCTGTTTTCTCGAACACTTGCGCCCGCAGGCCGATTAAAAATTTCCTGTACGGGTTGTCCCTGTCTTTTTTTAGAACCTCCGTAATATAATCACGGGCCCCGTCGTATCTTCCCCGGTCTTTAAGCAGTATCGCGTTAAAATATTGGGCTTTTCGAACGAGCGGCAAGTCATTCGAATTACAGATGATACCGTCATACAGTTTCGCGCTCTTTTCATAATAACCGAGAAGATGGTATGTTCGCGCCTTTATCATTTCGAATTCAAAAGGATTCTTTATATCCGGCTCGATGCGGTTAAGATACCTGCGGCTTATAACGGATACTACCGGCCTTATCAAATTTGTGGGAACGAATTTCAAATAGTCGATTGCCGTTACTTTTTTTTCTGTTACATAAGTCGGGGGGTTGTAGTAAATTGACAGGAACTCAAGTTCCCCCCACGCCTTTTCGAATTCCGCTCTCAATTTGACCCTTCTATTATCCCGGACTATGCCGATATCCTCTTTTATATCGGAGCGCGTGGCAAAACCGCCGTTTTTGTTCCTGAGATCCAGCTTAAAGGCGGAATCCACGATTACCCACCTTTTATCCGGCGCCAGCGCCTCCGCTATGGAATGCGGCGAAGAGCCGGCACTGTCTCTGAGAAATAGGAGCCTTGAGGATATGCCTATGCTGCGGGCAAGCTGCATAAATATCCTGGCCTGCTGGTCGCACCATCCAAGCCCGGATACAAGTTTTTCGATAGCACACGTATCCAGACGGGCCCGGTAAGGGTCGTTGGGAACTACGTTTTCATTGACAAAATTACTTAAATGGGTTATTTTTTCGTAAAAATCGCCTGAGGCGCCGGTAACCCCGCGCGCGATGTAGTAGCACATGATCTTGTTGTATCTTTTCTCCGCGATGTCGTAAAAGAACGCATAGTAAGCGCCGGCGGCGGCGGATATGAGTAGCGCGATCAGAAAAATAAGAACTATCTTCTTTTTCACGATTCCATGCCCGTAATCAAATCTCTTACCGTAAAAGCGTCTTTAACAACCTCTTCTCTTATTTTTCTGTTAAGTGTTCTTTCAAGCCCCGCGGCGAGATCCTTGCGTCCCAGAAAATCAATTCCGAGGTCGAGTTCGAGCGAATCGCCGGGATTTATATTCTCGACCTTCGTATGCTCTTTGAGAAAGGCTATTATTTTACGGGCCGTCTCTTTCAGCAAAAGATCCATGTCTTCTTTTGAGAGTTTTTTTTCCTTACTGCCGTATTTTTCCCGCATTTCCGAGGTGTGGCCGTAACGTTCTTTAACGAGATATCTTTTGATCTTGCCGAGGCGCGTCCTCGGAAGCGGCTCAAGCGTTACGATAAATCCCATGATTCTTTTGTAATGCGTCATCTTCTTCGAAGCAATTTCAAGCTTCTCCTTGAGCGCCTCCCTTATATTTTCCTCGCCGTGTTTCTCCAGAAACCGCGCTTTGGGAACGCAAACCGCCCAGAGAACATCGTTTTCCTTCACGCCGCTTTGCGCCGGGGCCTCGAACACACATATTTCTTTAAGCGGCATTTCCGCCATATACGCCCTTTCCACCTCTTCGGGGTGGATGTTGCCTCCCCAGCTTAAAACGATAACATCCTTTTTCCTTCCGGTTAAAAAGAGGTATCCGTCTTTATCAATACGTCCGATGTCGCCCGTGCGGAACCAGCCGTCTTTTATGACTTCGGCAGTCAAATCAGGCCTCTTATAATACCCCTTCATTACGTTGGGCCCGCGCGCGATAACCTCGCCGAACCCTTCCTTATTCTTTTTGGCTATCTGTATCTCCACATCCGGTATGGCTACGCCGGCGGAGCCGGGTTTCTGCTTCGCGAGCGGGTTCAGTGTCAAAACCGGCGATGTTTCGGAAAGGCCGTATCCCTCCAGCACCTTCAAGCCGAACTTGGCAAGCCCTATCGCTATCTCTTTGTTTAACTTCGCGCCGCCGCTTATGCAGTAGCGCAAGGAGCCGCCAAGTCTCTTATGTGCGGCGGAAAACAGGTGCCGGGCCGGATTAAGGCCGGTGGCGGTCATAACTTTGTACATCACTCTGGCAAGAGAGTTTACCAGTGACCTCATAAAACGCGGCAGTTTCTCAACCTGATCGAGGATGCCATTATAAAACGCGTGATAAACCTGCGGCACGCCCACGAAAACGGTCGGCTTCGATTCCTCCATCGCCTTCACTACATTTTCCGCGCTAAGGCTGCCGGGGTAAATAATATTTGCTCCAAGCATAAGAGGCAGTATTGTAGTTACCATCAGAGGATAATTCTGATCAAGCGGAAGGGCCGCGAAAATCCTGTCTTTATGGGAACCAAGGTTCATTTTGCATAACGAGTCGCTGTTGGATAGAAAATTTCTGTGCGAGAGCATGACCCCCTTTGGGTCACCGGTTGTGCCGGAGGTATAAAGAATGCACGCGGAGTCATCCGGGCCCACTGCGTCCCGGCGGTCCGGCGCCTTACCGCGCCGCATAGAGGCGGTCCGGGAAACCGCCTTCTTAAATTCGTCGGATTCCACCGGAATAATCTTCTCCACCGAAGGCGGCCGCGGAAAACCATAATCCCTTACGAAAAAAATCCTGCAGGCTGAGTCCGCGAGCATGGCGTCCATTTCTTTCTTTGCTATTTCCGGGTTAACGGTAACCAGGATCGCGCCTATCGAAATTGACGCGAAAAAAACAATGGGCCATTCCGGCCTGTTTTCCAGCATTATCGCTATTCTGTCGCCTTTTACTATCCCCTGTTCCGATAAAAAATCCGCAAGCGAGTCTATGCCGCTTAGAAGGTCTCCAAACGAATGCTCGCTCCACTCGTTTTCTTTCTTGTACCGGATCGCGGGCCGGCCGGCATGTTTCAACGCGGTCTTTTTAAGTCGTCCGTACAGAGTGTCGTTTTCCATGGCAATGCCCCTTTAAAACATATGCGCTACAGCTGTCGAAAAAGCATTTTCGTCAAAAAGCCGCGCCTCAACGTTGACCCTTATCTTATCCTCAAGAATCCAAAAATCCGAACCGAAAACAAAGCCGATATGATTCAGGGAATACCGCCTTTTCTTATCGTGCTTGTTTATGTTGTAGACGAATTCGCAGTCGGAAAATTTCATCCCCGCATAGGGCGTTAAATATTTGAATTTTTTCGTAACCAGGCCGCACACCTGCCAGTCATCGAGAAAGGTCTTGTACTTATCGTTGTTTATGCTCCTGTCCTGCGGATGCACGCTGATATGCTGCGCGCCGGCTATAATGCGGACGCCCGTTCCGGCGTGCTCAAAAAACCTGATCCTCAGGCCATACCCGCCGGCGAACCCCGTGCGGAATCGAAGCTTCGGCAGGTGGATCCCGCCTTTTACCATTTCGTCGCCCGCGCCTATTTTGCCGTCCAGGGTAAGCCAGTCAAATACGCCCACCGAAAGAATAAAAAAGTTGTCCGTCGTACTCAAGTTTCCGTACGACCGCGCAAGGGGCCTCTTGAACATGTTGTTATACTCATAGCCCGCCTCTATTTTTCCCCGATCAAGAAGTCTTGTTCCGTTGGAGCTCGCCGCGAAAAGCATCCCGGTCCAGGCGAAAAAAATAATAAGGATACCCGTTATTAATCTCATCATTCTATTTCCTGAGCCATATTTTGACGTTCTCAGCCGGAAAGATATACGTCCAGAACCTCTCGTAGCTGCGGGGGTATTTATTCGCCAGGTATTTTATTCCCCAGAACCGGAAGCTCTTGTAAAACGTTACTTCCCTTTTGGCAAGCTTGAAGGGGACCTTTTTCAATATCTCGTCGATCATGAAATAGGAAAAATAGCGCTTGTGCTGCGGCTCCGAATACGCCACGTAGCACGAAAAATGGGGCGTCTCGATAAAACAACTGCCTCCGGGCTTTGCGATCCTGTATACTTCGTTTAAAAATTTTATCGGGTCGTCCACGTGCTCTATGACATGCTTCGCGTATATTTTATCGATCCCGTCCGTTTCGATGGGATACGGATAGGCATTCAAATTCCATATGATATCCGCCTGGGTATCTTTGCTTATATCCAGTCCCGTGGCGCCTTTTATCTTATTATTGCCGCACCCTATATCCAGAACCTTCTCGGGCATCCGATTCTCCTTGTCCTGCCGCCGGGCAGGCTTTTTTATTTTACGGGCCGCAGGCAAAACACCAGGTTCTCCGCGGGAATAATGTAGGCCCAGAACCTTTCGTAATAAAGCGGGAACTTATTGAAAAGGATGTGAAGAAAATATCTCCTGAAAGCCCTGTTAAAAGTTATTTTTCTTTTTATAAGCGTAAATTTTTTGTCCGTGGTCGCCCACTTCGTAATGCCGCCTTCGAGATAGCCGTCCAGGGCAAAATAACTGAATCTCAATTTATGCTCCGGGGCATTCGCGCACCACGAAGTGTGGTGCGGAACTTCGATGTAAATCTCGCCGGTTTTTCTGCATATCCTGTGCATCTCCCGCATAGGGCCGTCTACACCGTCCAGGTGTTCAAGCGCGTGATGGCAGGTTATGTTCTCGAAACGGTTATCTTCGAAGGGCCATGGGATTTTATTCAGATCGTGAACTACCTCGGGTGCATGCCTGGGGTCGATATCAAGCGTAACGGCGCCGGGTTCTTTTTTACCGGCTGCGCCGAGCACTAACTTTTTCTTTTCCATGGGGCCGGTCCCTGTATTTTTTTCTTCATTTTTGCCCTTGCTCTGTTATTGTATCATATTCCAGCGTCTCCCTGAAAGCCTTATCCTCCACTATAGCCTTCGCGGTTACTTTATTTGCCTCCGGATTGAAATGTCCGTCGAAAGGAAAAAAGAGTTCTTTATCATTATTTTTCAACAGAGCCGGAAGGGTATTTATGCAGGGGACGCCTTCTCTTTTTGCGTAATCCTCCAGCATATCAAACGCGTAGTAATCGTCGTACATTACGCCCTCTTTAAATCCCCA
Source organism: uncultured Planctomycetia bacterium (assembly GCA_964649665.1). GTDB lineage: Bacteria > Omnitrophota > Gorgyraeia > JABMRN01 > RBG-13-46-9 > CAZYPU01. The sequence goes on from CAZYPU010000009.1 coordinate 8,871, forward strand.
GACCTTCCTGCCCTCCGGCCACTGGTAAGGGCCCACGTGAATACCGCGCGGGAGGATTACAAGTATCATCGGTATCCCCCTTTCGGCCAAAACGTCCTTTATGAGATTTAGATACTTCTCGGTTCTCTTGAAGTGTTCGGTTATTTCCGGGAGCCGGGGCCTTCCCCTCAACATGAAGTGCACGTCGTATTCTATGGATTCAAATTTTTCCCCTTCCGGCTTCCTGGTCACGATAAGGGATTTGGAACTTTTCCCCTCCATTTTGGCCCTTATGTAATTCTTAAGGCCCAGTATCCGTATCTTGCCTATAAGACGGATGACTTTATTGTGAATATAGACGCAGAGCCTGCTGTGCATGCGCATAACTTTCCACCAGTCTCGCCTGCCGTTAACGAAGGCCGGATCACAGCGAAGCATCCTGCCGGATTTATCGTACACAAGGCTTCTCTCGTAACGCCAGTCGTCCTGGAGGTCGGAAAAATCAAAAAGGTAAAGCACAAGGTCCGGTTCAAACCGCAGGTATTCGTCTTTCAGTCTTAAATAATGCAGGAGGGATGAATAGCTTCCGAATCCGGCGTTTATGACTTCTGCCTTTTTACCTTCATCGGCAAGGTAACTCTCGATCAAAAAGGGTATGGTCTGGTCTTCTTCCGCGCCGACCCCGAAGGTGAAAGAATCGCCTATCACCATGATACGCGGTATGCCGGTTTTCTTATGTTCCTCGATGTCTTTCCCCCGAAAGCCGTAGTTGTTTATCTTTACCCCCACGTCAAATTCGTTATTTTTTGAGGCGACCATTCGCGAACGCATGTTCGGTTTAAAGGAATAGTGGTATTTCCTGTTTACGCCGCCCATGCAGGCCTTAAGCCCTTTATTTTTGTCTTTTAAATCACGGGTGCGGAAAGCGATTTCCCCGACGGCCGCGGCAATAAAAAGCGCGGCCAGTAAAATCAATAAATTCGTGATAATCTTTTTTCCGCGCATTTCTTACTTCCCCAATTCGCGTGACATTTCAAAAAGCACGCCGCCGGCAATTTCCGGCTTGGGCATAACAATTTTTCTGCCGGAGACGGTAACGTGCACTTTTTTTCCCATTTGCTTTATTTTTATTTTTACCCTGCCGCCTTCTACCGACCCGCTAAGGGCGCCTTTTGCCTTATTCTCATTCTTAAGCGTCCCCATGCGCTTCATGGCGGCACAGCCGGCGGCATATACCTCATCATAGCTTTTATTGAAGTCCGCCTTAACCGAGTCGTTGCCCCCGACTAAAATCGCGGCCGCAATAGGAAGGCCTATTGGAGGCGCCAGTGCCAGGCCCGCCAGAGCCGCGGCGCCAAGAACCGCCGCGTCTTTTATCGTGGTTTTTGCCAGGATCTCCGAGAGAATCTTTTTCCCCAGCTGCTCGGCCGTATTTATGTCCTTGTAGGTCTTGTTTTTGATATTTATGTTGAATCCCTCGACTGCCGGGGTGCCGTCCTTCGTGTAATGCTTATATATCACCTTGTCGGCCGTTAAAACCAGGGTATCGATATGCATCTTTATATTCATCACGTCCTTTACGATTCTCAATTCATCCACATTCAATACGCCTTCTTTATTCCTGAGAACGAGCAGGGTCTTTACCTCAATTGTGAGTTTCTTCAGGTGAAGCACGTTTTCCGAGAGAACGTCCGCGGCGTCGTATTCGGCGTCTATGGCGGATATATCGGCAAGCACCTCTTTTTTGAATCCCTTCGGGTTATATACCTTGAAACCCTCCATGCGGAAGCTCCCGCCGGATTCACCTAAAGATACCGAATCTATGCGCACCGGAGCGCCCAGGATGTTTGTCGCGCCTATTGTTACCGCGAAATTTATCAATTGCCTGCGTTCTAAAACTAGGCCGCCTGCAACAACCGCTATCAAGAGCCCCAAAACAATCAGTACACGCAATGCCTTTTTCACGACTGTTCCTCCATTTATCGGCAGCGCCCTTACGCTAACGTTTACCCGTTGAATGCGTCAGGCAATGTTTTATCTGCTCAACGTCGTAAAATAATACCGACAGCATTATGCAGTTACCGATCAGGTATACCACAATTGCGATAATAAGCAATTTTTTGTAACCGGGCCGGATGTTTTCCATTTTTCCTTCCTTTTTTACTTAAACTTTCAGCGTTTAAAAGAGCTTAACTTTTCCCACCACTCATTCAGGTTAACGGCGCGGGCTATCGTCCAGAGGCGTTTGGCGCTTTTTGTCTTCAGGGCGCGGGGCGCTTTTTTCATGAACCTGGGCGCCTCCTTAAAACCATATTCCTTGTATTCTTTTGCCTGGATAAGGCACTCTAAAATATCGGCGTCTCTTGCAATAATGCTTTCCCTTGTCTTCTGCTTCCTGTTCTCGGTGTACAGCCCGGAAAGTTCTTCTTTAATAGCCTTAGGCAGCGGCTCTACCTGCTCAGCGAACGCCGTGTCTTCGGCTTTGCGGGACTCGATATAGCGTTGGGACATTTTATGTAAATCGTTTATGCGGGCTTCGTGAATATCGTTAAACAGCGTCATGAGAAGCACCTTGTAGGGAGGGACTTTTTCCATCATGGCTAAAACGTAACCTATAACCGCGCATCTGAAACTGTGGTCGGCGACCGTCTCTGTATCTTTTATGCCCAGCACCCACCAACCGGAACGCCTGACGCGTTTAAGCAGACCCGCCTCGGCTATAAAATTGAGCACTTTAACATCTGTCTTTTTGTCTTTCACTTTTTTAATCCAGCCCCAGGTTCAGGAGGCTTTCGTAGAATTCGCGGTAATTTTCTTTTTTAGCGCTTTTGCGAAGCGCCATGGCGGCCTTGGGGTGCTCGTTCATCATGCCGGATATGGCATATGGAATAACATAACCCCATTCGATCTTGCTTCTGAGGGGGACAAGCTCCTTGGATATAAGGTCCAGTATCGGCCGCAAGTCAAACTTCGGGTTTTTCAGGAAGCCTATCAACAGCTCCAGCGGGCAGTTTCCCGCCGCGCGGCCTATCCCGTAGACCGTGCCGTCAAGGAAATTCGCGCCGTGAATAATCGCTTCTATTGTATTGGAGAACGCCAGCTGCTGGTGATTGTGGCCGTGGAATCCCACCTCTTTTGTCTTTAAGATGCCCTTGGCGAGTTTTACCAGGCGCTCGACAGGCTCCTGGTAGAGCGCTCCGAAGCTGTCCACGATATAAAGTGCGAGGACCCTGCTTTCTTCCTCGACCTGGCGAAGCGCTTCGTCCAGTTCGCTGCCCTGATCCCTGGATATCGCCATTATATTAATGGTGGTTTCATAGCCCTTATCGGCGAAATGGTTGGCCATGTATATCGCCTTGTCAATATCTTTGACATATGTAGCGGTCCGTATCATGTCGACGGGGCTCTCGGAAGCGGGCTTTACGTCCTCCATATTAACGCGGTCCACGTCGACCATTATGGAGACCTTTGTTTTGGGCTCTATACCGTCGATTGCTTTCTGTATCTCCTCATCATCGCAGAATTTCCATAGGCCGTATTCCTTAGGCGAAAAAAGCTCTTTGGAGTTCTTGTACCCCATCTCCATGTAGTCTATGCCGGCCTGCGAAACCGCCTTGTAGACCTCGCGGACAAAACGGCGGTCAAAGTCATGGTTGTTCATGAGGCCGCCGTCGCGGATGGTGCAATCCAGCACTTTAATCTTTTCCCTGTACATGCTTCCTCCTCTTTTTGAAATAAGTGCTATTATTATAATACCTCTTTCCGCCGTTAGCAAGCAAAATAGTTTTTGACAAAATAGTCCTTGACAAACACGGCCAAAACGTGTATACTTGTCGTGCGATAAGAGGTTCTTTCGGAGAGTTGATTGGTCTTGACGCTCCTACCAGAGGTACACACCATTCATTAAACTCACAGATAAGCACCGGTAGTTCGTTTGTAACCCCTTTAGCACTTGTAAATAAGGAAAACATTATGGCAAAGATAGAAATATACAATGAACGTGATTTCGAGAGGTCGTTAAAGCGCTTTAAAATGCGCTGCCTGAAAGAAGGTATTTTCAGGGAGTGCCGTGAAAGGCGCCATTTTGTTAAACCATCGCAAAAAAGGAGGGAAAAGGGAAAAAAGAAGAAAGGATAAGTGTCGGATCGTTGTTTTGAAGAAATGTTGTTCCGCCCGTGGGCGGAAGTCAAAAAGGAGAAAGTAAGATAATGGAACAAGTAAGTAAACTTTACGTAGGCAACTTGGATTACAACACAAGCGAAGACGAGATAAAGAGCCATTTTGAACAAAAGGGGATACAGACAAAGTCGGTAACCCTGATAAAGGACAAATATACGGGCCGAGCGAAAGGTTTTGGTTTTGTTGAAGTAGAATCCGAAGAAGTACTCCAGAAAGCTATCGAAGCCTTAGACGGCCAGGAGCTTAACGGAAGAAAGCTTACGGTAAACAAAGCCAAGCCGCCAAGAGAGAGATCCGGCGGATCAGGATTCGGAGGCGGAGGCGGCTTCGGAGGCGGAGGCGGAAGACGCTCGAGATTCTAAATTCTAAGCGTTTTCGATAAAAAAAAAGGCGGGTGAAATATCCCGCCTTTTTTTACTATAAAATCTCCGTCCGGAAGCGGCGTACACCTTGTAAGGCACCACTCGACTTTGCCTGCCAAGAGCCTTCCGGCATTGTCCCGGCCTAATTCCAGTTTTAAAATAATTCCGTACTGGTACTTTTTCATTCTTTCCGAGGTGCAGAAATCCCCCATTGAATACGCCAGAACCCTCTTAATGCCATCTGCTTCTTCGACGGTCACCGGCTGCGGGCAATGAGGATGGTCCCCTATAACGGCATCGAATTTCCCTGTTAACTCCCTCCCGAGCGCAACGATTTCCGGCCTCGGATAGAGCTCGAGTTCGTATCCGAAATGCGGATAGAGGAAATTAAACGCACCGGGCTTAATGCGGCGCTCTGAATCTTCAAGCCTGCATACATAATCACAAGGGCGGTTCGACCACATGGTTCCGTTAATCAGTCTGATATCATCGTTAATATCGACGCAGGGCCGCTCATTCCAGCCGAATACCCTAAAGCCGCGGGAGCGCAGCATCTCTACGGACTCAAGGAACACCTTTTTACCGAAATCTCCGGCGTGGTTATTGGCAACGGAAATGCAGGTTTTTTCCGGTGGAAAAAAATCGGCGAGCATGTCTCTTATCTGCGGGGTATGCGCCTGATCGAACGGCACGACCCTCTGCCGCTTTCCGGTAATGGTTCCCGCAAAATTCGCGATTAGGCAGTCGCTTCCGCTTACAAACTCTTTTAATTCCCGACCGAACTTAATGCGGCTTCTTGCGCTCGGCGCGATGTCGCCGACAAATACGATCTTATATTGGGGTTTAATGTCCGGATTGACTACGTGGGAATTAGGGACGCACTTAACGATCCCGGCGTTTTTCCTGCTTAGGCCCGCGACATTCCGTATCAGCCAACCGATACTTTCGCGCAGATTGTAGGGCGTGCTTATACCAAAAATCATTATGCGGGGCTGGCGGCGGTCTTTAATTTTGTGTGCACGATATCCCTCAGGTTCACAAAATCACCGGGTTTAAAATTCTCCACATCAACCGGAGGAAGTATTGTTATCGTGCCGTGCGCCTTTGTTTTAAAAACCCAGCTTCCTTTTGGTATGGCATTGCCGGTGCCGGTTATAGCTATGGGGAGAATAGGTTTCTTCTCTTTTATGGCAAGCTTAAAAGCGCCGTTCTGGAACGCGCTTATTGTTCCCGTGTCACTGCGGGTGCCTTCCGGAAAGAATAATACGGACATGCCTCTCCTGAGCCAGTCGGCGGCTTCGCGGTAAACTTTTTTGATACTTCCGAAACGTCCCCGCGAAAGCCTGATATGCCTTCCGAGTGACAGGCACCACCCCAGAAACGGCACTTTAAACAAGCTTTCTTTAGCGACCCATTTAAATTGCGCATGAATCTTATACATAATTATAACATCGGCCAGGCTCTGATGATTGGCTACCATCACATATGCCTTCCGCGCATCGATATTCTCCAGCCCCTTCACCTTGACGCTCCAGTAAGGATTTAAGCCGATGATGGCGTTGGCCCACCAGTAGCACTGGGCATGAACGACCTTTCTTTTTTTGTCAAAAGGAAAAAGAATAATCGTGAAAAAAAGATCCACGAAAAAAAGTAAGATCGTAAGCGTAGCGGTAACCATCCATATTGTTGCCGAAAGTATAGCTGGCATGTTAATCACCTGAAGTATAGTATACCATAAGATATGAGGCTGTGTGCGATTAAAAAGCAACTTTTTGCTTACTAACCCGCCTTTTTTACGCCTCTAAGTAACAGGTGCCATGAAGGGATTATATGTTATGACGTCCGTATAATAGCCGATCCCGAACGATTTCAATATATCGGCCGTTTTAAAAAACATCTCTTTAGACAAGTTATTTTTATGGTTGCCAAAAACTATGAGGAATATTTTAAACCTATAAAGCGATGCGGGATGAGGTGCCGCGGCTTATTGCGGCTATTGCGCAGGCTGGAGAACGGTAAAGTCCGCGGGTTTTTCGAGGTTTATTACACTCAGGGATTTGTCGATCCTGCGAAGCAGCCCCTTCAGAACGCTTCCCGGCCCTATTTCAAGATACGTCTTTACGCCCTGTGAAGCGGCGTACTGGATAGAATCGCAAAAAAGTGTTTTGGTATTTACCTGCGTTATGAGGTTTTTCTTTATCTCCTCGGGGTCCCGGGTCGGCTTTGCGGTTACATTGCATATTACGGGGTATTTCGGCGGATCAAAAGTTACGGATTCTATTTCTTTTTCAAGCTTATCTTTCGCGTAATCCATGAGCGAGGAGTGGAAAGCACCGCTTACTTCAAGCGTTATCGCTCTTTTGACGCCTTTTTCCTTCGCCATGCTCACCGTAAGCTCAACGGTGCTCGAATTTCCGGAAATCACCACCTGGCCGGGGCAGTTGAGGTTGGCTATTTCGCAGCCGAACCCCTTACAGAGCTTTTCGAGCTCGCCGAGTTCCATACCTATAATACAGGCCATTTTGCCGGGGTTTTTCTCGGAGGCCTTCTGCATGAATTGGCCGCGTTTGCGCACGAGCTTCACACCGTCTTCGAACGAAAGCGAACCCGAGGCGATAAGCGCGGAATATTCGCCTAAACTCAAGCCAAGGGCGAATTTCGGATCAAATTGTGCCGCAAAAAGATTGCCTTCGAGAACTCTTAACGCGGCGATGCTGTGGACAAGGATGGCTACCTGGGAATTTTCCGTCGAGGTAAGTTCTTCTTTCGGGCCCTCGAAACAAAGTTTGGTCAAATCGAATTTTAATATTTCATTCGCTTTATCAAAAACTTCCTTTGCCCGGGGATAAGCTTCGTAAAGCTCCTTACCCATGCCCACCTGCTGCGCACCCTGGCCGGGGAATATGTATGCCGCATCTACCATTTTATGAGTATCGCTCCCCAGGTAAGGCCCGCGCCGAAGGCATCGAGAAGTATTATATCGCCTTTTTTCACCCGGCCTTCTTCCACCGCCTCTGTTAACGCGACGGCGCTTGAGGCGGCGGACATGTTGCCATATTTTTCTATATTCAAGTAAACTTTTTTCCTGGGGTCTATCCCCATGCGCTTTGCTACGGCATTCAAGATTCTGATATTCGCCTGATGCGGTATAACAAGGCTTATGTCGTCCCCCTTTAAGCCGAGTGGTTCAGCTGCCTTGAGAGCGGCTTCCGCCATGATTTTTACGGCGTGCCTGAATAATTCGTTTCCCTGCATCTTCAAGAAATGCAGCCTCCCCTCAACTGTGGATATCGACGCCGGCAGCCTCGAGCCGCCTGCCGGCATGTTGAGAAGATCCCCTTTGGAGCCGTCAGCCCCGAGGTAAACCGAAAGTATGCCGCCTTCTTTAACCTCTCCCAAAACGGCCGCCCCCGCGCCGTCTCCCATGAGAATACACGTCGAGCGGTCTTTCCAGTCGGTTACGCTCGACATTTTCTCCGCGGCTATTACCAGGACGTGCTTGTATGTACCGGATTTTATAAACTGGTTCGCGATGGCGATGCCGTACATGAACCCCGAACAGGCCACGCTTATGTCAAAAGCGGGGACATGTTTTATGCCGAGCTTGTTCTGAACGATACACGCGGTGGCGGGAAAGAACATATCCGGCGTTATGGTGGCGACTATAATAAGGTCTATGTCTTCCGGCTTTAGCTTTGCGTTTTCAAGCGCTTTTTTGGCGGCTCTTACCGCCATATCGCTTGTCGCTTCATCGTCACGGGCAATTCTTCTTTCCCTTATGCCGGTTCGGCCTATTATCCACTCATCGGTAGTATCAACTATTTTCTCCAAATCCGCATTTGTGAGGCGATTTTCCGGTAAATACTTGCCCAGACCGATAATACCTACCTTTTTTTCAGGCATTTAGTTTATTCAACTCCTCTATGATATGCTGGTTTAATTTATGTTTTACGTATTCTACGGCGATACGGACGGCATTTTTTATCGCTTTCGCGCTTGAAGCCCCGTGCGCTATTATAACCCTGCCGTCAACACCCAAAAGCGGCGCGCCTCCTGTTTCGGAATAGTCTATCTTCTTCCGGATGGCCCTGTAGGCCGGAAGACTTAAGATGGCGCCGATTTTCGGGAGAAGGCGTTTTGTAAGTTCTCTTTTGAGAAAAGCGCTGGAGGCCTCCGCGAGGCTTTCGGAAACCTTAAGGACAACGTTGCCTATGAAGCCGTCGCATACCACAACATCGACTTTCCCCGAATAAACATCCCTTGCCTCGACATTGCCGATAAAGTTCAGTTTGGTTTTCTCAAAAAGGTCCCGCGCCTCTTTTATTATCTCCGTGCCTTTCGATTCCTCCTGGCCTATATTCAATAATCCGATGCTCGGATTACGCCTGCCCAGCATATATTCGCAGTAGCATGAGCCCATAACCCCGTAGTGCAGGAGATGAAGAGGTGTGGCGTCAATATTGGCGCCCGCGTCTATCATTATGTATGATTGTTTCAGCGCGGGAAATACGATTCCTATCCCGGCCCTTTCGACTCCCGGCAGGGTTCTCAGTTTAAGTATCGCGGCGCATACTACCGCGCCCGTATTGCCGGCGCTTATAAAAACATCGACCTCTTTTTCCTTCAAAAGGTCGATGCCTACGGAAATGGAAGAGTTCTTTTTGCGCCTCACGCTCGCAGCTGCCGGCTCGCCCATTTTTATTACTTCCGGGGTGTGCTTTATAACGATTTTGTTTTTGGGATAATCGGTCTTGTCCAGAAACTTTTTTATATTGCGTTCCTTGCCTATAAGGACAATCTGACAATCGTATTCCTGCGCAGCCCAGGCAGCGCCCTCGATAATAGCGCGGGGCGCCCTGTCGCCGCCCATTGCATCTAAAGCTATTTTTATCATTTCTTGTTTTTCTCCCGTTCCTTCCTCTTTTCTTCCTTAGTCTTTATCACAACCTGTTCCTGTCCTTTATAATATCCGCAAAAAGGACATATCCTGTGCGGCAATTTCGACTTGCTGCACTGCGGGCATTTGGATAAATTAAGTGATTTTACCGTGTAGAACGTCCTTCTCAGTCTTCCGCGCTCTCTTGAATGTCTTCTTTTTGGATTCGGCATTTTGTTACTCCTTGTGCTTGTCATTGCGAGGAGCACTGAGCGTCTCGAAAGGCGGCGAAGCAATCTCTTTCAAATGAGATTGCTTCGCCCAGCACTAATTTTGTTCTAAAATTAGTGCTGGGCTCGCAATGACTAGTGTTTTATCAACCTGTAAGTATCCTGCGCTATCAAAAGTTCTTCCTTAGTCGGTATTGTCAAAAATTTCACTTTCCCGCCGAGTACGCCGCTGAGTTCCCTGCAAAGCGTTTTTTTAATACGCGGCACGTTTTCACCGATGCCGCCCGTAAAAACCACCGCGTCTGCGCCGCCCATTACCGCATAGTAGGCGCCGATATATTTTTTTATCCTGTATACAAAAATTTCAAAAGCGAGTCTGGCACGCCTGTTGCCCTTTCTGATTCCGGAAAGTATATCCCTCATATCGTTACTCAGCCCGGATATACCGAGGAAACCGCTTTTTTTATTAAGGAGCATGTCGGCCGCTTTTGTGCCGAGATGTTTTTTTTCCATCAAAAATGTTACAATGGCCGGATCCAAATCACCGCTCCTGGTGCCCATGAGAAGCCCCTCGAGCGGTGTAAAGCCCATCGTCGTATCCACGGATTTTCCGTACATCACCGCCGCCATGCTGCAGCCGTTTCCGAGGTGCGCCGTTATTAACTTAAGTTTTTTAAGCGGCTTCCTTAACCTTTTTGCCGCTTCGCCCGAGACGTACCTGTGGCTGGTGCCGTGGAAGCCGTACCTTCTTATTTTGTATTTTTTGTAAAACTCGAACGGCAAACCGTATATGTAGGCGCGCTCGGGCATTGTCTGGTGAAACGCAGTGTCAAATACAGCCACCTGCCGCACGCCGGGAAAATAATGGCTGCATGCCTTTATACCGGCTGCGGCATGGGGATTATGAAGCGGCGCGATTTCACCGAAACTTTCGATGAGTTTCAGGGTTTTTTTGTTTATGACGGCGGATTCGCCGAACGCCTCCTCGCCGTGGACCACCCTGTGGCCTATGCCTTTGATTTCGGCTTTCACGGATGAAAGCCTGTCCTTTATCATCCTGACGGCGTCATAATGGCTTTTGCACCGGGAGCCTTTCTCGCCGATTCTTTCGACGACGCCTTTCGCTATGGATTTTTCGCGCTTTATGTCAAAGAGCTGATATTTCGCCGAAGAGCTGCCGCAGTTTATTACAAGTATGAGCATTGCTGGGCTCTTACAACAGTCGCTACTACGGTATCAACAATCTCCTCGACAAGGCACCCGCGGGAAAGATCGCTTGCCGGCTTTTTTATGCCCTCGAGAAGCGGACCGACTACCCTGGCCCCCGCCAGCCGCTGGGCCAGCTTGTAGGATATATTGCCGGCGTCAAGGTTCGGGAATATAAGAACGTTTGCCTTGCCCGCGATAGCGCTTTTTGGCGCCTTTATCTTCGCGACCTCCGGCACTATGGCCGAGTCGAGCTGCAGTTCCCCGTCAACCATTAAATCCGGTTTCTTCTGCTTTATTATCTCAAGCGCCTTTCTGACCTTGTCTATCGAAGCGCCCCTGGCGCTTCCTTTTGTAGAATAACTGAGAAGCGCCACGCGCGGTTTTCGCTTAAAAAGTTCACTATAAACGCGGCTGCACGAAATGGCTATACCGGCCAGCCTTTCCGGAGTCGGGTCCGGAACTATCCCGCAGTCGCCGAAAATAAAAAGCCCCTTATCGCCGTAAGGGGAATTCTTGACCTCCACAATAAAAGAACTCGACATAACGCCAATGTCTTCGTCCAGGCCTATGCAAAAAATAGCGGCCCTTGCGACATTGGCGGTCGCGTGGCTGGCGCCCGCGACAAAACCGTCCGCCTCGCCGAAGCGCACAAGAAATCCCGCAAAATACAGCGGGTCTTTCAAGATAAGTCTTTTTGCCTCTTCACTGGTAAGGCCCTTGTGTTTCCTTAATTCGAAAAACGTCTCCATCATCTCTTCGCGCCTGGGATGTTTTTCGGGATCGATAATGCGTATCTTATTAAGTGAAACGGAATGTTCCGCGGCGAGTTTTTTTACTTCACGCTCTTTACCGATTAATACTACGCGCGCCAGGCCCAAAGCGGTAAGGGTGAGCGCCGCTTTCAGGACCCTCGGCTCAAAACTCTCGGGGAGAACTATTGTCCTGGGATCTTTTTTCGCGATTTCTCTTAACGTGTCTATCTGGCTTGCCATCTATTTCTTTCCCGTCGATCTTTTTGTTTTACGGGATCCCGTCACGCGATAGCAATGACGGGAAAGTTTCTTTTCTAGCTCTTCGGCCACAAATGCAGGGACAAATTTTTTAACGTCCGCGCCGAGCGCCACTACTTCCTTTATAAGCTTGCTCGAAAGATAGGCGTAGCTGTCGCTTGTCATCATGAAAATAGTTTCAATGTCTCCCGCGAGTTTCCTGTTGGTGAGGGCCATCTGAAATTCGAGTTCAAAATCGGAAATCATGCGAAGCCCCCTTATAATAACGCGCATCTTTTTCTTCCTCGCGTAGTCCACAACAAGCCCTCCAAACTCCTCCACGCGCACATTCTTAATGCGTGACACCGCTTTTTTGAGCATGGACATTCTTTCTTTCACGCTGAACAGCGGCCGCTTCCCGCCGCTGTGGGCAACGCCCACCACGACCTCATCATAAATCTTCGAGGCCCGTTCTATTATATCCATGTGGCCGTGAGTGACGGGATCAAACGTTCCCGGGTAAAGGGCAATTCTATTCATTTTCTCCTGTAAAACGATACGGCTGTATCGCCATACCGCTTCTCCTTGAAAAGGATAATATCGCCCGTTTCACGGGGCAATATATCTTTTTTAAAATGTTCCACAACGACAAAAGCATGCTGGGACAATATATCACAAGCGTTCATTTTTATCAAGGAATTTTTCGCCAACGATTCGACTGCGCCCATCGGGCTTCGAATCGTCCTGAGCCTGCCGGCCCTGAGCGCGGTCGAAGGGTCGAAGGAGCCTTTATAATAAGGCGGGTCAAGAAATACTATATCGAATTTCCTGCCTTCTTTTTGAAACCGAGAAATCGCCCCAACTGCGTCCGCTTTAAGAAGTTGCGGCATTTTTGCATTTTCGTCAAGAGAGGCGAGATTACCCTTTATGGTCTTTATGCACTTAATATTATCGTCCACAAATATTACCGATTGTGCGCCCCGCGAAAATGCCTCTATGCCGAAGGCGCCGCTGCCGGCATATAAATCAAGGATATCGCTTCCCGGAATTTTCTCCCTTATAACGTTAAATATGGCCTCGCGGACCCTGTCCTGCGTGGGCCTTACTTCGGCAAGCTTGGGCATTTTTATCGTCCTCGCCCTGTATTCTCCGCCTATTATCCGCATACGCATTCCCTATTTTTATTTTTGCTTATCCGACATTTATTAAATCCAGCTTTTCCACGAACCGCTTTTTGAGAATATCTTTTATAACACTATTCCTCGGGGCTCGCAGATACGGATCCTCTCTAACCAGGCGAAACGCTTCGGCGCGGGCCTGTTCCATTATCTCGAAGTCCCTCAGTATGTTGCCGAAACGAAGCTCGGGCAGTCCATGCTGTCTCGTTCCGAAAAACTCGCCCGGGCCCCTCAGCTCCAGGTCCCGCTCGGCAACCCTGAAACCGTCCTGTGTATCTGCCATAGTGTCAAATCTTTTTTTAGCGCTTTCCGTCTTCGGGAGCCCCAGCAGGATACAGCAGGAAAGATATTCTCCCCTTCCGATCCTCCCTCTAAGCTGATGAAGTTGCGAAAGCCCGAAGCGCTCGGCATTTTCGATAACCATGCAGGAGGCATTGGGGATATCTATGCCGACCTCAATGATGGTCGTGGAAACCAGTATATCTACTTTTTTGTCCCTAAATTTTTTCATAACCGTTTCTTTTTCGCCGGTATTCATCCTGCCGTGCAAAAGCCCAAGCTTTAAATCGGGGAAAACTTCCCCCCGGAGCTTGTTATACATTTCGGTCGCGGCTTTTAAACCGCCGTCTGACCTGCCGGGACGCCTTTCGGCGGCCTCGCAGGTCTTTCTCGTCGGCCAGATTCGCGGATAGACTACGTAGGCCTGGCGGCCTTTTTCAATCTCTTCGCGGATAAACTGATAAACACTCCGGCGCTTATCTTCTTCGACACAGTAGGTGGTAATAGGGTATCTCCCCTTCGGCAATTCCCTAATAACGGATATGTCCAAATCGCCGTAAACAGTGAGCGCCAGCGTCCGCGGGATAGGTGTTGCCGTCATGACAAGCACGTCCGGCCTTTCACCTTTTTTTCTTAAAAGCTGTCTTTGTCTCACGCCGAATTTATGCTGCTCGTCGATAACAGCGAGGCCCAGCTTCCGGAAACGGAGCCCCCCAGACAAGCCCGGGACCCTACCTTTTACGCCGTCCCGGGGGGCGGAACCCTGAGCGAAGGCCCCGGCTCCAGCCGGGGCCTGAGTCGAAGGGTCAACGTCCCCCCATATAAGCGCGTGCGTTCCGATTACGATATCTACCCGGCCTTTCTCGATTTCGTTTTTTATTTCGAGTTTTTTCGCTTCCTTAATACCGCTCACCAGAAGCCTCACGTTGATACCAAGGGGCATCAAAAGGGCGCTCATATTTATGTAGTGCTGCCTTGCCAAAATTTCCGTCGGGGCCATAACCGCGGCCTGGTAGCCGTTCTGCACCGTTAAAAGCAGCGCGTAAACGGCGACAGCGGTTTTTCCGCTTCCGACGTCGCCTTCGAGGAGGCGGTTCATAGGCTTCGGGCTTGCCATATCAACCTGTATTTCATTTATCACCTTTAACTGCGCATGGGTGAGTTCAAAGGGGAACAGGGCCTTAAAAGAATCTATGAGGCGCGCGTCAAGTCTGTGGCGTATGCCGCCGACGGAGGTTTTTATGTCATTTTTTTTCAGCGCGAGCGCCAGCTGGAGGATGAAAAATTCCTCGAAGACAAGCCGTTTATAGGCCCTTTCCAGATTTTCGAACGAGGCCGGATAGTGTATATTTTGAATGGCGAACCTCAAATCGACAAGCCGGTTTCTCGCCCTTATATTCGCGGGCAGCGCTTCTTTAACTGAAAACGCGAAACTGCCTATTGCCTCATGCGTCAGAAGCCTCACATACCGCTGGCTTATATCCCCGGTAAGGGAATATATCGGGACGATCCTGCCGATATTTATAGAACAGTTCGACCGCGCCTCGACAACAATTTCGTATTCCGGATGGTTTATCTGGAGCTTATCGTATCGCTCGACTTTGCCGTAAACTATTATATCCTGGCCGGTTTTGAAGAATTTTTTCAAAAAGGGCTGGTTAAACCAGACGCAGTAAATTACGCCTGTTTTGTCGCCGAGGGCCATCCGGAATACGTTCGTGCCCTTTTTTGTCCTGTGAACGCCGGAGGCAAGGACACTGCCTTTTATGACCTGAAATTCCCCTACCTTTAAATCCTTAATAAGGGTAAAATTACTCCTGTCCTCGTATCTTCGCGGCAGATAATACAAGATATCCTCTACTGTGCTTACCCCCATTTCCTTCAGGGTTTCCGCCTTCTTGGGGCCTACCCCTTTCAGATATCTTATATCCTGCGCTCTGTCCGGTTTTTTTACTTGCACTTGTTCTTCTTCTGTGGTATTATTAACGACCTGAACGGAGAAAAAAAATGTCAAAAATCTGTTATGTATGCGGAAAAAGGCCCGTTGCGGGCAGGCGCATAAAGCGACGCGGTCTTGCCAAGAAAAAAGGCGGCGTAGGGCAACGCATCACTGGTATAAGCCGCCGACGCTTTCTGCCGAACCTGCAGCCTGTGCGTGCATTAATAGACGGCAAGCCGAAAAAGATACACATATGCACCAAGTGCCTGAAGGCCGGCAAAATTAAGAAAGCTCTCTAATCCTAAAATCCTTCAGATCAAGCTGCAGCGAAGTCAGCCCCTGCCATGTATTTATCGAAGGTGAGTAGGCAAGATTAACCCTCTCGCCCTTGGACGGCATATTTAAGTTCCCGGCACTAAATTTAATCGCTTCGCACGTCGTTTTCTCGTCCGCAACCCACATCTTCAGCCCGTTTTTCGCGATCCTCCGCGGTTCATCTCTAAGGTAAGCATTTTGAGAGGAAAATACAGGGCGCGGATTATCGGGTCCGAACGGAATGAGAAGATTCAGTTCCCCTATAAGGCGCTCGGAGAGATCGGAAAGCCGCACCTCCGCGTCTATGTCAAGCGTCGGACATAAATCTTCGTCGCTGATTAAGTCCCTGGCAACTTCGTTAATGCGCTCTGTAAATGTCTTTATATTCTTCCTGTGAATCGAAAGCCCGCACGCCGCCTCGTGCCCGCCAAAATCTATAAGACTGTCCTTACACGAATTTATGGCGTTATAAAGATGGAATTTATCTATGCTCCTTCCCGAGCCCTTGCCGCGCGCGCCTTCCAGCGCTATAATAATCGTCGGCCTGTAGAACTTGTCTATGATCCGACTTGCGACAATGCCTATAACGCCCGTATGCCAGTTCTCCCCGGCAAGGACGATTACCCGCGATTCTTTAAAGTTTATTTCCCTTTCGACTTTTTCCATCGCTTCGGTGAGAACCTTTCTTTCTATCTTCTGACGCAGGCGGTTCTCCCTGTTCAGTATATCCGCGAGACGCCGCGCCTCGTCTTTATCTTTCGTTAAAAGAAGATCAAGGGCGACCGCAGGCGTTCCCACCCTGCCCATCGCGTTTATCCTCGGGCCCAAAATATACCCTATGTGGCTGCAGGAAATACCCCTTCCCTTTAAGCCCACGGCTTCTATAAGGGCTTTTATGCCGGCCTTCTCTGTCTCATTTATTTTCTTCAGGCCCCATTTTGTAAGAATTCTATTCTCGCCTTTTTGCGCCGACATGTCGCTTACTGTCCCGAGTGCAACAAGGTCAAGGTGTTCTTCTATCGGATAGGCGGTATTTTTTACCAGTGCCTGCGCCAGCTTGTACGCCAACCCCACGCCCGAGAGGTGTTTAAAGGGATATCCGCATCCCGACTGCAGTGGATTTATTATGGAAAACGCCGGCGGCAGGTCCGCGATTGGTTCGGCAATCGGTTCGAGGGGCTTACCATCCTTCGGACAATTTTTAGAACCATCCCGAGCTGCGCCGAAGGATTTGACCTCATGATGGTCCGTTACTATAACGTCTATTCCGAATTTATTCGCAAGGCTTATTTCCTTATGGGCGCTTATGCCGCAATCGACGGTTATGATAAGCGAGTTTTTCTTACGGTGGGCCAGCTTTATCGCGTTTACGTTGAGGCCGTAACCTTCTTCAAGGCGGTTCGGAATATACGTGGTAACCTTTGCCTTTAAATGGGTAAGGACTATTTTTAAAAGCGCCACGGCCGTTATGCCGTCGACGTCGTAATCACCGTAGACGAGGATATTTTCTTTATTATTTATCGCGCGCCTTATTCTGGCGAGAGTTTTTTCCATGTCTTTCAAAAGGCAGCTCTCGTGGGCAGAGGCGAGATCGCCGTGCAGAAAATGGTGCGCCTGCATTTCGTCTTTTATGCCGCGGTTTATGAGTACCTGCGCGGTTATCGGCGAGATGTTCAAAGACGCCGCGAGCGAGTGGCTTAGATCGGGATTCTGTTCTTTAACTTTCCAGATTCGGTTCATCTTGCCCTTCGCGAAGGCCAATCAAGCAGGATCGGACTCGCGATAAAAATCGAAGAATACGTACCGGTAATAACGCCTACCAGTATGACGAAGGCAAAATCGTTTATGACCGCGCCGCCGAGGAAATAAAGCGCCAGGATGACAAG
The DNA here is from genome assembly GCA_964649665.1 of uncultured Planctomycetia bacterium. Lineage (GTDB taxonomy): Bacteria > Omnitrophota > Gorgyraeia > JABMRN01 > RBG-13-46-9 > CAZYPU01. The sequence continues at coordinate 26,292 of CAZYPU010000009.1, forward strand.
AAGCGTGGTGGTGGACGTCAGTATGGTCCGTGAAAACGTCTGGTTTATGCTTGTATTTATGATTTCCCCGTATGTGGACTTCCGCATGAGCTTGCGGTCTTCCCTTATCCTGTCGAATACGACTATGGTGTCGTTTATCGAATAACCGACGATGGTAAGAAGCGCCGCTATCACGGGGATCGAAAGCTCCCTATGCGTAAGGGCTATGGCGCCGAGCGATATGCAGACGTCATGAAGCAACGCCACGATGGCCGCCACCGCGAATCTGAATTCAAACCGCAGCGACACGTAAATACATATGCCTATCATGGCGAAAATTACGGCCTTTACGGCCTTCCCCCGCAAATCCCTTCCTATTGAAGGGCCGACTTTCTCTATTCTCATTACCTCAAATTTATTGTCCTTATATGCCTCGCCGAACTTCTTCATTATTTGGGCAGAATTATCCTCCTGCGTCCTTACGAGGATTTCCCTTTTATCGGCAAATCGCTGGATCGGAATATCGCCCACGCCCAGTTCTTTTAAGGTCGTCCTTACCTTCTTGAGCGGAATAAACTTCTCGAATCTATACTGCTGGAGGACACCCCCCGTAAAATCTATGCCATAATTCGCCTCCTGTCGCTTCACGAAGATAAATAAGCCAAACGCAATAAGAAGCGCGGAAACAATGTAGGTGATCCTTCTCATTCCTATAAAGTTGATTTTCAGATTCTTCACGAACTGAAACATCACAAGTTTCTTGAGCTTGCGCCTGCCGGTCGTAAGAAAGTCGAGAATAAGCCTCGTCACTATGATAGCCGTAAACATGCTTGATATAATACCTATGCTGAGGACTGTCGCGAAACCCCTTACGGGCCCCGTGCCGAACTGAAAAAGTATAAGCGCTGTTATGAGCGTCGTAACGTTGGCGTCCAGGATTGTAAGAAATGCCCTCTGGAAACCGCTCTGTACGGCCGCGCGCAGGGATTTTCCGAGCTTGGATTCTTCTCTTATCCTTTCGAATATGAGGACGTTAGCGTCAACCGACATACCGATTGTCAGAACGAGTCCGGCGATACCGGGCAGTGTGAGCGTCGCGTGAAAATAGGATAAGGCGCCGGTAATGAGGACGATATTAAGGATAAGAGCGAAATCCGCGATAAGCCCGGCCAGGAGATAATAGATTGCCATAAAGGCAAGGACCAGCAAACCGCCTATTATAATTGCCTTTATGCCTTTTTCTATGGAGTCCCTGCCAAGCGTCGGGCCGACTGTTCTTTCCTCGATAATTTTGATCGGCGCCGGAAGGGCGCCCGCTCGAAGGACTATAGCAAGATCATTCGCTTCCTGAACGGAGAAACTGCCGGTTATCTGCGCGCGGCCCGAAGGGATTTTTTCCCTGATGACGGGAGCGCTGTACACGTTGCCGTCCAGGACAATGGCAAGGCGTTTCCCGACATTGTCCTCGGTAACTTTGGAAAAAACCTCCGCGCCTTTATTGTTAAAAGTTAATGAAACGTAGGGCTGATTAAAAGACGTCTGGCTGAATTCGGTTGTCGCGTCTACAAGGGTTTCGCCTTTCAGCGTGAGCTTTTTTTCCAGGAGAAGCTCTTCGTATTTTCCCTCGCTTGTTTTTAGTTTTTTAAGCTCAAAACCGGGGACCTCTTCGCCGGCAAGCGCCTTTTTCATCAGTTCCGGGTCGTCGGAAGCAAGCCTGAACTCGAGATGCGCCGAACTTTTAACGAGTTTGATGGCCCTTTCCCTGTCGGTAACACCGGGGAGCTGTAGGACGATCTTGTTGCTGCCCTGTTTCTGGATGGATGGCTCCAGCACGCCGAACTGGTCGATTCTGTTCCGTATTATTTCGAGCGCTCTGTCAGGCGCGTCTTTTGCCTCTTCAGGCGTCAGCTTGGAGGTATCCACCTCGAGGACAAGGTGCATCCCGCCCTGAAGGTCGAGTCCGAGATTTACTTTTCCTTTTTCTACTACTTTGCCTTCCTTGTCGTGTATATCAAGCGGGGGCCACCCGAGCCAGAGCGCGTAGCCCACAACCAATACGACCAGAACCACCTTCCATTTCAAATTCTTCGTCATATCTCCTCCATCTCGGTCATTGCGAGGAGGCTCGCAGGGCCGACGAAGCAATCTCTGGTGGGATTGCTTCGCCCAGCACTAATTTTGTTCTAAAATTAGTGCTGGGCTCGCAATGACAATTTATTTATCCCTGTCTCGATTTCTTAATCGTGCTGACAGCGTTCTTCTGAACTTCGATCTTCACGTTGTCGTCTATCCTGAGGACTATGGAATTGTCCTTTACGTTAATAATCGTCCCATAAATACCGCCCGAAGTGATAACTTCGTCGTTTTTCTTCAGCTCCGAAACCAACTTTTTATGGTCAGCTTGAGCCTTTTTCTGAGGCCTTATCAGCAGAAAATAGAAAATGACAAAGATGACTATTATGGGCATCAATGAAATCAGCGGGTTTCCGGCAGTTTGACCCTGAGCCCCTGCAGCCTGCGCGTATGCGTTCAACATTTTTACCTCCAGTTTTTCGCCAGAAAAATTGTCCCGAGAATGCGCCCCCGTGGAAGCATTCGAGAGACCTTACCTGCGTCCCCTTTTAAATTCCTCCTTAAATTTCTCAAACCTGTTTTCTTCGATCGCCTTCCTCGAATCGCTTATAAGTTTAACATAAAAACAGATATTATGCAACGATACAAGGCGAAGGCCCAGGATCTCACCGGTATTTAATAAATGCCTTATGTAAGCGCGGGAATGGTTCCTGCATGTATGACAGGGGCACTTTTCATCAATGGGCTTAAAATCTTCCTTGAACGGCGCGTTTCGAAGCTGAAGCTCGCCGCTCGATGTAAATGCCTGTCCGTTTCTTCCGTTTCTCGTCGGCACCACGCAATCGAATAAATCCACGCCTTCGGAAATGGCCGATAACATATCGAGCGGCGTCCCGACGCCCATGAGATACCTCACCTTGCTTTCCGGGAGAAGCCCCGCGGTATATTCGGTGACCTCGTGAATCAAGTCGCCCGGTTCTCCTACGGCTACCCCGCCTATCGCGTAGCCGTCGAAACCGAGCTCCGCAATTTCTTCGACGGCCCTTTTGCGAAGATCGAGATAAGTGCTTCCCTGAATGATGCCGAATAAAAATTGCCTGTCATTGCAAGGAGGCCGAAAGCCGACGACCGAAGGAAGTCCCGCATACCGCAATATAGAATACAGGCCATGCGGGACGAAACAATCTCTAACGGTGAGATTGCTTCGCCCCGACTTCGTCGGGGCTCGCAACGACGCGCTATGTGCTTTTTGCGACCGTTTCGCCCAATTGAGCGTCGTCTTAAGCGACTCCTCGACAGTACTCCGGCTTACCGGATAATGCAGGCATTCGTCAAGGGGCATCATTATGTCGCTTCCCAATGTTTTCTGGAACTCTATTACTTTCTCCGGTGTCATAAAATATTTCGAGCCATCAATGTGCGAGGTAAATTCAACGCCCTCTTTTTTAACCTTCCTTAAAGGGGCTAAACTGAATATCTGGTAACCCCCCGAATCGGTCATGATGGGCCTGTCCCACGACATGAATTTATGGAGTCCGCCCGCTTTCTTGAGAACCTTCTCACCGGGCCGCAGATACAGGTGGTAAGCGTTCGCCATTATCATTTCCGCGCCGCATTCCTTCACCTCCTCGTTGGAAAGCGCCTTTATCGTTGCCTGCGTTCCTACCGGCATGAAGCACGGGGTATGAACTTTTCCGTGCGCAGTGGTTAAAAGGCCCGCCCTTGCCTTACTTGTTTTATCCTTATGCATCAGTCTAAAACTCATGTCTTACCGTTTATTTATTCCTTATAAAATCAGCATCGCGTCACCGTAGCTGAAAAACCTGAACTTTTTTTCAATAGCGTACTCGTACGCCTTAAAAAGCAGCTCCTTACCGCAGAACGCGCTCGTTAAAAGAAGAAGCGTGGACTTCGGCAGATGGAAATTGGTAATGAGGGCGTTTACTGCCTTAAATTTATATCCGGGGTAGATGAAAAGATCAGTAAGGCCTTCTACCGTCTCCGAACCGCCCCGGTTCGGAGACCTTCCGAATCGGGGCGGTTCGGAGACGGTTTCAAGCACTCGCAAAGAAGTCGTCCCGCAGGAAAAAATCCTCGCTTTTTCTCTGCGCGCTTCGTCTATAATCGCGGCGTTTTCCCCCGATATGCGGTAAAATTCCGAATGCATCTTATGATTTTCCACTTCTTCTTCCTTTATCGGGGCAAAAGTACCGTAGCTTACGTGAAGCGTGATATGTGTTATTCTGACGCCTTTTTTCCTTAATTTATCGATTATTTCTTCGGTGAAATGAAGCCCGGCTGTCGGCGAGGCGGTCGCGCCTTCGCATGAGGCGTAAACTGTCTGGTACCGCTCTCTGTCGGCCGGCTCATCCGGCCTTGATATATAAGGCGGAAGCGGCACATGGCCGCATTTTTTCATAATCTCCTCGGGCTGATTCTCGAACTCGACCAGCCTTCCTATATCGGAGCTTCCGAGCACCCGGACTTCGTCGCCGGAATCCAGTAAAACGATCTCCCCCTCCTTTATCCTGCCCGAGGACCTCACAAGCGCCTTAGCCGGACTGGCCGTCTTATCCATAAGAAAAATTTCCACTTTTCCGCCGGTCTTTCTTTTGCCGAAAAGCCTGGCAGGCATAACCCTGGTATCATTTAAAATAATGAGGTCGCCCTCTTTAAAATAATCGGCAATATCCGCGAAACCCTTCTCTTCAAAGGAGTTTTCCCCCCTGTCCAGCACAAGCAGCCGGTCGTTACCCCTGGTTTTGCTCGGGTATTGCGCTATCAGTTCTTTCGGCAAGGTATAATTAAAATCGGACAGCTTCATGTGGAAAAAGGTGCCTGGCACCTCTTTTTAAAGGTTTTTAGTTCCGAGCTTTTCATACGATACTATCTTTGTCCCGGGGTAATAATATTCGAGGATCTTCTTGTAATTGAAGCGGCGCCTGGACATCCCGAATGCCCCCCACTGGCACATGCCTACGCCGTGGCCCCAGCCCCTGCCGCTGAATGTCACGCCTTTTCCTGCATTTTTTACCATGAAATCCGTGCTTCTTATGATATTCGGACCGAGGGCAAGACGAAACTTAAAACAGGGGATTTTTTTTCCGCCCGCGGTATCTTTTATTTTGACTGCCATCAGACGGCCGGATTTATCCCTGCCTCCTTCCGCAACGGAACGTATATCTTTTACCTTAATGCCGTATTTATTAAGGCGCTCTTCTATTTCTTCATAAGATAACTTTGCGCTCCAGCGCATCCCCTTGGCGCCCCTGCAAAAAGGGCAGGAACGCCCTTGAAGAGGCGCAAGTTTTATGCCGAATACATTTTCGGCATCCTCGGTGTGGCCGCCGCAAATAGAGTGGTAGTAAGCGGGGATAATCTTTCCTTCATACGTAAGGACCTTGCCTTTTGTCGATTTTACGGCCCTTGTTGTCCTCCAACGCTCTCCCGAGCGTCCGCCATAAACCTGCGAATAAATATCGCTTGTAACGTCGTAATCCTTATCGCGCATCGTACTTATCCTGTCTAAAGCGAAAGTCCTTGCCGCTATCGCCTGCGCCTTCAGGGCCTCCATGGGCCAGTAATACGGGACCTCGTGGCGCAGGACACCGTAAAGGTATTTTTCCAGGTCCAGGTGGTTTACGACCATGAGTTTGAGGTCTTCGGTTCTTATGATATCAACTATGCCCCTGAAACGTTTTTTGTCTACATAGATGCTCGCGTCTTTTCTCGGAATGATCCTTATGCCGTAGATTTTGTATTCCTTTTTTCCCAGCATAATACCGCTATTGGTGGGAATGATACATTCTTTTCTTAAATACCCGCCCTTGTCCAGGGCAAGATCCGAGTTTATTGCTTTTATCCTGTAAGAGCCCATTACGCTAAATAAAATCTTATCTTTACCTTTTGCCACGCACACCCTGATATTTGCCCCGGAGGCCGGATAGGAATACCCGAAAGCAAGAATAAAACTTAGCGCGCATATAACAAGGGCGAAAAGCGTATAACGCACGGCGTATGTTTTTTTTGGAATTGCAATCATCTGTGTCTAAAGAATAGAAAAAATATAAGCGGCGAAACCATTTATAATTAACGACTTACCCACGCGATTCATCTCCGGAAAGTTTTGAGCTTTAGTTTTTCGTTTTTCGCCTCTTCCCTCTCCGCCATAGAGAATACGCAGCCGCAGTAATTCTGGCAGTACATGCCTTTTTGCCCGGCACGCCGGTGCGCGTCCCCGAAGCCGGCCCTGTAATCGTTGTAATAAAAC
>CAZYPU010000010.1:0-28786 GCA_964649665.1 uncultured Planctomycetia bacterium
GACGAAGCAATCTCAAGCGACGAGATTGCTTCGGCGCCTTCGGCGCCTCGCAATGACAAGTTGGTTATTTTTTTCCCTTTACCTTCTCGATCAGCTTCACGACGCCCGCGATAATCGCCTCCGGCTTGGGCGGGCATCCCGGTATATAGACATCCACCGGAATAATCTTGTCCAGCGGCACCGGGCAGTTATAGCTATGGATGAACATGCCCCTGGAAAGGGCGCACTCGCCTATTGCGACTACAAGGCACGGTTTTGAAACTTGTTCATATAATCTCTTCATCCTGATAACGGACTGTCTATTGCAGGAACCGGTAATCAAAAGCACGTCGGCATGTTTAATGCTTCCGGCGAGAAGCATGCCGAACCTTTCAATGTCGAACCTCGGCGTAAGGCAGTCCAATATCTCGATATCGCAATTGTTGCAGCTGCCCGTGGATAAGTGAAATACCCAGGGGGATTTAAGCAGCGCTTTTAGTTTTAAACTCATGTTATAAACCTCTGAATGCCAATATCACCGCTATTATCGCAAGCACAGTTACCGGGCCCCAGAAAAATCTGACCGCCTGGTCTATCCGCACGCGCGGATTTGTGTTACGTATAACGGTTATGAGCGCCACAAGCCCTACATACTTAAGCGCGCCGCACAAAAGGTGAATGCCGTCAAGCCGCAAGCCGCCCATGAAAAGAATCATAAGAAAAAACGGCAGTGTAAATAAAAGCATGTTCTTCATGAGCTTGTAGACGGCGAGGGCTGAGCCGGAATATTCTATTAACGGTCCTCCCACAATCTCTGTTTCCGCCTCCGGAATGTCAAAAGGGACAAGCGCCAATTTCGCCTGTATGCAGAGTATCGCGACGATAAGAGCCAGCGCCCCGGACCAGCTTCCGGTTATAACGCCGTTTTCGGCCTGCAAAGCCAGGATATCGCCGAGTTTAATGGAAAAACCGGATTTTATAACGGGAACGAATACCGCGAGCATAAAAGGAAGTTCGTAACCTAAAATAAGCTTCATTTCACGCGAGGCCCCCAAGCTTGCCAGGGGATTTCCGGAGGCAAAGCCCCCCATCATAATACTTATGGAGGGGATGGTAAGTAAATACAGCACAACTATCAAATCCCCCATAAAGGTGTGGCTTGGATTTATATTATTTACCCAGAGCAAAGTTGACACCAGTATTACGCTCGAAAGTCCCGCAAGAGGCGCCGCTAAAAATGTAATTTTTGATGTGCCGGCCGGGATAAGCGTTTCCTTACCCAGGAGTTTTATGATATCTACAAGCGGCTGTAAAACCGGGGGCCCTACGCGGTACTGAACCCTGGCTGTTACTTTTCTGTCTATCCAGCTCGCCGCAAGCCCTATCGCCACCGTAAGCACAAAGCCGTAGAATATCAGGTAGAATAAATAATTCACGCCTTCTCCCGTTGCCAGTGCGTTGAATGCACTATTAAATTATCGCCGACTAAAAACGTGTTTTCATCCTTTTCGGCAGCGTCATCTTTCAAGCTTAACGCCCCGTAAGGGCAGCTCTTTATGCATAACGGTTCATTTTTTTCATTTCTTCTATCCAGGCAAAAATCGCAAGCGGCCGCCAATAGGGGAACCAGTTCCGGGTAGATAGTTCCGTAAGGGCACGCGTGAGAGCACGACTTGCAGCTTATACAGCGCATGTTATGCCTCACCAGCATATTATCCCTTTTCTCGTCTTGTTCAAGCGCTTCTTCGGGGCATGCGTTTACGCAGTGCGGCTCCTCACACTTCCTGCACACAAGGGCGTAGGTGGCCACCTCCGCCACGGAAATAATTCCGTTATTGTCCGGATGATACATGTAGCTGCATTTGATAACGCAGTTTTTGCATTCACCCGAGGCGCAGGCGTCCAGGTCAATATAAAGTTTTTTGTGCATCAACATTTATTACCATTGCCAGGGCAACACTCGTCATCCTGAGGCACCATTTCAATCCCAGATTTCGTGGAAATTCTTTATCTTATCATACGTGAAAACAGGGCCGTCCTTGCAGGCGTAATACGTTCCTATCCTGCAATGGCCGCATTTACCTATGCCGCAAGACATATTCTTTTCCATAGAGAGATATATATTTTCGTCCTTAAACCCCATATCCAGGAGCTTCATAGTCGCGTACTTCATGGCGATTGGAGGGCCGCAAACAACGGCAATTCCATTTTTAAAATCCATGTCAATTCCGTCCATTATGGTGGTAACAACACCTACATTTTCTTTCCAATCCGTATCATCCTTATCTTTCTTATCAACGGTAAGCCGTAAATTCAGATCTTCTCTTTTTGCCCATTCTCCGATTTCTTTTCGATACAGAAAATCCCCGGGGGTCTTGCAGCCGCCCCTATAAAATACCTTTTTAAAGTCCCCGCTTCTATTGAATAGTTCGTACATGAGGCTTCTAAGCGGTGCCAATCCGCATCCGCCGCCCACAACCAGTATCTCCCTGCCTTTAAATGTATCTATAGGATACCCTATGCCGAGCGGCCCTCTTAAGCCCACGATATCTCCTTTTTTTAGTTCGTGGATTTTTTCGGTAACCTTCCCCACCTTCATAATGGTAACTTCCATTATGTCTTTTGTCATAGGGTTTGAGGACGGCGTAAAAGGCGCCTCGCCCACTCCGGGAACGGTGAGTTCTATAAACTGGCCCGATACGAACGTTATCGGCTCTTTTGGTTTAAGACGAAGTGTCTTTATACTCGGCGTCTCTTTTATAACGTCCAGGACTTCTGTCTCAATCGGCCTGTAGGGATTTTCGATATTATTCATTATTTACCAGCCTTTTGAGAACTTTCCTTATATCGATCTTCGCCGGACACGCGGATATGCAGCGGCCGCATCCCGTGCAGGCGTAGATATCGGCTACTTTCGGAAAAAAATCGAATTTCTTTTCGAATCTGTTTCGAAGCCGCATCCAGAGTTTCGCACGCGGGTTCGCTCCGCCGGCGACTCTGGCGAAATCCTTTATCATGCACGAATCCCATGCCTTAAGGCGCTTCATCTTACCCTTATCCTTCCGGTCATATAGTAGAAAACAATGGCACGTCGGGCATATTGTGTTGCACGCGCCGCATTCGACACAGGTTTTTGCCTCGTCCTTCCAGGCGTCAGACTGGAAATTTCGTTCGACAATACCCTTAAAAGCATCCTGCGAGGGCACCTTATCCTTTTTAATATTCCCTTCGACTTCTCTTATCACCCGTTCTCTCACGCTTTTCCTTGCGTCCTGATGCTGCCTGATCGTGTCCTGAAAAAAACGGTGATATTTTTTTATTATATTTTCGCCTTTAGGTGAACCGATTTCAGCGATAAATCCGCCCGTGGCTTCGGAAAGATTAATATCAAAATCCTCCTCGGGATAGGGTTTAAGTCCGAGGGCGAGGCAGAAGCAGGTTTCAATCGCGAAAGTGCAGTCAGAGGCAATTATTAGGTTTTCTTCGCGGTTTTTTGCGTAAAACGGATCTTTATAATCATGATCTAGAAATACGTAATCATGGACTTTCATGCCTTTTAAGTCGCATGCCTTGACGCCTACGATCGCAAGCGGTTTATTCGCGGCGCCCGGGGCCTCCGGCTTAAAATCTTCCGCTACTACTTCTCTGGCGCGGGAGAAAAATGCCTTTAGCGGCTCAAAAGCCCTGACCCCGCCTATTGCGATATCGTCCGAGGGTTCGTCGTATTTCTTATAAAAACGCTGTTCGGATTTTTTGATGGGGACAAAAACATCGTAATCCGATCTCAGCGCGTCAAGCAATTTATAGAAATTATCTTTCGAGATGTATCGGGCTTGTTTATCCACTGTCATGTGTATAATTATTTTTTGTTGGCCAAAAAATAAGAGAGCGTTTCAAGCTCTCTTGAAAGGTCAACGTCTTTTACCTTAATATTCTCCGGCACATTAAGTGAGGTCGGCGCGAAATTCAGAATGCACTGGACGCCGGCTAAAACAAGTTTATTCGCTACTTCCTGGGATTTTTCAGCCGGGGTAGTTATGATTCCTATGGAAATCTTCTTTTCTTTAACTATTCTGGGCATGTTGTCTATGGAATTTACCGTTAACGTGCCTATATTTTTACCGATTTTTTTCTGATCCGAATCGAATGAAGCGACAAGATCAAGTCCGTGTTTCTTGAACCCCGGATATGCCAGAAGAGCCGAACCCAGATGCCCCGCCCCTACGACGGCGACATTCCAGGTTTTATTTTTTCCCAGTATCTTCTCCAGCGCCGATTTAAGTTCCTGCGTATCGTATCCGGAACCGCTCACGCCAAACTGGCCGAAATGCCCGAGGTCTTTTCGCACTTGCGCGTCGTTTAGATTTACCCTCTCGCCCAGCTCCGCTGACGATATGGTTCGAATACTCACATTCACGAGCACCGCAATCTCCCGCAGGTATATAAAAAGCCGCGAAATGGTCGTTTCCGGAATTTTCTTCGTACCCATATTCACGAACTTTGTACCATTTTTCACAAGATTTGTCAAACAAAAAATATAAAAATCTTTTTTTAGTCCACGTAATAGATTTTTACATTTTTATATTTGACCCTTCGCCCCGCCAAAATCGGGGCGAAAGTGCAAAAAGGTGCCAGGCACCTTTTTTAAGTTGGGAAAACTATTGACAAAACTGCGTTTATAGTATACAATACCTACCAACAAAGTATAGAATGGGATTTTATGAAGCTTACCACGAAAAGCGAATACTCGATTCTGGCGCTTATTTGTATAGCGCAGCACGAAAATAAAGGCTTCGTGAAGATTGAGGATATCTGCAAAAGGCATGAAATGCCCAAAAAATATGTGGAACACCTGCTTATGGTCTTAAAGCAGGATCGGTTTCTTAGGGCCAAAAGGGGCGCAGGCGGCGGATACAAACTTGCCCTTCCCTCATCCAAAATAAGCATAGCGCAAATTATACGCCTCATGGACGGTGCTTTAGCGCCGACCGAGTCTGCCAGCACTTATTTTTTCTCGCACACGCCGCTTGAGAAAGAGAAAAAGATTATGGGCGTTTTTAAGGAGATACGAAATTACGTATCGCGCCGGCTGGAAAAATTGAAACTTTCCGATTTGGTGTAGCGCAAAAGGAGATAAACTTTATGAAAAAGCTTCTGGTTGTTTTACTGGCAATTATCGTAATATCCGGCATACAGCACGAAACAGTTAAAGCAAAAACGGATAAGGAAGCACTGAAGGGGACCGTAATCTTGTCGGGCGCCTGGGCGCTTTATCCAATGACGGTCAGATGGGCGGAAGAATTTCGCAAAATTCATCCTGAAGTAAGGATAGACATTGCTGCCGGCGGCGCCGGTAAAGGAATGGCGGACTGCCTGGCCGGAATAGTGGATATAGGCATGGTCTCCAGGGAAATATATCCTGAAGAAATCAAGAAAGGCGCCTGGTGGGTTTCTGTTACTAAAGACGCTGTCGTCGCCACAATCAATAAGAAGAATCCCGTCGGGCGGAAACTCCTTTCTAAGGGTGCAAGGAGAAAAGATCTAATGGATGTTTGGGTTACGGGAAAGGTTAAAAAATGGGGCGAGATTACGGGCGATGAGAAATTCTATCGCATCAACGTTTATACCCGTTCCGATGCCTGTGGAGCGGCAGGGACATGGGCAAAATATCTTGGTAAAAACCAGGAGGACCTTCTCGGTATAGGAGTATACGGAGACCCGGGTTTGGCGGAAGCGGTGAGGAATGACGTTTTGGGAATAGGGTTCAACAACATCAACTATGTTTACGACGCGAAAACCAAAGAGCAGATTGACGGCATACAGGTACTGCCTATTGATTTAAACAATAATGGTCAAATTGATAATGACGAAAATTTTTACGGGAACCGTGACGGGCTTGCAAGCGCCATATCTTCAGGCAAGTATCCCTCCCCTCCCGCCAGAGACCTGCATTTTGTCTCAAGGGGCAAACCGGCAGAAAAAGTCGTTTTAGACTTCCTTAAATGGGTTCTCACTGACGGCCAAAAGTATGTCCCTGAATCCGGTTATATTAAACTGCCTGAGAGAAAATTACGCGAAGAATTAAAAAAACTGGAAACTGAATAGGCAAAAACAGATTAGTTTGTGAACTATGTATAAAATAAGGTTTCTGAAGGACAGGCTTGCCGGAAAAATCATGTTGTTACTTACGGTTTTTTCGGCTTTTATCATATTCCTTATGGCCTTTGGATTATATCAAAAAGCAAGGCCCATTCTTGCCATTAAGCCGTTTACAGAACTTTTGTTTTCCAGTTCATGGCATCCCTTAAGAGGAGAATTCGGATTTTTTCCATTTATTATGGGCACGCTCTGGATAACGGGCGTAGCTGTTGCAGCAGCCATACCACTTTGTATTCTTACGGCAATATACCTATCCGAATATGCCCATACCAAAATAAGGGAATGGACGAAGCCTGTCATAGACCTTCTGGCGGGCATACCTTCGGTAGTGTACGGCATGTGGGGCGTACTTGTCATTGTGCCTGTTATAAAAAATCATATCGCGCCTTCTCTCGGTGTTTTTTCAACCGGTTACTGTGTGCTCGCCGGGGGCATTGTACTCGCAATAATGATTTTCCCTGTAATTATTCATGTCTCCTCAGAAGTGTTAAGATCCGTGCCGCACGAAATAAGAGAAGCTTCCTGGGCATTAGGCGCAACGAAGTGGCAAACGGTAAAGCATGTTGTATTGCGGAAGGCTTCGCCGGGCGTTATAGCGGCTGTTGTGCTGGGCATCTCAAGGGCATTCGGGGAGACGATGGCGGTTTTGATGGTCGCGGGGAACGTAGCGAGGGTTCCAAAATCTATTCTTGACCCGGCTTATCCCCTGCCTGCATTGATTGCGAATAACTACGGGGAAATGTTATCGGTTCCCCTGTATGATTCGGCCCTTCTCTTGGCATCCCTCGTCTTGCTGATAGTAGTTTTGTTTTTTAATATCATATCCAGAGGAATTCTGATTAAAATCGAACAACGCATACAATAAAATGAATCGAAAAAAAATAGAGGAAAGCGTATTCAAGGGTCTCATGGCCCTCTCCACGTTTACGATACTTCCGAGCCTTATATTAATATTAATCTCAATCGTTAAAAAAGGCTTGCCTGCAATGAACCTGGCAATGATTACCCAGGTGCCAAAGGGAGGATATTATCTCGGGAGAGAAGGAGGCATATTAAACGCTATTCTTGGCTCCCTTTGCCTGGCAGGAGGTGCTACACTTCTCGCTGTTCTAACTAGTCTGCCTGTCGTTTTATATATGAATGTTTACGCGAGAAAAGGTTCGCGTCTCGTCAATTTTACACGTTTTTCGCTGGATGTGTTATGGGGCGTTCCTTCTATAGTGTACGGAGCCTTCGGTTTCACCCTTATGCTTTTCTTCGGGCTTAGAGCCTCGTTGCTGGGAGGGATCATCGCAGTATCGCTTTTAATCCTGCCCATCATGTCAAGGGCAATGGATGAAGTCGTAAGAATGGTACCAGAGGAACTTTTGGAGGCTTCATATGCCTTGGGGGCAACCAGGTTCGAGACTGCTTTTAAAATAATAACGAAGCAGGCGCTTCCCGGAATATTGACAGCTGTGCTCATCGCTTTTGGAAGGGGCATTGGGGATGCCGCATCGGTAATATTCACGGCGGGCTTTACCGATTCTATTCCATATTCATTGTTCAAGCCGGTTGCAACTCTGCCTCTGGCTATTTTCTTTCAGCTGGGGACTCCCATACCGGAAGTCCGGGAGCGGGCCTATGCTTCGGCGCTTATACTTACGATAATAATCCTGACGATCAGCTTGGCCTCAAGAATACTGATCAAACGATTCACAAGGCATATAATAAAATAAGGGGGTATTTTATGGAATTTAAAACACACATAAGCGTTCGTAATTTGAGTGTGTTTTACGGAAAGGAGCCGGCGTTAAGAAATATAAGCGTTAACATTCCGGATAAAAAAATAACGGCTATTATCGGGCCGTCCGGATGCGGCAAAACGACTCTGTTAAAATCGTTTAACCGGTTGATAGATTCGATCGACGGCGTTAAGGTTTCCGGCGAAGTTCTGGTTGACGGGGAAAACATATTTGATCCCAAGGCAGAGGTTACGCACATCAGAAAGAAAATGGGTTTGCTTTCACAAAAGCCCTATCCTTTGCCAATGTCGGTCTACGATAATATCGCCTACGGGCCGAGAATACACGGAATAAAAGACAAAAAAACTTTGAATTCAACGGTCGAATACCACCTCAGGGAATCGGGCCTTTGGGAAGAATTAAAAGACAAGCTGCACACGCCTGCTTCAAAGCTTTCGTTAGGGCAACAACAAAGGCTGTGTCTGGCAAGGGGCTTAGCGGTTGAGCCTGAGATCATCCTGGGCGATGAGCCGACCTCTGCGCTCGATCCCAGGTCTAGCCAGCGTATCGAACGAAAATTCCTTGAACTGCGGGACAAGTATACAATCGTTATTGTTACCCACATACTGCGCCAGGCAAAAAGGCTTGCCGATTATGTAATTTTTCTTTACCTCGGCAAATTAATTGAGCACGGCTCGGCGAAGGATATTTTTGAAAACCCGAAGGAAGAAATGACCAAAGAATATATTAAGGGGGTTATAAGCTGAAAAGCGGCGACTATTTAAACACAAAACCTGTCTGGCTGGACCAAAAAAGCAGGTCCAGGTCTTCGAGGGGAATCTTAACCTTTCTGGAAAAGTTTCTTATTTTATCCTCTATTTTTATATAATCTTTTTTGGTGATCGAACGTGGAATTTTCCGGATAACGCCCAATTTTCTTAAACTTCGTAAAATATGTACATCAAGTATCGCTATATCCCTGCCGAGGCCTATATTTCTTAAGAAATGACTTGCTTCTTTATATCCTAAACCCTTTATATTTTTAACAAGCCACTCCCTGGTTTCAACAATATCTTTTATATTTAGTTTGTTTTTTAAGCCTGCTTCGTTATTTAAAAATATTTTTCTTGCGGAAATTATGTACGTTGCTTTTTTATTGTGGAACCTCGCAAGCCCCTTTAACACCCCTCTTATGCCGCGCCCGGAGCCCGCAAGAAGCAAATTGCGCTTTTTAAGCTCCCTTATCGCCCTCTGGCAATTTACCGCTTTTGACTGCGGCGTCAAGAGGCAAAAGCAGAGCTCCTCGAATACGCGCTCGTCGCTTCGTTTGCAGTTACTGCTAAACTCCTTAAGGCGCTTCTTTATTAACTTTTTTCTTTTATTGTATTCGGCGCGGAGGCGTTTCATGAGACGAAAGCGATAAGCGATTTGGCTATTTTAATGTGGCGGATTTCGTCGTCGCGTATGGCGGTGAGCTGACGCTTTATTTTCTCATCGTCGAGCTGGCTTATATAGTGGTCGTAGAAATGCTTGGCGCGCTCTTCGAGGGCAAGTATCCCTTCGAATTCTTTCCTCAACATCTCAGTATTCATTTTTTGCGCTCTTTTCTATATCCAGAGCCATGTTATCCACGATTTCCTTATGCCTTGCCGAATCGCGGTAAAGCACGGAAATCATTTTGGTCATTTGCTCTTTTTTTTCCTTGTCTATCCCCTGAGTCTCTTTCAAAAGCGCCTTGGAAAAATTAGCGTACAGGGTGATCACGCCCTCCTCAACCTCTATGAGTTCGTTTAATCCCGCGAGCAATCTCATCTTTGTGATCATATTTACCTCTCGCGCGCCAAATACTTGAAAGCGCCCAGTGCCGCTTTCGCGCCCTCCCCCGCAGCTATTATTATCTGTTTCTCCGGCACATCGGTGACGTCTCCGGAGGCAAAAATTGCCCGAACACTTGTTTCGTTGTAAGAATTTACTTTGATTTCCCCACGTTCGTTTTTATCCGGTCCTTTTACAAATTCGGAATTGGGGATAAGGCCTATTTCCACGAAAATTCCTTCTACGGGTAGGGTTTTTTCTCCCTGTTTATTTTTTATTTTAATAGCATTTACCATTTTGTCGCCGAGAACCGCCGAAACGTGCGTGTCATTCAAAACCAATACCTTTTTGTCGTTTTTAATCTTCTCCTGCATGACCGCGTCTCCGGTAAGCGTCGGGGTAATATTTATGAGGTAAACACGCCCTGCTATGCGCATTAATTGAAGCGCGGCGTCCAGGGCGGAGTTTCCGCCGCCTATAACCGCGACATCTTTTCCGCTGAAAAGCGGCCCGTCACAAGTCGCGCAGTAAGTAAGGCCTTTGTTCTTAAATTCTTTCTCGCCGGGCACTCCGAGCTCCCGGGACCGTTTACCCGAAGCAACTATAGCCATCTTGGCCTCGTAAGAGCCTTTCACGGTTTTAACCAGAACGAGGCTCTCTTTTTTTTCGAGCCCGGTCACCTTTTCGCCTTCTTTTAACTCTATGTCGTACTTTTTCATGTGCTCTTCAAATTTTGCCGCGAGATCCGGTCCCGAGATAAACTGGTATCCCGTATAATTTTCTATATCTCCGCTCCATGCCGCCTGGCCCCCGATATCCTCGGCAATAACCAGGATCTTCATTTTCTTGCGCGCGGCGTATACGCTCGCGGTTATGCCCGCCGGGCCCGCGCCTATTATTATTAAATCGTACCTCACGCTTACACCCTAAAATATCATGTTCGCTGCTATACCCAGCACCACAACCTGCGGAACCGTCACGATGGGAAGCCATATCGCGACCCGCCTTCCCACATTATGCCAAAGGAGCCCGATTTCCGTATAATCGGTGGCCACCCCCGCCATGAGAAATACAAAGCTGTTCCCGAGAGCGCCTGTCTGGCGGAATATTTCAAACGCCAATGGCGCCGAGCCTTCGGAACACACCTCTATAACGGTCGCAAGCGCAAGGGTTACAAAAAGCCCGAGCAGTGTAGGGCCCATGTAGTCATGGAAAAGATTTGACGGAATATACGCCCCCGCCAGACTTGCCAGGCCCATCCCTATAAGTATCCACCAGAGGACCATGTTGCCAAGGGCCATCGTTCCGCTATAGACGCCCTTTATGTCGGCCAGAGAGAACTTATACCCCTTAAACCTTTTTTTCATGTCTTTTATCACGGAAAAATCGTCTTCGAGCACGGTAGTATTATCGTTTTTCTCTATAAGACTTTTTCTCTCGAGAATCTGGAAAATAAGCCCTGTAATTATAGCAACTACGAAGGCCGAGATTATTATGTAGAGTGCCTTCAGCTTGAAAAATCCGAACAGCATTATTGTAAGCGTAAGATTCGACCATGGGCTCGCCAGAAGAAACGCCACCACAGCCGGATTGGAAGCGCCTTTCTTGTGCAGTTCGATGGAAAGGGCAAGAATTCCGTGCGAGCAGGCGCTCGCGAAAAAACCCAGAATTACCGAATAAAAAATCGTTCGTTTTTTCGGTTTTGCGAGCATGTGGGAAATGTATTCGCGCGGAATGAAATAGTCCATTATACCGCCGAGAACAAGGCCCAGTAAAATAGCCCACCATATTGTCCGAAGATAAAGAACCAGGGATTTCCTGAATGGAACGAGAACCGGCACGGCATAAGAGAGCAGGCACAGTACCGCCAAAACGAAAGCGGCTATAATTGTCTTATTTTTATAAAGAGGTACTTTCGGCTGCGCGAGGCAGGATGTCCCTCGCGGCCTTATATTTTGATTGTGGTGCTCGGGATTTCCTTCGATCACGGTTTCTTTTTCTGTCAGTTTATTTTGCCCGGCGAATTTCTTGAGGCAGTGTTCGCTGCAGAAAAAATAGTCTTTGCCGCCGGCTGTTAGTTTGAGCCCGATTTTTTCATTAACCGCCATCCCGCAGATAGGGTCTTTCGTCACTTAAATGTTTCCTTTTAGGGCTCGAGGGCCTTCAGGATCGCTTCCTTATCGAACCCCGTTATAATTTTCCCTTCGATATCCAGGACCGGTACGCCCATTTGCCCGCTTTTATCTACCATCTCCTGGGCCTTATCCCGGTTAGCGGATACGTCTATATTCTCAAAAGGGATCTTGCTCTCTTCCAGAAACTTCTTGGTCCTTATGCAGTAAGGGCACGCGGGTGTGGTATAAATTTTTACATTTTTGCTCATAAATCCACCTCTTTGATCCAGGCTCCGTGTATATTGCATAACGCGATAACCGCAAGCTTTCTGTCCCCCGACACCGCTCGGGACGGCCCTACGCCTGTCGAAGGGCCTCCCCCCGCCTTAAGGTGAAGCGCGGCGGCGGGATTAAGCGCCTCCGGCGTAAGGTGCACCCTCGCTATAAAACCCTTGTCGATATAAAAATCGATATGCCGGATGAAGTGTTCTGGCTGCATCGGATGCAGGATTTCTCCCATTTTAACGTGCACGTCGGTGCAGCCTTCCGCTATCAGGCCGCATTTTCTCACGATAATAATAAGAGGTTCGTGCTTTTTTTCAAGTTCCGTTTTGTTGTTTGCGTCCTTTGGCGTTAATACGGCGTTTTCTTTCTCTTCAAACGTCGTCTTCGGCGCGCCGTCCCCAGCGAAGTCAAGGGACGGCCCTACGTCTGTCGAAGGGCCGCATACCGGGCATTTATCCGGAGCGCTTTCGGTTATGGATATAAATTTGCAAATCTTGCACACATGTCCTTTCATGATAACCTCCTAACCGCGTTTAACCGCCCCGGTTGTCCGGAAGGCAACCGGGGCGGTTTATAACGGTTCTTTAGTAGTTTTCGCACAGGAGTTCGTAATAGCTTTGAGGGTGCGCGCACGCCGGGCATTCCTCGGGCGCTTCCTTTCCCTCGTGTACATAGCCGCAATTGCGGCACTTCCACTT
Organism: uncultured Planctomycetia bacterium; assembly: GCA_964649665.1. GTDB lineage: Bacteria > Omnitrophota > Gorgyraeia > JABMRN01 > RBG-13-46-9 > CAZYPU01. The sequence goes on from CAZYPU010000010.1 coordinate 12,775, forward strand.
AACTACGGCGTCTTTCTTGAAGACCTTGCCGTCTTTTATGTTTTTCAAAAGTTTCCTGTATCTTTTTTCGTGCTCTTCCTCCACCTCAGCGATTTCTTTAAACTGGACGGCTATTTTCTCAAAGCCTTCATTGCGCGCGACCTGTTCGGCTTCCTTGTAAAGTTTCGTCCACTCAAGGTTTTCACCCGCCGCCGCCGCGGCGAGATTCCCGGACGTATCGGCTATTACACCGGCCGGGTAGGAAGCACTTATCTCAACTTCGCCCCCTTCCAAAAGCTTGAAAAACCTTTTCGCGTGTTCTTTTTCATTTTCCGCCGTTTCCAAAAATATAGCCGCTATCTGTTCATAGCCGGCTTTTTTCGCCGCCCCCGCGAAATATGTGTAGCGGTTACGCGCCTGTGATTCTCCCGCAAAAGACGCAAGCAGGTTCTTCTCGGTTTTAGTGCCTTTTATCGATTTTCCCATATTAACCCCCGATTTTTTCCATAGGCTGCCCGCAGCAGACAAGCTCCCCGCCGCCGACCTTCGTTACGGTTACTTCATTTCCGCATACATTGCATTTATACTTTTCCCCGACTTTCTCTACCGCCATTGCGCACCTCCTTTTTTTCTCCAGAAAAATCGTCCCGGGGAATACTGCAACTACGCCCTATAGAAGGGGTTGCCATTCCGTGGGACTTTACTACATTAACCCCTGCGATACTACCGCACTACCTGAAAAAATCCATATATAAAGCAAAAAGAATCGTAATCGCTGATAAACCGAATATAAACACGTAATTTACCATTTCTTTTTTTGAACCCAGAGCGCAAAGAATGGACCTTATGACTTCACTATCTTCACGCGTAAGACCCTCCCCCCTATCCATCCTTTCCACAAGGTTTCTTTCCGATATGGTCTTTGATCTCGCGATGTTCACTTTGAATTTATACACAAAAAATAGCGTAAATCCCCCCACGCCTACATACCACGCAGCCTTCGCGTAAAGAGGATTCATGTGGATTAACACCGCTACGGCCCGTATGGCAAAAGTAGCGATTAGGCCTATGATAAAAAAAATCCAGGAAGCGAATGAGTCCTCGCAATTTCTATATTGAGCGCATGTCCTGCAGTTTCTTTTTTTCATTAATATCCCGTAAAATTTTCTGTTTTAATCTTATCCCCGGCAAGCTTCATTTTGCTTTTCAGGATATCAGCCATTGCTTCCACCATTTTCGGGGGGCCCGAGATATAAAACACCCTTTCTTCGTAGTCCGGGATTTCTTCCTTTATCATTTTATCGTCTATCGGCCCTACCCTTCCGGTCCACATGCCCTGCTTTGTCCCGGGTGAGGTTAGCGTGTATATTGCGCGGAAATTTTTGTTCCGTTTTTCTATTTTGTCAAAATCGCGCCTGAAAATAATGTCTCCCTCGTCGCGGCTGCTGTATAACAACACCATGTCCGAGGGGATGCCGGTATCAGCGGCAAATCTGCACATGCTTCGTATGGGGGTTATGCCTATGCCGCCGGAAAGAAACGCGATTTTCCCGTGTTCGCCTTCGAACGTAAAAGAACCCAGGGGCATCTTGATTCTCGCCCAATCACCCGGTTTTATTATGTCCAGGGCTTTGGAAAACGGGCTTTCTGTTATTCTTTTCGTAAACTCAATATACCCCTTTTCCGTAGGCGAATTAGAAAAAGAGAAATGTTTCGCCCTCTCCTCCCGTTCGATTTTGATCGTAACAAAAAAGAACTGTCCCGGCTTGAAATCCGGCGCCCCTGGCGCGGCGAACCTGAAGCTTTTTACCCCGGGTGCGCGTTCTATTATTTCGATAAAATTCGTATCGAAGTTAACCATTATTTTCGCGAGGCGAGCATGCCGTCTATTTCCGAAAGGTTTTTATTTGCCGCGCGGGCTCTTTCTTCGCAAGTTCTACGAGATTATTAATTAACCCTGTAACTTTTTTCTCATGTGAAAATAATTTTTCTTAACTTGCCGCTTTCAGGATTCCGACTATATCTTTCGCGGAAAAATTCTTGAAGTGTCCTACCTGTCCCCAGTCGTGAATGGCCGAATCGGCCATTTTTTCGAAATGCTCTTCGCCAATGTTAACATCCCTTAGATTCGACGGCATACCCAGCGAATTAAAGAACGCCCTTGTCTTATTTATGGCGTCAAGGGCGATTTTCATTTCGTCCCTGTTTTTTTCGACGCCCCAGACATTCACGCCGTAATCTACGAACTTCTTTACCGTACCCGCGCTTAAAACGTGCCTCATCCAGCTCGGAACCACTATTGAAAGGCCGGCTCCGTGGGAGATATCGTAAATAGCGCTTAATTCATGCTCTATGGCGTGAGATGCCCAATCCTCTTCCTTCCCCTCGCCTATAAGGTCATTTAACGCGAGACTGCCTGCCCATAGGATATTGGCCCTCGCATCATAATTATGCGGATTTTCGCAAACTACGGGGCCGTATTTGATGCATACCTTTAAAAGTCCCTCGGCTATCCTATCCTGCACATCAGCGCCTTTGGTGCGGCTAAAGTACTGCTCAAAAACGTGGGCCATTATGTCAACGACGCCACAGGCGGTATGATATTTATTGACGGTGTAGGTATATTCGGGGTCCAATACGGAAAAAACAGGCCTTATAACGGGAGAGCCGAACGCGAGCTTGCGCCTGGCATCCTCATTCGTAATTACGGTGTTACCGTTCATCTCAGAGCCCGTGGCCGCGAGGGTAATAACAGTACCGAGAGGAAGCGCTTCGACGGGCTTTATTCCTTTAGTGAAAAAATCCCATACGTCGCCTTTGTATTTCACGCCCGCTGCTATCGCCTTTGAGGCGTCTATGACGCTTCCGCCTCCAAGTGCAAGTACAAAATTCACTTTTTCTTTCTTGCAAATCTTGATGCCTTCATAAACGCTTTTAAGGCGGGGATTCGGCTTTATGCCGGAAAGTTCAACAAAAGGCGTTTTCGCGCGTTTCACTACTTTTATTACATCGTCAAATATGCCGCCGCGCCTTACGCTTCCGAGACCGGTTACGATCAATACCTTTTTAGCGCGCTTTCGAAGCTCCGGGCCGATTGCCTTTACCTGACCCTTGCCGAAATAAATTACCGTGCGTATATCATGAATAAAGTTAAGCATGTTAACCGTGATGCTTCCCTATATACTCCTCCAGAAGCCGGGCCGCCTCAGATCTACACTTCCCGCAAACCGTGCCCAATTTTGTTCTCTCCTGGAGTCCGTAGAGCGTCCTCACCCCATCCGATACAGCGCGTTCTATTTCTTTATCAGTCACGTTCATGCACTGGCACACAATGCGCGCTTTTTCCTTTTGGATCTTATCACTCATCCCGTGCCTTTCATAATAATCGTCTATGGCGGCGCGCAGCGCTTTATCTCCCAGTACCGAGCAGTGTATCTTGTGTTCCGGCAGGCCCCCGAGTTCGGATGCGATATCTTTCGGCAAAAGATGATAGGCTTTCTCCACCGACATCCCTTTTGCCATTACCGACATGACGGAGGTGCTCGCTATCGCGCTCGCGCAGCCGTAAGTCTTCCATTTGCAATCGGTAATAACCTGTTTTTCTTTATCGACTTTTATGGCGACCATCATCTCGTCGCCGCATTTTATGTTGCCAACAGTGCCCTTGCCGTCGTCTTTATAATGCTCTTCATCGCTGAGAATATTTCTGGGATTTACAAAATGATCTTTCGCCTTCTCGGTATATATCCATTTAGGCCGCATGGCTTATTCCTTCTTCCCGGAATAGGCCGTGGACATTTTGCGGATCCTATTTATAACCCCGGGAAGGACGCCGCTTATATATTCGACATCTCCCGTTGTGTTTTCACGCCCCATGCTTATGCGTATCGAGCCGTGGATACGCTTTATAGGCACGCCGGTCGCCAAAAGTACGTGTGATGGGTCCAGCGACCCTGATGCGCAGGCGGAGCCCGTGGAAACAGCGATGCCCTGCTGGTCAAGATATAACAAAATAGCTTCCCCTTCCGCCCCGTCAAACGATACGTTCAGGGTACCTGTCAGGCAGTCCGATGGGTGGCCGTTAAAACGCGCATCCGGAATATTCTTTTCTATATTTTCTCTAAGAAGCTTTTTGAGGTTAAGCAAACGCTTTTCTTCGGCTTGCATCTCTACCTTGCGCATTTCAATTGCTTTCCCAAGGCCCGCTATGCCAAGTGTATTTTCCGTACCCGCGCGGCGGCCTCTTTCCTGGTGTCCGCCCCGGATTAACGGACAAAACGGGACACCTTTTTTGATATAGAGCGCCCCCACTCCTTTCGGGCCGTATATTTTATGCGCCGAAAGCGTCAGAAAATCAACGTTAAGTTCCCGCACATCTACCGGAATTTTGCCGACCGCCTGTACGGCGTCAGTGTGGAATAAAGCCCCGTGTTCATGCGCGATTTTGGCGATTTCTTTTATATCCTGTATGGTTCCAATTTCGTTATTTGCCATCATAACGGAGACAAGGCCTGTTTTTCCGCTAAGCGCTTCGGTGACATGCTCAAGATTTATTTTGCCGAGGCAATCCGCCTTTAAATAGGAAACATTTGTGCCTCTATCCTTCAGGCATTTAACCGTTTCTAAAATACAGGGGTGTTCTATGTTAGTCGTAATAACATTGGGATGATAGCCCAGACTGCCCGTGCACCTGGCGCTCATGCACGAAAAAATCGATAAAACGGTATTATTTGCCTCGGAGCCGCTTCCCGTGAATATAATTTCATCCGGCAGGGCGCCTATGAACGAAGCGATCTTTTCCCTCGCCTCTTCTACAAGCTGCTTCGCGACCCTGCCAAAGTTATGGAGACTGGAAGGGTTGCCGAAAACATCCATGGCTTTTACAAGTACCTTTTTTACCTCAGGATGAAGCGGCGTCGTCGCGTTATTGTCCATGTAAATACGTCTTTTGGGCATCGCGCTTCCTTTTTTCTATTCCATTATTTTACCGCAATCTCCTGCCTAATTCAAATGCCCTTTGCAGGAAATCGGAGTGTTTCAAAATATCTTCTTTACCTTCAAGGCCCGGGCAAAAAAGCTCTTCCTTATATTCTACATTGATCGTGGCAAAGAAGTTTTTCGCCAAGGCCTTTGCGTTGTCCAGAAAACTTTCCCTTTGTGAGGCCTCCGTCAGGATAAGTGCGCCCGGCCGCATTTTCCCGGGTACCGGTTTTTTAAGCATATATCTATATCGCCAGTAGCATTGGAAGCGGTCGATCATGATCTTGGTCTGCGCGCTCAAGGATCCGAAAAATATAGGCGCGGCGAGAATAATGGCGTCCGCTTTCATGATTTTCCCGTAAAGCGCCTGAAAATCATCTTCAATCCTGCAGGTTCCGTCATCATTCACCTTCTCGCATTCCTGGCAGGGCGCTACTTTGAGATTATTCAGGACAATCTTTTCGGTTTCGGCGCCCCGGGCGCGGGCGCCTTCGAGCGCCTTATCGAGAAGCGTATCGGTATTCCCGTCCTTCCTCGGGCTTCCGCTTATGCCGAGTACATACATCTCGTAATCTCCCCTTAGGCTTGCTCCACCGTCTTTACTTCCGGAATTTTCTCTTTTAACTTCGTTTCGATGCCCATTTTAAGCGTATATGTGCTCATCGGGCAATGGCCGCAGGCGCCGGTCAGGCGCAATTTAACAACGCCTTCCTTTGTAACGTCAACCAACACCACATTGCCGCCATCCGCCTGTAAAGCCGGCCTTATTTCTTCGAGCACTTTTTCTACTTTTTCTTTTAACATTTCAAACCTCCCTTATAGGTACGTTCCGCTTTCCAAATAACCGACATAATCCTTCACCGCGTCCTTTAAGCTAAAAAATTTGTGCCGCGGGGCCGCTTTTTTAAGTTTCCCCGGATCAGCCTGCGTAAAATACTGGTATTTTCCCCTCAAAACTTCGGGCATATCAAAATATTCCGTGTTGGGTTTCATGCCGAGCGCCGAGAATAACGCATTCGCCAGGTCATTCCAGGTTTTGGCGCTTCCCGTTCCTATATTGTATATGCCGGTCTTATTCGGGTGTTTCAGGAAATAGTAAACCAGTTCGACCGCGTCTTTCACGTACACAAAGTCCCTTTTCTGTTCACCGTCTTTGTATTCGCTCTTGTGGGATTTAAAAAGGCGCATCTTGGCTGTATTTTTTATCTGCCGGTACCCCTTATTGACCATGCTCATCATATCATTTTTGTGGCCTTCGTTAGGGCCAAAGACGTTAAAAAATTTAAATCCCGTAAATTCCCTTTGAAGCCTGTTTTTCAGGACCCATAAATCAAAAAGGTGCTTGGAATAGCCGTAAACATTTAAGGGTTTCAGTTTAGGAGTAACCTCATCCCTGTCGGAATAGCCCTCATCGCCTGCGCCATAGGTAGCGGCGCTTGAGGCATAAAGGAACCTTTTTCGGTTTTTCAGGGCCCATTCGGCAACGCGCCTGGAATATACGTAGTTATTTTCCATCATGTAGGTAGCGTCCCGCTCGGTGGTGGAAGTGCAGGCGCCGAGGTGTATAACAGCGTCTATTTTCTTGTCAAGCCGGCCGCTTTCGAGGTAATCCAGGAATTTATCCTTTTCAAAATAGTCCTCAAAACTTTTTTGAACGAGGTTCTTCCATTTCTCGGACTTGCCGAGGTGGTCAACCACTATTATATCTCTTATGCCGGCCTCGTTAAGCCTCCGCAGCATCACGCTTCCTATGAAGCCGGCGCCGCCTGTAAGTAAGATCTTCATTTTTTTTCTCCGGTTATACTTTTTACAATCCTATCCACGTCCACGTACTCCTGTACCATTTTGATTACTATATCGATTTTATTTTTGTCTTCCGGTTTGATCTTTACCTTTATATTATGTATCTTAGCGGCGATTGAATAGGTGTCGCCGGAGGAAAGCAGCGTTGGGATTTTATATTTCTCCAGAAGCCGGAGCGTCTCGCCGGGCGGCTCTATTCCGCCGGAAAGCACCAGGCCCGATATCCTGCAGCCCTTCTTTATTTTTTCCATTTGAATATCGATAACGCCTTTGATAATATCCTTCCTGTCGGGGGCGGTTATCATCAAACAATTCGGCTCTATATATTTGAGCGCGGCCTCAAGCTCCATCGCGCCGATCAGTATTTTATCCACAGTGTTATCTAAATAGTTTTTTCCGCACAAGATTTTAATTCTCACTTCCTCGTATATTTCCCTGATCGTCGGAAGATCCAACCTTTTCTGGTACGGCATTACGCCTAAGACGGGGATGTCTTTTTTTTTGAATCCCATTCTTACGAATTTATTGACTTTATTGAATTTGTCCGGCAATACCTTGTTGACGACCACACCGGCAAGTTCGACTTTTTCTTTATCAAATAGCGGCTTGTTTAACATGGCCTCGTCTATGGGCCTCCCCACGCCGCCGGGGGTAAGAAGTATAACTTTGGAATCCAAAAGCTTCGCGACGGTGGCATTCGACAGGTCGAAAACACTCCCCACGCCGGCATGGCCGGTTCCCTCGATTATTACGAGTTCGTTATCTCTGGCTACCTTATTAAAAGAGTCGACTATATTTTTTGCGTAATCGCTTTTGGCCGTTTTCCCCTCGATATATCTCTCCGTAAACCCTCTTTCCACGGCAACGGGCGACAAATCTTTTACGCTGAGGCCGCCGGACATGCCAAAGACCTTTTCTATCAAAACGGAATCCTCGTCCACCTTGAACCCCTGCTCCATGAGGTAACGCTGGCCTATGGGCTTGATAAAGCCTATGCGTTTAAACCTCTCAAGAAGCGCCGCTGTCAGCCCGAGGGAAAACGTGGTTTTTCCCGCATTCTGGCCCGTCGCGGATATGAATATGCGGGGGATTTTACTCATCTTTTTTCCCACTTAAGAAGCTCTGTTACCTTGCCCAGGGTGGATCCCCTGTCTATCTCGACCCTTAACCTGTTTTCCTGCTCCAATATGCTCATCGCGCGGTTTGCTATTTCGGCTACTTTGTCTTCGGGAATGCATACAACGCCGTCGTCGTCGCCGACTATCCAATCGCCCGTACATATCCTTACACCGCCCGCCGTTACCGGAATGCCGATTTCGCCTAACCCCTTTGGCTCCCCTGCGGTAGGCATTACAAGCTTAGAAAACACCGGAAATTTCAATTTACGTATCTCTCCCGTGTCGCGCGTTGCGCCGTCTATCACCACTCCGGCGATTTTACGCTGAATTGCTCCGTGCGTCGCCAGTTCTCCCCATACCGCAGGGCCAACGCCGCCGGCGTCTATAACTATGACCTGGCCTTCTTCTGCGGCGTCAATGGCTTCGACGGTTTTTGCCCAGTCGCCCGGATACGTCCGAACGGTAAACGCGGGCCCTACCATCTTTAAGCCCCCGGAAACCGGCTCTATTCCTTTAAGGTCTCCCGTTCTATGCATCGCGTCGGAGATGTTCGACGTAGAAACTTTCTCAAGAACCTTACGCGCCTCTTTCTTTGAAACCCTCTTAAAAAGCGTTGTTTTTATCGATCTTTTTCTCGCAATGGCTTTGTTTATAAGGCGCGCTGCCTTTTCAGGGTCTTTGGCTTTAGTTATCGCGCCGCCCACTATTACAATATCCGCTCCGGCCTTTACCGCGGAAGCGGCCGTCTCGGAATTTATGCCTCCCGCACACGCTATCGGAATGCTTACTGCCCTGCGAACTTTACGCAGCCTCTCAAACGGGTCCTTTCCTTTCATTTGTTCGTCTATGGCAATATGCACCCCTATGTAATCAACTCCCAATTTTTCCGCTTCTTTAGCGCGTTTCTCAAGTTCGCTTTTCTCTATGCCTATCAGGTCAGCTTCTATTTTAACGCCGTAATTTTTCCCCGCTTGCACGCATTCCTTTATGGTTTCAGGAGAGGCCCCCGCCAAAACGCAAACTACATTCGCGCCGGCTTTCGCCGCCATCTCGGTTTCAATTCTGCCGGCATCCATTATTTTCATATCGGCTACGATTGTCGTCTTGGGAAATTTTTTCCTTATGGCCCTTACGGCGTCAAGGCCCTCGCTTTTTATAAGCGGCGTTCCGGCCTCGAGCCACTCGGCCCCGCCGCGGGCGGCTTCTTCGGCGACTTTAAGCGCCCTGCTAAGGTTTACAAAATCTAATGCTAACTGTAGTACAGGTTTCATGTTAATAAGGTGTCATTGCGAGGAGGCCGAAGAGATTCCTTCGCCTGTCATTGTGAGGCTGACAAAGTCAGCCGAAGCAATCTCAAGTGACAGGCTCGGAACAGGCTCCGCAATCTCTTCGTTTAAGATTGCTTCGGGCGCTATCGCGCCCTCGCAATGACAGTCTGTTTACTCCCCTATAATCTGAACTGTTAATTCTCTCGAGCGTGAACGATTATCAAAATCAATAAAAATAATCTGCTGCCATGTCCCCAGCGTAAGCTTTCCCCTCAAAAAAGGGACCGTAAGCGAGGGCCCAAGAAGAGAAGCGCGGATATGAGAGAATCCGTTGCCGTCGCCCCATCTTGCATTGTGGGCGTATTCGCCGCTGCGCGGCGCCAATCTCTCGAACGCCTCTTTCAGGTCGCTTACCAGGCCGGGCTCGTACTCAACTGTCGTAAGAGCGCCCGTCGCTCCGGAGACAAACACCGTAGCTATACCGTTTTTAAGCTTGCTTTTGCCGAGCGCTCTTTCCACCTCACCCGTTATATTGATTATATCCGTCTCCCCGCGAGACTTAAGTTTTATATTGTGCGTAACAACCATGTTATTTCTTCCTGTGCGCGTTCAGGAACGAATCGCAATATATATTTTTATTCAAAACGAGTTCCGCCGTTATGGCAGCATCCATGAGGTCTTTATCAAGAGGGTCCATAATAGCCCCCGTAAGGCCGTTTGCGAGAGCCATTACAAGAAATATCCTGTTGATAAGGGGCCTCTCTTTGGTCCCTTGAGAGGCGTTGCTTAATCCCACGACCGTCTTCGGCGCGGGGCCGCATAAAAACTTGAATTCCCTTATCGACTCAAGGACTTCCGTTCCTTGCGCCTGCGCTACGTTTACGGGAAGGACTATCGGATCCAGGTATAAACCGCTTACGTCAAAGCCGGTTTCCTGGCATTTTGTCACGATTTTTACGGCGTGTTCCATTCTTTCGTTTTTATCGCGCGGGATGCCGCTTTTTCCCATTGTAAGGCCTATCAGGGAGGCGTTATATTTTTTAGCCATGGGAACGAGTATATTCAGCTTTTCTTCGTCGGAGTTCGTCGAATTTATCATCGCCCGCTTCTTTACAACCTTTAAACCCTCCTCGATAACGTCAGGCTTTGTGCTGTCAAGGGCAAGGGGCGCGTCCGTCGCTTCCTGGATGGTTTCCACAAGCCACTTCATAGCGTCTTTCGGATTTTTCTCATAAGGTCCGGTATTAACGTCGAGCATGCCTGCGCCCGCGGCTACTTCGTCTTTAGCGATTTTTTGTATAACCTTTTTATCGCGCTCCGCTATCGCCTTCCCGACGGCCTTGTACATGCCGTTTATTAGTTCACCGATTACTAACACATTATCCTCTAAATAAGTTTCTTCTTTTAGGGAATTTCTTTGATATCTCGAATATCTCCATAGCGGTATCAAATGCTAATTTGTAAACTTCTAATTCCCTTACGCTGTTTATTCTTTTCGTCTCTCGTCTTTCGTCCATCGTCCGTCGTAACGTTATTCTTTAGTTTTCATTAGTTTCTCGATATAAACACGCGTCTCTTCCACCGCCTTAGGGTGGCGCATGATAAGAATGTCCGCTCCTGCCTGCAGCATACAGACAGCCGTTTGGGTTTCCCATAACGCTCCGCGCGAGACTTCGTCTCCCCACTCCGGATGTTCGGCTGATGTGGACTTTGCCTCTTTGGCGCGCCATGCTTCCTGGCCCACAAAACATATAAAAGGCATGGAAAGCATTTTGTCTCCGATAAGCGCGGCGGACCTGGCCCGCTCCATTATCGAATAGGCGTATTCCATTCCGTATCCCAGCGCCCCTATCGTGGGATTTATAACAATTCTATCAAGCGGAAATCCCATTTCGCTGATAAGTATGTTTGCCTGCTTCGCGATGTTTATATCTATTGGCGACTCCGCTATTATATTATGCCCGTCCGCCAGGCAGCTTGCCGTCAAGGTTTTGTAGTTTTTTTCCGTAGCGTCTCCCATGAGGCACCTCTCTCCCTTAGCGGCCTCACTCACTTTTGCCAGAACGACATTGTCTTTCTCTTCATTGCCGGAGCCAAGAATTACCAGCGGCACCTTTACCGCCTGCAGTATATCTTTAATGAGCTTTGCCGCATCATCCGCGGTTCTGTTTCCGGAATCGGGATGCGTGCCTATAAGCTTAACGCATATAAGGGCTGCCTTATGAACTTGCGCGCATTTTACGGCCCATTTAACGGGATCTTTCAAGACATCGCCGAAAGGTTCTTTTAAGCTTTTCGGCCAATCGACGGGTTCTGTATCCGGAACTTCCATTGCGATAACCGGGGGATTTGGTATATTGCCCTCTTTAAAAAGGTACGGGAGAGCGGTTTCGCCTCCTACGGTAACCTGTGAAGTTCTCGTTCCGCCGTCCTTTTCGGTAGCGCCTATCGTAACGCAGCTGACTTTTCCGGTCCAGTTTTCCTTTAATAAGTTCATCCCTACTTCTCCTTGGCTGTTACTATTTTTTTTACGCCCTCCAATAAAGGGTTTGCGCCGCCTACCTCAAAAACAGGCTTATTCACTATCGCCATGTTCTCGATTTCGGCGTTCATCGGAAGAGTAGTTTTTAAATCCAATCCCGTTTTCTTTATTTCGTCTTCAAGGCTCCCGGTGTTGCCTTTTGATTTGTTTAAAATCAGGAATCTCTCGCTGATTTTTATATTCAGTTCATCGGCAAGCGCCGAAATCCTGGCCGCGGACCTGATTCCGATGGTAGAGGCGTCGCTTATTATAAAAAGCGTCTCAATCCGACCGAGAATCCGCCGGGACAGGTGTTCCATGCCGGCTTCGTTATCGATTACGATGTAGTCATAGTTTTTTATGAGTTTCTCTATGAGGCCCCGGAGTAAATTGTTAATAAAGCAGTAGCATCCCGGGCCCTCGGGGCGTCCCATGCTCAAAAGGTCGAAGCCGTCTTCCTCGCTGAGCGACTCCTGGACTTTCATGTCGACATACCGGTCCTTTGTCATGCCGGCGGGGATTTGCCCCGGATTTTTTGATATACAATCAATAATTTCCACTATTGTCGATGCGCTTTTTGCGCCTAAAAGCTCGCCGAGGTTTGAGTTCGGGTCGGCGTCAATGGCGAGTATGGAGCCGGCGCCTTTTTCCTTAAGCGCCCTTATGATTAAAGCGGCGAGGGTTGTCTTCCCCGTTCCGCCCTTGCCGGCAATCGCGATTATATTGCTCATATTATTTTTCATGCACAGATCGGCGCAGATTCATGTTAAATCGCGTTTTCACAGATTAGCGCAGATTTCGTTATCTGTGCCCATCTGTGATTCCAATCTGTGCTCATCTGTGTTTACCCACACTCGGAAACTTCTCCAGATCCGTATGCGGGAAAAACAGGCTCGAGACATATTCATCCATGTAGGAGGGGTCCTTGCTTAGTTCCACGTATGTCATCTTTCGCGCTATCTCTTCGGCCTTCTTCATGGTATCATAGGAGAGAAGTATCTCGCGCGCGCCTATCAGAGAGCTATTTCCCACAAATTTAAATTTTTTCCTGTCTACGTCGGGCAAAAGTCCTATCGAAACCGCATTTTCCATATCAAGGAAAGTTCCGAATCCACCGGCAATGTAAATTTTGTCTATATCATCAAATGTCAGGCCGAATTTCTTGACGAGAATCGCGCCGGCCGAGAAAATTGCGCCTTTTGAGCGTTTTATGTTTTCAATATCGGCCTCTTTTATGACAATATCATTATCCCGAGACGTTTTATCCTTAAAAACGACGACATATTCGGCTTCATCGTCTTTTAACCTGACTCTTTTTGTTTTCAGGTCCGTATTAATGGTTCCGTCCCGTTTTATAATACCCCTTCTGAACATCTCCGAGATAAGGTCTATATACCCCGAACCGCAAATACCAACCGGTTTTCCGCTTCCTATGGATTTTATTTTCGGTTCAAATTTGGAGTTGATTTCGACTTTTTCTATCGCGCCTTTTACGGCCCTCATGCCGCAGGAGACGCCGCTTCCTTCAAATGCGGGACCCGCCGACGCCGAACAGCACGCCATCCATTCTTTATTTCCGAGAACTATCTCGCCGTTTGTGCCCACATCGATTAAAAGCATAAGGCTCTTTTCGTTATCTATGCCGCAGGCAATCGCTCCCGATACTATATCCCCCCCCACGTAAGTACTGACGCCCGGAATACACGCGAGAAGCCCCCGCGGGTGAATCTTTATACCCGCCTCGGAAGCCCTTATGACGGGAACAAAATTCGCGGTCGAAACATAGGGCTCGCGCCTTATATGCGTAGGGTCCACCCTTAACAGGAGGTGTATCATTGTGGTATTTCCGGCGCACGTAACGCCGGTAACGCGGTCTAAAGGTATTTTATTTTCGTCCGTTAACTCGCGGATAATGGTATTCATGTTATCTATAACGGCGTGATGCAGCCTTTCAAGGCCGTTTCCTTCAGTGGCAAAAATTATTCTTGTTATGACATCGTCGCCAAATACTATCTGTTTGTTATAAGTTGCTTTCGTCCCGAGAATTTCTTTGGTATTCAGGTTGACGAGCTGGCCCGAAATCGTTGTTGTGCCGATATCAAAAGCGATTCCGTAATTCTCCTTCGAAGAATCTCCCGGCTCTATGATTACAATCTCGGTTGTCTCGTTTCTTTTGCCCAGCGTGACGGTTACTTTCCAGTTGCTTGAACGCAGTATACTCCCAAGCCTTCGAATGTTCCTTAAGCCCGTCTGCATTATTGGGATATCGTATTTTTTTCTGATTTCCCTGATCAACCTTTCATAGTCGCTTACGCTGTCGGTTAAAGTCGGCGGCGGGAGCTCCACATAAATTTTAGCCGATATCGGGCTGCGGGTAAATACCTCTTCGTTTATGATGGGCCGGCCGTTATCGACTTCTACCGCTTCCGAGTAGATGCCTTTCATGCGATTTAGTTTTGCCTCTTTTTCTTTAACCCTGCTTAAATCAAGCCTTGACTGTCTGGGAATAAACACTTCAAGGTTGTCCTCGACAGCCGTAAGACAGGCGAGCGCATATCCTTTTTTTCTTTCTTCGCGGGAAATCCTTCCCGTAGGCTCCGTGTGGAACTTACCTTTTTTGATTATCACCTTGCACCTTCCGCACACGCCTTCGCCGCCGCAGCTCGAATTTATATACACCCCGCAGGAGACGGCCGCAGACAGAAGGTCTGCGCCTTTTTTTACTTCGACTGTTTTGCCGCTTGGTTTAAATACGACTTTATACTTTTCCATCTGTTTCCGTCTTTGTGAGGCCGGTACTTGTCATTTATTTAAATTCCTCAGGAAAGTCGGCAGTCCCGACGCCTCACGCGGCCCCACAACGACTTTCCACCCCGATTCCTCTTCCAGCTTTCCGCTCAGAACCGAGACGTAACCCGGAATTATTACATTTTTGTGGTTTATCTTATCCTTTACGTTGAATTTTTCAAGTGTTTTCGCGATCGATTCCGCGGTGAATTTATCCGCCGCCCAGGCCGTAAGGACCGACATGCCCTCCGAATCACAGGCTACGATATAGGAAGCAACCGCGCTTGACTCCACCTCGGACTCAACGGTGTAATACGTAAGCGAGAAATTTGTCGTAACTAAAACCGGCGATTTATCCGTAACCTTTCCGACCTCGTATATCTTCGGCTCAACCTGGAGCGGTTTCTGCGGATCCGTAAATATATTCTGCCGCGCCGTTAAAATAGGTATCACCTGCTCGGGCGATTTTCCTTTCATAATCACAATGCCCGCGTATTTGGCAAGGTACGTTATCGCTTCGCTTGTTTCCTGGTAGGGGTCCTCGCTTTTTGTAAATACGATAGTGGGATACCCGAAAGGCCGAAATGTTTTCTTGATGGCGAGACGCCGGATTTGCGTCAAATCCCATATTTTATCCGCCATATCCTTATCGCCCGTTTCAAGAACGATATCCCGGACGCCTTCTGCGTTCAGGTTTTTCACAAGCGTTTCTAACGCCTCCAGGCGCGGCGCGCTTGCGACTAATGGCACTTTATATTTTTTGGAAAGCTCCGCCATCTCTTTAAAATTGTCTCCCGTAGCGGCGCATATGAGGGGGCATCTTTCTTTCGAAACCTCAAGGCCCTTTTCGATTAATGCCGCCTCGTTTGCCATAAGTACGATCTGTAAATTCGTATTTTCACAAGCGGCCCTTACGACGCTTTGAAATTTTGCCGCGCGCTTCGTCTTGCAGGATACGGCAATAATATCTGCCTTTATCCTCTGGCCCACTCTTTCAAAATCAAGTTTTTTTATTTCCCCGAGCGCCTTTTTAATTTCCTCCTCGCCGGAAGTGTCTTCTAATAAAAATCCGATTGCGCTCGGGTGGTAAAATTTCTCTTCGTGCCTGAAAAGCACCGTCTCGTTGCCGACCTCGATCCGTTCCTCGCCCTTTCCTATCGTAATAAGTTTTATCGGTGGCTCGGCCGCGCTTTCAAGAGTTTTCTTGGCTTCTTCGGATACATGCGGGCATTTGTCCAAAGATACTTTTTTTGCCGCAAGCTGCATCGCGAAGGCAAGGCAGGTCGGAAAACCGCAGGCCTTGCAGTTTGTCTTGGGCAGTAATTTATATATTCCAAGCCCCGATAATCCCATTCTTACCTTCCTTGTCATTCTGAGCGACCGTAGGGAGCGAAGAATCTTAACGAAAGATCCTTCGGCACCGGTGGTGCCTCAGGATGAAATTCAGCCATATAACTTACGTCGGCCTTTGGCCTCCGTAAGTTATGGTTTCATTTCACATAAGATCCTTCGGCACCGGTGGTGCCTCAGGATGAAATTCAGCCATATAACTTACG
>CAZYPU010000010.1:28886-32228 GCA_964649665.1 uncultured Planctomycetia bacterium
TCGGCCTTTGGCCTCCGTAAGTTATGGTTTCATTTCACATAAGTGGCGGCATTGTTAGCGCCGGATGTTTTTTCTCCTGTAAAAATTTTACGAGGGCTTCCGGTTCGGTCGCGTTTTCCTCGGTCGCGATTTTGTCGAATAAATCCGGCATGCCTTCTTCCTCGCATCTTTTCTTAATTTTCGCTCCAAGCGCTTCTTTAAGCTCCTTCGGCATCCACACAAGCCTCTTGATACCGCCGTCGGCGGATATGAATTTCTTGCTTACGATATAAAGCCGTCCGACACCCATGAATCCGGGTGTTTGGTTGCCTCCCCCTATGGAACCGGCGAGCGTTGAAAACTTCATTCCCGCCGGCGTAGGGCCTGCGTATTCCCTGTTTACTACCATGAAGCCGTTCGTCTCGGGTAAAATAGCTATCACGCATTCAAAGCATCCGCAACTTGTTTCGGGAAAAGTCATAATGGAATAGCCGTGAAACCTCTCAATGGTTTTATTGGACTTCTGGTGGATGAAATCATTTACGCCTTTCCACTCCCCGCGCGCAGGGTCCAGGACTTCGCCTTTTTTGACGGGCTGGTTGGGGCCCGTCGGGTTCAGCTCATAACACGCCTTTGCGTCAAGCCAGCTGTATGCCCCGCAAAGGCCGAGGCGTTCGGGCTTCACCATGCACACATGGTTCGGCGCGAAACTCTGGCACAGGGTGCAGCTGTAGAAGGTATCCACGCTTTCATCGGTCATGCCGGCAAGGCGCTCGTCGCGTTCTTCATAGACCTTAACCGCTTCGGGCACTATCTTCTCTACATCTTCTTTTTTTGTGTATAGTTTAATTTGCGCCTTATCCACGATTTTCCCGTATGTATCGTGGAGCCTTGCGTGGATAATGGCGCCGAAATGCTTTATCTTGAAACCTTTTTTATATGCTTCTTTTGAAATTCTTATCCAGCACATGTTCCGCTGGCCCATATGGAATATGCCCATTGCTTCGTTTAAAAATGTATGTACTTGCCTTTCAAGTATCGGTTCGAAATCAAGCTGCATTTTTCGTCCCGCCACCTCTATCAAAATACCAAGGGGAAAAGCTGACCCCTCTTCCATCTCGTCTATTTCCGGGCCTATAACCTCTATCTTTCCGTCTTCTATCTCATTAAGCGGTTTTGAGCGCGCGTATTCAAAAGCGGAAGAAAACTTCCCGCCGAACTGGACATGCATGTCCTGCCTTCTCACTCTTTCGCCTTCAAAAGCGGCACTGTAAGCCACGGGAACGGGTATCTCTTTGATTTTCACTTTTATTTCTCTGGCAAGAAGAGCGCTTTGAACGATTTTCGAATAGTCGCTTACGCTTAAAAGGGCCTCATGCAAAGTAAAAGGAGTTTTTTTGATTTCCGGCACTTTCTGGTCCGTAATTACCGGGAATCCGAGCCTTATAGCCGCGCACGCAGCGGCAACCTTAATATCATCCAGAGCGCCGAGTGCCAGTATAAAAGCGGGAACGCGGTCCTTACAATAATTCACATTTTTTTCAAGCTCCCCTTTTTTGTTCCCGCCGTAAGAGAGAGATGCCCTTATGGCGAAATTTGCCGCATGTATAACCGAAGTGGTATCTTTTCCTATGGGGACGATATAAAAGTCAAGTCCTACCTGGACTTTTCTTTCGATCAGTTGATCCCTGAATGTCTTTTCGCCGGAGCTGCCGACAAGAAGTGAAAGAACATTCTTTTCCTGTAGTTCCCGTAT
The DNA here is from genome assembly GCA_964649665.1 of uncultured Planctomycetia bacterium. Classification (GTDB taxonomy): domain Bacteria; phylum Omnitrophota; class Gorgyraeia; order JABMRN01; family RBG-13-46-9; genus CAZYPU01. Next base: position 30,622 of record CAZYPU010000010.1, read on the forward strand.
TATTCTTTCCGCTGTTCTGGCATCAGGCGCCGCGCCTACAATTACCGCCACACCGCTTATCCTTCCGTCAACAAGCTGGATTCCAAGGCTTCGTAAAACCGAATCGGGAATAAAACCCTGCCAACCCTCAGCCGGCAATTCACCCGTAGCATAACGAATTGCTTCTATTAATTCCGCCGCAAACGCCGTAGCAACGCCTGAATCCACCGCGTCGTTGAGAAGAGAATCCCACTTATCATTTTCCGGTACTTTTTTAAGAAGGCTTTTTGCGATTTGCACAATTCCCCCGGCGTCTTTAAGCGTCTTTACTTCTTTCCCCAGAGTAGCGTATATGAGCGGCAAAAAATATCCTGTCTCGGGAAAACCTATCTCAAATGTTTCACCCTTTTCTTTTATGAGTTTATTTATGAGGCCGTCCGCTAAAGTTACCGCTTTATTCGAGCCGCTTACCGCAAGCTCCCCTACTACTCTCGGCATATTACAACCTCCCCTTATAATATTCGTTCAAAGCGACATTTTAAAAGATTCGACAACATTTTTCATCAGCATCGTTACGGTCAAAGGGCCTACCCCACCCGGAACAGGTGTAATAAAGGCGGCCCGTTCGCGTGCCTTCTCAAACTCTACATCCCCTACGAGTTTATCCCCTACCCGATTGATTCCTACGTCTATAACTATCGCGCCCTCTTTTACCCAATCGCCCCTTATAAGGCCCGCCTTGCCCACCGCGACAACCAGTATCTCCGCCCGTTTAACATGCTCGGGCAGAACGCCCCTTTCGCCGGTGGCAATATGGCAGACACAGGTAGTCACAAACTTATTGAGGAGCAGCATACTTAAGGGCTTCCCCACAATCTCGGAATGCCCTACCACGACCGCTTCTTTCCCGTGGAGATTAACTCCGGTAGATTCTATCAGCTCCATCGCCGCCTGCGCGGTACATGGGGCGAGTTTGGCGCTTCCTAAAAGCACCCGGCCCAAATTTTCGGGATGCATACCTTCGGCGTCTTTTTCCGGCGCGATGGCGCTCATGACACTCTTGTGGTCTATTCCCTTCGGCAGCGGCAGCTGGACGATTATGCCGGATACGGTTTTATCCTGATTCAGCTTTTTGATTTCTTCCAGCAGATCCCGCTCCGTTATGCCGGCATCCAGCGTTTTCAGCTCGTATTCGATACCTAAATTTTCCGCGTTTTTCTTTTGCGATTTGATGTAAACGGCTGAAGCGGCATTTTCACCCACCTCGATGCTGACAAGCTTCGGTTTTTCTTTAAACGAGGCAATTTCTTTTTTCAAATCCTCTTTAATTTGCCCTGCGATTATTTTTCCTTCCAATAATTTCGCGCTCATATTCTCTCCTTTAAAACCGTTTTATAACTGTCATTGCGAGGAGGCCGACGGCCGAAGGAAGTCCCGCATACCACAATATAAAATACAGGCCATGCGGGACGAAGCAATCTTTTCTTTTGAGATTGCTTCGCTCGCTTCGCTCGCTCGCAATGACAATTAATTCATGGTCCATTAGCGTTTTATCTTACTCAAAACTTCCTTCGTAGGTTCAACCTTATTTAACGAGTAAAAATGGAGCCCCGGCGCGCCGCCGGCAA
>CAZYPU010000011.1:0-27553 GCA_964649665.1 uncultured Planctomycetia bacterium
TTTCACCACTCAATTGCAACGCTCGCGCACAAAATTTTTCGCCTCCAGGGCATCCCGCTGCCAGCTGCCGTAATCCAGAATCATTTACGTACATAAATGTTATACTTCCCGAATTTCTCCGCGCGTTTGTAGTTTTCGTGTATAAAATCATCCAGCAGCCGGTTGCCCCCGGGCTCGGCCCCGCTCAAATCAATATCCTGCAGGACCAGTAGATTCACATTATTTTTTACGAGGGAATCCCTTATCTCCCTTTGGACCTCGGACTTCGCGAGAAGCCCGGGCGCCTGCTCATAATATTTCGTGGCCGGGAGCCTGTCCGCCAGAAAATAAAGGAGTATGCTGCCATTAAAGTCGTCCTTCCAGTGCGCAATGTTTCCTATGTATATCCTCTCTCCGGATGAGGTGTTTTTCTTTATAAAATCCAGGGTTTTCAGTATCTCATCTCGCTCGTTTTTAGGGACATAGATCGCACCCCTTTCAAAACGCGTCATTATCACATCTCTTTTGTACGCTTTTCTGAAATTATTCTTTACGTATTTATCGATGTTTTTTACCGAAAGGAGTGTAAAAAGAAAAAGCAAAATCACGCTCCCGGTATAAAGCGCCAATACGTTGACCCTTAAATTAAACTTATGCTTTAGCGCCCCGGCCGCCAGGAAGCCGAAGAGTATCGCCGCCGGTTGTATGACTGTCAGAAGATGTGCCGGATCCGTCCGCGTCATTACCTGGTTAAACGTAAAAACGCCGAATAAAAGCACCGATAAAAGCGCGAGATTTTCTTTCTCCCGGATTTTACCCTTGAAAAACCGGCCCAGGAGATAAATAGAAGTAAAAATATAAGCGAGAACAGGTATGTAATACTGGTTCACCTTTATGAACGCCAGGCTGCCGTGGAATATCATATTCAGGTTAAAGCACGGAGCCGGAAAAGGCAAGCTTGCTGTTTTTTGATGTATGAAAGGAAAAAGGATTAATGAATTCACCATGTCTTTCCCGGCTGTTTTAGTTATAAAATACGCCGCCGCCGGAAGAATTACCGCCAGGGCGCTTATAACGAATAAAAGCGGCTGGCGGATCGGCTTTTTATCGTATAAGGCCTTTATAAAAAGAGAAATAAAAACAGCCCCGAGCGCAAAAATTCCTATGTCGTGCCGGAATAATACAGCAAGCCCGCCGGTAAGCCCCGCTGCGATAAGATATAAATATTTAGGGTCTTCGAGATATCGCATGTAGGCATAAATGGTCAAAAGCGCCAAAAATACACCCGGCCAGATAGGCGCGGGTATCGCCCCGAGCCGCGGCGCAAGCGAAACAAGAACGAAAAACCACGAAAGAAATGAAAACACGCGGCGCCTGGTCAACATGAGCGTCATATAGAAAACCAGAAGCGAGATCCCGACGCTTAAAAACACCGCATATATCCGGCCCGCGATAAGGCAGGAAGAAAAGATCTTGAAAAGAAGTGCCAGAACATAGATTTGCCCCGGGGGATACATGATGATAAAAAAGTCCCTGTATGGCAACTCACCGGCCAAAAGGCACTGGGAGGCCACCGCTATTATGCCTTCGTCGTAGGGCGCCCAGTACTTGTTGAAGGCCGGAAAAGTATACGCGAGGCCCGCGGCAAGCAGAATAAAAAATAACTTATTCTTTAATAAATCTTTTTTCATGAATGATCAACGCCATCCAGAATACGGCTACGGGCAGAATGTGCAGGAGAAACCTGCTTCCCGTAGAGTGCAGAAAGAATTTTATGTCCACGGCCGAGAAAATATACACGGCTGAATACCCGATGGAGAATAAAAAAAGCGCCGCGGTGACATATTTTATGTTCTTTGAAAACGCGGCCTTAAACCCCGTCAGAAATACGAGAAAGGATAAAATCCATATTATGTTCCATTTTTTAAACCCAAAAAACTGCTTCTGGTACTCATATAGTATCCCCGGAACCTTGCCGAGGCCCACTTTCAAATTCCCGGCGCTTACCATCGATAGATTAAAGTTTTCATTCACAAGGCCGCGGCTCTCTTTGAATCCCGTCCAGGCTAAAATCGCGCATGCGAGTACGCCGGCATACAGCAAAAAAGGCAGGATGCGCCTGTTTTTGCTTTTTGCGATATTCGCCAGCGTGTAAAAGAGAAAAACGGATACATTTATCAGGGCAAGAAGCATCCCCTCGTTTTTCGTCCACAGGCAAAGAACCGACGAAATTAAGGAAATCGCCAAAAAACGCGCCTCCTTCTCCTGAAACCATAGATAGAGGTAGAACAGCCCTATGGCAAAATAAATACCTGTTTCCAGGTCGGTATAGCCGATAGTCGAATAATCCGAAAATTGTTTGACCGTCGCGAGCAGAAACGTAAATAAAAGGGCCGTAAGGCGGCTTTTTGTTATCCTTTTCAGCACCGCGTAAAATACCAGAATAAACGAAAGGTAAAAAATCGGGAAAATCATTTTTACGAGGATATCGTTCAGATTTCCCAAAAACGTGTAAACCCACGCTTGCGAAAGCGGGATAAGCAGAGGGTAATCGGGGTGCGCGCCCTGAAAAAAGGAGGAAATGTTTCCGAAGAAGTTTTCGCCGACGCCGCCGGAAAGATAAATCACCTTGGCTTTAAGGGCGTGTATCGCGACCGCGTCATAGGATTCTATCGGGCGCATAAGCGCGCGGAAAGCATTGTAGGCAGTTTGAAGAGCGATCAGGAAAAATAGGGACACATCCCATTTTCCGATACGTTTTTTTAAAACCGGAAAATGGGATGTGTCCCTATTTTTCCTATCCGAGTGCCTTCTGACGGACATAAGAACATTTATGGCCGCGATAAAAACCCATGGAGCCAGAACATTAACCCTTGTATAGCTTATTCCGCAGGCGCCCATCAAAAAGATCTGAAGGCTTATTATGCCCATTCCGAAAAGATACGAAAGGCCGGACTGCTCCAAAAAGGAAAATCCGGCAAGCTCCTTCCGGCCCGACAGGAAGTAAAGGATGTTCCATCCGATAAAGGTCGTCGCGATGACGCAAAGCGCCATTTTTATTGTTTCTTGAGTATAAAGCATCCGTTATCAAGCTCCGCGTAACGCGCAAAACCGTCCCTGGCATAACCCGGCTTTTCATAAACTAAGATATAGACAGGGCGTTCAACTTTCATGCCGGGGTACAGGTAATATATCCCCCGTCTCGACTCAAGCGAAAAGTCCTTTACGCCCGCAAAATCGTAAAAGGCCTCCTCCGGGAGGATTACTTTGGCGAATTTAAGGAATTCGTAAAAGCGCCTCCCGTACGTGCAGGCGCGTTTCCCCTCGGCGTCACTCCGGGCAAGGATTTTATATTCATCCAAACGCCCCCCCTTATAGAGGTCCCTTGCGGTGAAATTCAGCCACAGGAGGCACCAGATAAGAAGCGTGATTTTTATTATTATTTTAGAAGCATCCATTTAAAAAACCTTTTGAACAAAAATTTAAAATGCCTGAACGATTTGATCCCGGCGAGATTACGCATGAAAATTTTCGGCCTCAGGAAAAACTTCAGGAACGCTTTCCTCTGGAGATTTTTAAGCGCGGCCCTATCTATCCCTTCCGGCAGGAACGCGGCGTTCATAAAATAAAACCTTTTAAGGTCCATCCCATCCAGCTTTCCCGCGCGCTTTAATGTCTCAAAACTCTCGGTGCCGGGAAAAGGAAGGTAGGTAAAGAAATTTGCCCTTATTAAATCAAGCTCCAGTGAGAAAGCGATAGTTTTTTCCATGTCTTCCTCGGTTTCCCCGGGAAAACCGAGTATGAAAAAACCCGCTACATCTATATTGTGCTTTCTTATGAGCTCCACGGAACGCCTTATCTGCCCGGTATTCGTATTTTTCTTCATGAGACCGAGTATCCTGTCGGAACCTGATTCTATGCCGAGCGAAATAAGGTAAAGGCCCGTTTCCTTCATGAGAGAGAGGAGTTCGTCATCCAGCGTATCCGCCCTGATACCGTTCGGCACCGCCCAACTTATGTCAAGATTCAATTTCTTTAAGTTTCTCAAAAAATCTTTTGCGAACGCCCCGTCAAGGGTAAAATTGTCGTCAACAATGTGGAATTCCCTTATGCCATAATCGCTGTAAAGGGTTTTGATCTCGGCGAGTATATTCGAGGGGCTTCGTTTTCTTAATTTTTTTCCGGATATGAGGTTTCCCGCGCAGAACGTGCACGAAAAAGGGCAGCCCCTTGTCGTCATGATAGGGGCTATGGGAAACTTTTTAAAAAACGCGCCGTGCTGGGCCTCGGGATACTCCTGGGGTTTTATGAGATCCCACGCGGGCATGGCCAGACTATCGAGATCTTTCTCGAAATTCTTGTCATTTATACGAATTTCGCCGTTTTTCCGCCATACAAGGCCCGGTATGTTTTCAAAATCCGCGCCGCTGCCGCCTGAGAGCCTGTCAAGAAGCATCCTGAAGCCGGCCTCCGCCTCGCCCTGAAAAAGATAATCCAGGTCCTTTCCGAAAAATTCCATTGTCTCTTTCGGGGCAGCCGACGGATGCGGCCCGCCCATTACGGTTTTTACGCCCCGGGCCTTCGAGGCCCTTAACATTTCCCCGGCATTATGCAGGTCATATGTATAACACTGTATTCCGACAATGTCGGGCTTTCCCCTGCCGAGAAATTCTGAAAAATCAGCCGTCTTTACGCGTTCTTTGATGCAGTCCAGGATCTTTACTTCGTGCTTCTCCCTCACGCACGAAGCAAGATATCCCAGGCCAAGCGACGGTTGTATGTGGTCGGACAGGTTATATGGTTTTACCAGTAATACTTTCATCTTTTTCTTTGTCATCCTGAGGCCCGTCTCCGACCCTACGGGTCGTAGACCCGGAGGGAAGGGCCGAAGGATCTTAACGTTAAGATCCTTCGCTCGCTTTCAGCTCGCTCAGGATGACACGGGTATGAAACTTCCTCAATCTGTGTAATCATTATCAATCAAAGAATCTGTACCAAAAAAGCGCCGCTATCGCCGAGAAACCATGCCTCCAGCTTATCTTCTTTCCTTCTTCGTAAGTCCTGCCATAATAAGAAATGGGAACCTCGTAAACCCTTACGCCCTTTTTCTTCAGGATTTTCGCGGTAATTTCCGGCTCCACCGAAAATCCCCTGGATTTTATGTCAATGCCTTTTATCACTTCTTTCCTGAACACCTTATAACACGTCTCTATATCAGTGAGCGTTGAATTATACAGCACGTTCGCCGTGAATGTAATAACACTGTTGCCTATCTTGTGCCAGAACATGTAGACCCTCTGCGGCTTGCCCCCGGAAAGCCGGGAACCGTATACTACGTCGGCAGCGCCCTTTTTTATCGGCGCGGTAAGATCCGCGAATTCCGCGGGGTCGTATTCAAGGTCGGCGTCCTGCACGGTTACAATCTCGCCCGTAGCCTCTTTGAAACCCATTTTAAGCGCCCGTCCCTTTCCCTGGTTTTTTTCAAGAAAAATCTTTTTCACTTTCTGCGGAAACTGCGTGCCCTGTAAAAATTCTTTCGTGCCGTCAGTCGAGCCGTCGTCCACGATTATAAGCTCCTTACATATGTCAAGCTTCAGCACCTTATTGATAATTTTCGAAATCGTCCGTTTTTCGTTGTAAACCGGCATCACGACTGACAGGTATTCATCCATCACATTTCCCCTTTTTTAATTTCTCCTGAATTTCAGCCTGAAAAGCGCTCCCATGAGAACCAGCATCCCCACTGTCACAATTGAAAATTCCTCAAGCACAGTTTCTGCCCCGTCCCCTATAAAAGTTTCGCTCGTGAGCGTTAATAAGGCGAAGGACAGGAGCACTAAAAACAAGGTAACTTTATCTCTAAAATTTGTCTTTATCAGGTAGTGAAAAAGCACCATGTACGGGAAGATGACGACGACAAAGTTGTGCATCCAGGCGTTGGGATTGAAAAGCACCATCGCAATCAAGAGGAGTGCGTAATCCAGGCTTGCCGCGGAATTATCGTTTTTCCTCGGAAAAATAATGAAAAGGTAAATAATGAAGCAGCCGACAAGCGCCAGAAATATGCCCTGGTTGAACGTCAAACCTAACACGGAGATGTTATACGGAGTGGAGTCGGTGAAATATCGCAAGCCAAGGGCAACAAGCGACTGGTTTTTATAGTCATAAAGGGATGGCCTGTCGAAAGACGTCTCCGATATAAAGGGAAGCCACCCTTTGATGTAGCCGATCTGATTTTCAACTCCGACGTATGCAGCTGGAAGCAGGCAAAAAAGCAAAATAGCTATTAAAACGAGTGCGACAAATTTTATCTTTCCGCGCAGAGCAAAATAGGGCAGAAAAATCCCCGGCGTATACTTAAACATGATCCCGAGGCCAAGAAGTGATGCGGCGGCGACGTCTTTTTTTTCGCGTAAAAAATAGAGCGTCAAAAGAACAAGAGCCAGGATCATTATGCCGACCTGGCCGGAATCGAGGGCGTGCAAAATAAAGCGAACGCTGAAAATCGCCGAAACAGCGTACAGAAAAACGTTTTTCCCGAAAGAAGTCTTGCCGCGCATGACGAGCTTCCCGGAAAGGATAAAAACGATTAAAAGCGCGGTAAAATTCAGCGTGAAAAAAACGAGGCTGGCGGCTTTCGGCGCGAGGCGCGCAAGCGGGCTTACAAGCATAGCGAACATCGGTGAATATTTAAACGGCGTTATTGATTTGTCGGGCCTGGCGTATATATCCTCTTTCGCGAGAAACCTTTCGCCGGTTTTGTAATAGACCCTGAAATCGCAGTAGTCCCTTTTGGGGGCCCTTCCGGCGTATCTTATGAAAAGTCCCGCAAAAATTACCGCGATGATCAAAAAAACTATAAGTTTTCTATACGGCTTCATAGCGCCCCGTCACATCGTTTATTTTTATCCTGAATATATCCAGGAACATGCTTAGAGACCCCCCTATCAAGGCAACCCTTGAATCCTGCCTGTTTATCCATGTTACCGGGACCTCTTTCATCTTATAACCCTTCTTTTTCGCGATATACAAAATTTCCGCGTCGAAACAGAATCCCCGCGTCCGCTGCAGTTTAAAAAGAGCCTTCGCGGCCTTTTTACTGAAACATTTGAAGCCGCACTGGGTATCCCTTATTCCGCTGAAAAGAAAGATCTGCACAAGAAAATTGAAGGCCCTGCCCATATTTTGCCTGAGAAAGCTCTGTTTTTTTAAAATATTCGCCTCTTTAACCGCGCGCGAGCCAATGATTATTTCTGCGCCGTTTTCCGCGTATTTTAGAAAGTCCCCGATCTCCTCTATCGGGGTAGAAAGATCGGCATCGCTAAAGAGCAAGTATTCCGAAGAGGCCTGTAGCATTCCTTTTTTTACGCTTTCGCCTTTACCCCTCCGCCGGGCATTCCCCAGGAGCTTCAGGTTTTTCATCCTGCCCGAAAACCCCGAAACGATCTTACGGGTATGGTCGGTACTTCCGTCGTCCACCACGATTATTTCGTAATTTTCAAAATTTTTCTCCAGAAAGCCGTGAATGCGCTCGATTGTATTCGCGATACACTTTTCTTCGTTATATGCCGGCACCACGACCGATAGGCTTTTACTCACCGCGCCGCTTAAGCTCCCTGTACTTGGCGTAGCTTACTATCTGATATAACGAAGCGAAATAAGCCACCATGAAACCGGTAAACCCGTCGTTGTATCCCTTCTTCGCGAAAAACGTCCTCACAAATCTGTCCAGAACCCTCCACAGGGCGTGAAGGGTGTTCATTTTATAGCGCGCCCTTTTGGGATCTTCAAGCGAAAGCTTATGCCATTTCCTCGCCTCCAGGGTCGTCTGATTATTGAGCTTGCGCAGGAAATCCGCCCAATCCCTGTAGGTATAATGCAGTAGATCGTTCTTTAAATGGCCGCAGCCGCCCTCAAGAAAGGCCCTCGGATGAACCTCGACTTCCTCCCACTTGAACTTATCCTTCCGGAAAAGTTTAATCTGGGGTGACGGGTACAGGCCGCCGCCCTTTATCCAGTAATCGCCGATAAAGTTTTTTCGCGGAATCGTAAATGCCGCCTGTTCGGGCCCCGAATCTAAAACCTCTTTTATTTCCGACTTTAAGCCGCTTTGCATCCTCTCATCGGCATCCAGGCTCAATATCCAGTCGAATTTACCGCGGGAATAAGCCAGGTTCCTGTGCCTGCCCTCGATATCCATTTTTTTCGTAAACACAACCGCGCCCAGGCCCTTTGCTATCTCGCGTGTGCCGTCGGTACTTTCGTCATCGACCACGACCACCTCGCCGGCCCAGTCCAGAACGGACTTTATGCAGTCGCCGATTCGTTTTTCTTCGTTTTTTGCAAGTATAACCACCGTTAACGGAAGTTTAGACACATTTATTCCTTCCTCCACAGGCTTACGCCTGTAGTATCCTTCGCTCGCTCGCGCATTCCCCATGCGTAAGCACGGGGTGCCTTACAACTTGAGTTTACGTTTCTCCAGTTCCGCATCTGCTTCGCCGGTTTTATCAACCGCTTTCTCACTTTTCCCCCACGCCACCAGATCTCTAAGGCCTTCTTTGAACTTTATCTTCGGTCTAAACCCAAGCTTCTTTATTTTTTCTATATCCGCGTAACAATGCCTTATGTCGCCGACACGGTAACGGTTGGTTATTTCGGGGGCCATTTTCTTTCCGTATAGCTCGATAAGCGTCCCGGCCACCTCGTTTATGGTCAGGGCGCATCCCGTGCCGACATTGTAGAAGTTATAGTCGGCTTGTTCATTGTTCATCGCAAGGAGTGACGCCTCCACGATATCCCTTACATCGATAAAATCCCTTGTCTGCAGGCCGTCCTCGTATATGAGGGGCGGGTTTTCGTTTTTGATCCTGGAAGAAAATATGGCGCAGGCGCCCGTATACGGGTTCGAAAGCGCCTGCCGCGGCCCGTATACGTTGAAAAACCGGAGCGCGACGGTGGGGATCTTGTAGCTTATCCCGAGGTTCAGGGAAAGTTCTTCCTGGTCTTTCTTCGTAATGGCGTAAACCGATGTCGAGAGAAGCTTCTTGTCTTCGTTCGTGCCCAAAGGTTCCAGTTCCCCGCCGCACCCCGAACAAAGAAGCTCCCACCTTTTTTTCTTCAAATCTTCCTCGTTTCTTAAGTGAGGAGAGCGAACCCCGCACTTTGGGCATTTGTAAGAGCCCTCGCCGTATATGGACATGGAACTGGCCACTATAAATTTATTTATGTTGAGCTTCTTGTCGATGATATAATCCCAGAGAAACGCCGTGCCTTGCGTATTCGCGTCGACATATTCCTTTATTTCATACATCGATTGTCCCACGCCGACCTTTGCCGCGTAATGGAACACCGTATCGACGCCGCCGGTGGACTTTAGAAGCGCTCTTTCGTCCCTAACATCGCCCTCGATGTAACGGGCATTTTTATTAAGATAACCGGGTTTCCCGCGGTGGTGGACTTGTGGGTCGAAATTGTCCAGCACAACTACGTCCCCCCCTTTTTTTACTAATCTATCCACGAGATGCGAGCCGATAAATCCGGCCCCGCCCGTTACTAATATTTTTTTCATACCTCTTTCACCTTTCTTGATCCGCTGCGGTCAATTCCAGCAAACGCACCTCGGCCGGTGTTCCGCTTGTTGAAACCCGCGAATAATAGACCTTCGCCATATCGTATTTTCCGATGTTTTCGTAAGAATCGCCAAGATAAAACATAATTTCATTCTTCCACCGGGTTTGCGGAAATTCTTCCAACAATTTATTAAAAGCCGTGATAGATTCGTTATATCTTTTGCCATCCCAAAAGGCCTGTCCCTTAAAAAACATGCTTTCTGATTTCCGGAATTTATCATCAGCCGCATCTATAATTTTATCATAACTTTTGATGGCCTGTTTAAATCTAAATGCCAAATGCTCAAACCTCGCTTTTAAAAAAGGTCCGATATCGGCCAATTTAAAATAACATTCCTGGAAAGTTATTAGAAATAAATTTCCGAATACATCGTAATAAAAATCCGCCAGCCCTGACAATAATCGCCGCTTTAAATCGCTTGAAAAATTATCACGAAAGATTGTGGGCGCGTGCGTTGGTTCGAAGAGCCGAAAAAAGTCAGCCAGGAGTTGGTCATCCTTTTGGAACAGGCACAGTGCTTCGAATTGTTTCGATTTTACTGTCCTATCTTCGTTCTGGATATCCGCAAATGTCGCGATTTTTCCTTCTTCATTAAGAAATGTAACGCCTAGGTAGGGATCGAATATTCTGTACTCCTCCTCCAGATATAGATCGCACACGCTATGGTGTGAAATCATATCGTACCCCCGTAAGAAAATAAGGCGGCCCTTAATGTTGACTTTTCTTGCTAAAGTTATAAAGGTGTTCGCTTGCTGGTCGCACCAACCGATTCCCCTTAGCAAATCGTTCATCGGATGCATATCTACAACCTTGGCGCCGGCGGGTGTAAAGAGGTGCGTATGCACATAATAGGATAATTTTAGCGCTTTCTCCTTATCGGATTTTGTTCCCTGCGTCACTTTGTCCGCTATCGCCTTATAGACCAGTTCCCTATGGATATAATCACGTAATTGGGTTGGACCGAGCAGTAGGGTAAATGGTGCAACAATAAGAAATATCAGAAAAAGCACTACACTAATCGGCCAAAATATGCGTTTCATATCTGTTCTCCTTTTTGACATAACTCCCAGTACTTCGCCCAGCGCACGAAATAGCTCCACGAAAAAAGGACGCAGAATATAAGGCCGATAGTGCCGTCTTTGCGGCCCTTCTTTTTAAAATAGGCCTTGATAAACATCTTTATCGGCTTAATGGTCAGATTATACTTCACTTCTTTAAGTTTCGTATCTTTAAATTTCTCGAACATCTCAAGGGCCTCATAATCCGTGTAGCGGTTGTGTTTCTGTATGAATTCCGAAACCGTATTGAAAGGGTAGTGCTCTATCGGGTATTCAAATTCCCCGATTTTGCCGTCTACGTGCACGAGATGGTGGACTTTACCATCGAACTTTACCTTGCCCCTGCGGAAAAAGTTGACTATGCTGTGATAGCGGCCCCCGTGCATTAACGCCTTCCCCAAAAAGTATTGCAGGCGCGGCACATTGTATGCGTCGAATTCCGAACCGTTCTCCAAAATATCCTCTATTTTTTCGCGTGTCGCCCGCGGCATTGCCTCATCCGCGTCAAGCGCCAGGATCCAGTCACCGGCAGCGTTATCGTTTCCGATATTGCGCTCCATTCCGAAATCGCCCTCGAAGGGATGGTTTATCACCTTCGCGCCGTACGAGCGCGCTATCTCCACGGTCCGGTCAGTGCTCTCGCCGTCCACTACAACTATCTCATCAACCCACCTGAGACTCTCGAGGCACCTTTTTATATTTCTTTCCTCGTTTTTGGTTATCAAAACGGCCGATATTTTAGCTTTAGCCATGTTTATTCTCCGAGTAACTGCCGCGCCACGGGTTTATTAAAACGCCCGCTCTGGGGAAAACCCAGAAAAAAACCGATTATCTTGAATTTTAGGTATCGCAGCATCGCTTCCCGTCCCCTAACAGAAGAAACCTGAATGGATCTCTTAAATTCACGCCAGTATGCCTTTGCCATTAGGCCCGCTTCTCGCCGGCTTCCATGCATGATATCCGATACTGTCGTGCTGCCGCGCCTGATCCTGATCTTTACGAGCGGTTCGTCCATATATCTGAAATTCAGCCCTTTAAAGGCCAGCCTCACAAAAAATTCCCAATCCTCGTGGCCTATCAGTTTTACCGATTCATTGAATTTATTTTCTTTAAAAACTCCTCTTCTCGCCATTACGGTGCACACGGGAATGAAGTTGCTGCGTTTGAGATAATAAAATACATCCCCGGAAAAGTGATAACGGTCCGATATGATCTCTTTCCCCGCGCCGTCTTTAAAGTAAATTGAATTCGTGTAACAGATGTCGCACGATTTTTTCTTTTCCAGAAATTTTACCTGTTTTGAAAGTTTTTCTTTTAAAAAAATGTCGTCCGCGTCCAAAAAAGTCAAAAAATCGCCCACGGACGCGTCTATTCCCATATTCCGGCCCACCGAAGGCCCTTTCTTTTCGGAATTTTTCAGGTATTTTATCCTTTTATTATTCCTATACCCGCTCATGACCTCGCCTGTGTCGTCATCCGAGCCGTCGTTTACCACTATAAGCTCAAGATCCCGGCAGGACTGATTCATGACGCTCCTGATGGAATCATCCATATACCTGCCGCAATTATACGCCGGCATTATCACGCTTACCTTAGGCACAAATCATATCCTTCCCGACCGGTGCGCCAGGCGCAAAAATTCTCTCGATCCTTATTCTTACCTTTGACCTTAGGGGAAGGTTCTTCGAATCCGTCGCCAGTTTTCTCATGAAGTTATAATCTATATTTTTTATTTTGGGCGTATCGTCCTCCGGGAAGATTGCGACCGCATCGTGATCGCCGATCAGGCTCAGATTGTTCTCTTTACAATACTCGTAAAAAAAACTGCCCGGAAAAGGTGTAAAAAACGCGGTGCTTGAGCGGTACGGTTTTATTTTTTTTATGATTCTGGCGGTGTCCCTCGCCTCTTCGTTTGTTTCCGTGGGAAGGCCGAACATATGCATCGCCCATATTTTTATTCCGAGCCTCTTACAGATCTTTGTTGCCTTTAAATGCTGCTTAAGGGTCGTTCCCTTATTTACGAATTTTAGCATCCTTTCATTTCCGGTTTCAAAACCGATAAGGGCCATCACAAGCCCCGCCTTTCTCAGTTTTTTCATCATGTCCGGATTCCTGCAGATTATATCCGCGCGCATCAGGCATATGAAGGGCTGTCTGAACCCTTCCTTTTTATATTTATCGCAAAATTCCATTACCCAATTTCTGTCTACGCCGAAGCAGTCATCCCAGAACTGCAAACTCCTGAATCCGTATTGTCTGTGCAGCTCTTTAAGTTCTCCTATAACACTATCCACACTGCGTCTACGCGTGCGGTTACCGTGCAATAGCTTGCTTCCGGGAGCGCAGAACTTGCAGTAATAGGGGCAGCCCCTTGAAGCCAAAACAGTCACAAAAGGCGGGGGAAGAAAGAATTCGTACGGCTTTTCGAGGAAATCAAAAAGCTCCCTGTCTTCAAAAGGAATCTTATCGACATCCGCCAACTCGCCTTTTATGATCCTCTCGGGCGCTTTACCCTTCTCTATCTGCTTAACGAGTTCCACAAACGCCGTCTCCCCTTCTCCGGTAATTATGTGGTCGACATTTTTATTTCCGGCCATTTCCTCTGTCCTGATGGTCGGGTGCATGCCGCCGGCTACTGTTTTTGTTCCGGGTGAGGCTTCCTTGATTATGTCAATACACTTTACGGCATATTCGTAATCGGGGCTCATCACGGTAATGCCGGCTACATCCGGCTTTTCCCGCTCGACTCTGCCGCGAAATTCTTCCCAGCCGCGCAAAAGCCGCAAATCGATAAGCCCTATGTCGTTAAACCCTTCTTTTCTGCATACGGCGCTCAAACAGCAAAGGCCCCGATGTGTCTGATTAAACAGGATGGGCTTTCCTTCGGTGTTGAAGCTCGCGTCGGAAAGTGATGGATAGACAAAAATTATTTTCATGCCGCGCCTATTTCCCTGATTTCCGCCCCGTGGACTGCCCTGAACTTTGCCAAAAGGTTCCGGAACCGGTTGTTGTCGGCATATATAATATCGGGTTTTTTCTTCTTGAACAATATTTTTAAGAATGAAAGGGCGTAAAAAAAACGCGTAAAGTGATAAAAAGATAAATTGGAATGTTTCTCGAAAAATTCTATTGTTTCAAAACGCGGTGAAATAATATATACCCAGGATTTTTCCTTCGCGTATTCCCTCAAAACACTTCTTAAAGAGTCGAGTGATTCCGTATTTATATTCCGCAGCACGACTATCACCCTTTTCGTTCTGCCCCATTTTGATTCGAATATCCGCCTGTTTCTTGAGAAATCTCTTTTGAAGCCCTTCTGCAGGTTAAACGACCTTTGCTCTTTATGGTAAACGTATGAGGCGAGCGCGCGGGCCGTTTTATACCCCTTTTCCTTCGCCCGTAAAGAGAGGTCCGTATCATCGAAATTGCCCAGTCCGTAGGCGACGTCCAGAAGGCCGATTTCGTCAAAGAGTCTTCGCCTCGCAAGCATACAGAACCCGAAAGCGCTGCCGGTTTCGACAAACAGGCCGCGGCCGCTCGCTATGTCTCCGGCATGTTCTTCGAGCGTCTTGCCTTTTGGCGGGTGCTGGCCGAGGGTGTTGCTCGAAGGATTAACGATACCTATTGCCGGGTTTCTGCTTATCACGTTGACCAGCGCCTTCAGCCAGCCGGAGGTGACAAGTGTATCGTTATTCAGTATGCATATAAATTCCGCTTTCGACAAAGAAATGCCTTTATTTACGGCTTTTATAAAACCTTCGTTCTTCTCGTTTCTTATCAGCAAAACCCGCTCACCGCGCCTTTTTGCCAGCTCCCGCAGGTAGGCTGTCGTTTCATCGCCGCTCGCGTTATCTATCATTATCAGCCTGTACGGAAACAGGGTGTTTCTTTCAACTGACTCCACACAGCTTCGGGTGTCTTCCTGGCGGTTCCACACGGGAATTATGATATCACATGTTGGCATGAATCAATTCTTTCGTTTTTTCTTTCATTTCATCAACCGTGTCTTTCGCGAAAGTCGGAAAAGAAGGATCTTCCGGATTTCTAAATACGGCGCTATATCTTTTCGCCGGTTTCTTGCGCCTGTTCATGCGTAGATCCAGGGGCGCTAATACCTTAAGCAGGAATTTGTTGCAAACGTTTAATTTAATGTTTGTGTGCCGGAACCTTTTGCTAATATCGCGGGGGCTCCATATATCAATATGGTGCTGTTTCCGCGCGAGGTAAAACGCCGTCTTTTCTATGCGGTCCAGGGCGCCCCTCTCCTTAAATGCCCTCTCATTAAGAACTATCACGACTTTAAGGGGCCTGCCCCATTTTTTGTAATAAATAAGTTTGTTTTTTTCGTGGAGCTCGTTCCATCTCGCGCCCTTTAGCACCTCGAAGAAGGTAACGTTTCTGTGGTGATAAACGTAGGTATCAAGCGCCACGAGCGCGATGAATCCCGCTTCGATTGCGCGGACCGAATAATCCACATCGTCAAAATAGGCGAGGCCGTAAACCTCGTCCACCTTGCCGATTTTTTCGATAACGGCGCGTTTTATCACTACCGAAAACCCGCGGCACCAGTCTGTTTCGATAAAACGCCGCGGCGGGCGCTTCTCAAGCGTGGCATTAAAGCCGTCTATGGAAGAGCCGGGCGGCCTGCCCTCCCACGAGGGGTTAATCAGCCCGAAATCGGGTTTTAGTTCGAGTATGCGTATCATTTTCCTGAGCCACCCCCGCGTAACGACCGTATCGTCGTTCTGAAAGCAAACGTAAGGCGCGCGGGAAAGCTCTATTCCCTTATTAAGCGCTTTAACCCAGCCAACATTCCGGGCATTGTACACAATAGTCGTTTCCACATCCCTGTTTCTTTCAAGGTTGTCCAGAAGTTTTCTTGTATCCGGATTTTTACCGTTATTGATCACGATCAGCCTGAAAGGCGAGTCGGTATTTTCCAGTATGCTCTCGATGCATTTCTTTGTGAATTCGAACTGATCGCAGACGGGTAGAATTATGTCGCACTTGGGCACGGATCCCCGGCCGGTAGATCCGGCGGAAGCAGGCCTCTCGGCAAGCAGGTTCATGAGTTCGGCGGTCTCCGCAAGTTTGCTAAAGTCCACCTGTAACAGGCGGCATTTATGGATATTGCATAATACGCCCAATAAAGGCAAAATCTTCTTTTCGCCGCACATAACCGCATCGTATTTTTTCCTCTTTTTCCTGCCTAAGGACCTTTCCAGAATACGCGCTGAAATCTCCAGCGTTTTTATTCCGCTTTTTAAAAAGTTAAATTTTATATTCTGGTGGAGCGGAAAACCCATTTTTCGCTCGGCGGCGCCTATCCTCGCCGGCGTATGTTTATTTCCGAATACCATGAGATTTACCCAGCACCATTTGCGGGCGAGAAAAAGGCACAAGTTTAAAACGTTTGTTATCTCCGCTCCGGTTGTGGTTTTTGATAAGGAAAAAATAACCGCTATCCGCAAGTGGCGCGGCCATTTACTGAAATACTCTTTTTCGGCTCCGGATTGTATTTTCTTTCTGTCGCCCATTTTATCAAATGAAGCGTGCTCCCTGTGATACACATAAGACGAATGGACGCACACGGATCTGTAGCCGGCCAAATGAGCCCTCATTGAGTAATCCGTATCGTCAAATCCACCCATCCCGAAGGCCTCGTCCAACCGGCCGATCTTTTCGGTAACTTCTCTTTTTATGAGCATCGCGAAGGCCTGGCACTGATTCATTTCCATATATTTATTTTTGTTTGAGGACGAGACGGCGCCGGCGTATTCGTTTACCGTCATCTTCCGCCCGGCATGGCCGCTGGAGAGGGGGTTCAATAGGCCCACATCCGGGTGCTTTTCGGCGAATTCAATAAGTTCCGAAAGCCAGCCGGAAGCCGGAAGCGTGTCGTTGTTCAGTACACAGATATAAGGCGAATTCGAGATTTTGAGGGCCTGATTCACCGCTTTCACGAAACCAAGGTTTTCTTTGTTTCTGATTAAAGTAACGTCCGCAATTTTTTTGTTTTTAAAGCTTTCAAGGTAATCCCGCGTTTCGGGGTCACTTGCGTTATCGATCAATATAAGCCGATAAGGGTAAACTGTATTTTCCGCGACATGTTCCATACACTCGCGCGTAAACTCCGGCTGATTCCAGATCGGTATTACTATATCGCACTTCATTTTATTATTTTTTTTCATCTGTTTTAAAAAGCGCTTCCTCCGCCAGTTTTAATACCTTATCGCGATCTATTTTTTTGAGGCAGTCATGCGTCCGGCATGTTTTATGTTTAAAATTCTTATAACACGGCCTGCACCGGACACCTTCAGCCTTTACAACTCTATGTCTTTCGGAGGGCGGATACGGCCCGTACACATTGTCATCTACCGGGCCAAAAATGGAAACGGTCTTCAGTCCCTGGCTGACCGCTATATGGAGGAGACCGCCGTCATTGCATATCAGAAGCGCGCACCTCTTGATAAGCGTTATCGCCTCCGGAAGAGAGAGCCCACCGCAAAGATTGGCCGCTTTTCCGGCAAGGCCTTTTTCTATCGCCCGGCCCATTTCCTTTTCTTCAGACGATCCAAAAATAAGAAAATACATGGCTTCGCTTTTCATGGATAACTTTTTTGCCAGATAACCGAAATTCGCCGGATCCCATCTTCTGTATGCGGCGTATTCACCCCAGCTTTTCCCGCCGCCCGGCGCCAGAGCCACCAGCGTTTTACCGCTTAAGGCGCCCCGGGCAAGGAAGGAATCTGCCCACTGTTCAAGTTCCGGCGAGGGTGAAACCCGCAAGGCCTTGTCGGCAATTTGCTTTATGCCTATCAATTTCAGAATATCCAGATAATGCTCGACCACATGTTTATCGTTAAAGCCGTCTATATTCAATTTGTCCGTCAGAAACCTCCCGCGATTCCTGTAATTGAACCCGATCCTTTTTTTTATGCCGAGAAGTAAAAGAAGCAAAGAAATCTGGTGCCCGAGCGACAGGTCTATCGCCAAATCGTATTTTCCGCGTTGTATGACTTTCATGAATTTGATCAATTTTGCCGTAAAACCAAGCTTCGATTTTTTAAACATCTCCCGGAAGTCGTCCTTCTCGAATATTATGATGTCGTGCATGTCGGGGTTGTGCCGCAATATGTGCCGGCCCCTCTCGTTGCACATCGCGTCTATCAAGGCACCGGGCGAATGCGCCTTTAATGCCCTTATCATCGGCGTGGAAAAAAGGACGTCGCCGATACCAAAGGTATTTATAACGAGGATTTTTTTATATTTCTCGGGCATATATAAAAGGTAGACTCATCAGGACTCCGACATTAAGCCAAAATAACGCAACAAGCGGCAGGGAATGTAAATTCGTATCAAAAAAACTATGGATGAGAAAAGCCAAAAGCCCCCCTCCCAAACCTATGGCAAGCGAGCGGTAAAATCTATTATCGCAGGACCTTATAAATCGAAACGTACGGTAAAACACCTGCAGTAGGATCGCCAGAAATGCCCCGAGCCCGATAACGCCTATGTCTGCGGCCATCTGCAGAAAACCGTTATGGGCATAACTTCCCAATTGGCCCCTGGCATAATCAGTGCGAGATTCCTTAAATTTCCCGAAAAACGTATTGAGGCCGTTTCCTATGATGGGGTGTTCCATGTAAATCTTCCAGCCGGTCCCCCACATTTCGCTTCTATCTTCGAAACTGCTCGTATCAAGAATATTTCGCATCTTTTCCTTTGGCAAAAAAGGTAACACTGCGAGAACCAACAAACCGATTATCAGCAGAAGCCTTAATCTCCTTAAACTAAGAATAAGGGAAAGGGATACCGCAAAACCAAGCCAGGCACCCCTTGTATTCGCCAGATAAAAAATATACAAAAGCGCCGAAGAAAAAAGGCCCAGGCCCGCCTTTGCGTAAATATTCGCCGCTCCGAATATTGCCAGAACCAAAGCGGGTATTAGAATTACTAAAATCCACGCGGAAAGGTCGTTCGGAAACGGAAAAGGGCCCGTAGGGAATCCGCGGTAAGGGTGGTAAGGCGCCCTATATTTAAAAGATGGGTACTCACGAAGTAGATCTACGTGAGTATAGAAATACTGTATACAGGCATCCAGCGTTATCACTATTCCGGAAAGAAGCACTATTTTAAGAAGGTTTTTTAGTTTTACCCCGGAATTGATTTCTTCTATTACGATAAAATAAAGGATTATCCACTTAAGGCATTTTGTAATAAGGGCGCATGAAACAAAAAATTTGTCATCTGCGTTTATTAAAGAAATAACCGAGGCTATAAAAAACACAAAAAGCGAAATGTTAAGCGGGGTTTTTTTGAGCCGAAAATCCTTAAGCAAAACTTTCTTCGCGATCCAGGCGAATAAAGCGATTGTTATCGTAATCTCTATTATCGTCTTCGAAAACGGCAGGCAGAAGATCATCAGGTATAGAGACCACTCTATGATTTTGCTTAGGATCGCTACGACTTTATTCCTGTTCATATTTTTCCCGCCGCACCTTGGCGCTTTTCAGCCTTACGGACGCAAAATAAACGCCCAAACCCGCCATCATGCAGGCTACGATAACAAGAGTTGAGGCGGCTATTTTAAGCGGCGCCCTTGACACAACAAGGGCGCTAAGTCCCAGTAAAATGCAGATTCCGTATATTACCAAAACAGCCCTCTTCTTCTTATAACCCAGCGATGCCAAAATATGTGATGAATGATCCTTTCCTCCGAGAAAAACAGGCCTTCTTTCTATAAGCCTTAGTATGGTTACGAGCGTTGTGTCGAAAATCGGGTATCCCAGGACAAGGATCGGCAAAGAAAAGGAAAGGCTTATCTTATCCGTTTCCCAGCTTCCTAAAATAGCGATACATGCTATCGCAAATCCCAAAAACATGCTGCCGGAGTCCCCCATGAATATCTTTGCCTTCGGAAAATTGTGTTTTAAAAAACCAAAGCAGGCTCCCGCCAAAGCGAATGAAAGAACGGCGATATAAATCTGGGAATTCATCAGTGCCATTACTGCGAAAAAAATGGCGGCAATGCCGGCGATACCGGCCGAGAGCCCGTTTAAGTTATCCAAAAGATTAAAGGCATTCGTAATGCCGACTATCCAGAAACAGGTAAAAAACATGCTTAGATAATAATCTTCAAATGTGGCAACCCTTATGCCTGTCTTGTAGGCTATAAGCGCTACAAGTATCTGGCCGGAGAGTTTCATCTGCGGCATCATGCCGAGTTTGTCATCTACGATGCCGAGTGTCAGAAGAATCATGCCCCCTAACAGGATACCGAACATGTAGTTATTGATGTCGGTCGTAAAAAGGACCGCCGTGAAAAACGCCATAAACATGGCAAGGCCGCCCAAAAGCGGAGTGGGATGCGCGTGGGATTTTTTATGATTGGGGTGGTCCACTAGTTTTATTTTGAAGGCGATCTGCCGGGCAAGCGGCGTAAAACCGTAAGAGACAATGATCGCTACAAAAAATGCCCCGAATATGTCTTGTGTTGTTACCATCTTTTCATGTTACTTTGTAAAAGATTCTATGGTCCTTTTTAATAACTCGTCTATTCCTACTTTAGGAGAAAAATCTATAACCGATCGTATTTTTGATATGTCCGGCCTCCTGTGGCGCATGTCTTCAAAACCGATTTTATATACTTCTTCATAGGGAACAAATTTGATTTTGGACCTTGAGGCGGTAAGTTTCTTCACTTTTTCAGCGAGTTCCAGTATGGAAATACTTCCGGGATTTCCTATGTTGAAGATTTCTCCCGTTGCTTTATTCCCGTCAACCAGGCCAAGAACGGCGCTTACCGCATCCTTGACGTATAAAAAGCACCTCGTCTGTTTTCCATCGCCGAATACCGTGATCGGCTTGTTTGATAAGGCCTGTTTTATAAACCGCGGCACAACCATGCCGTAACGGGCCGACTGTCGCGGCCCGCAAGTATTAAAAAACCTGCCTATTACCACGGGAAGATTCTTTTCCCTGCAATACGCAAGCGCTAAAAACTCATCCAGCGCCTTTGTGCAGGAATAGCTCCATCTCCACTTGGTCGTGGAACCCAGCAGCCTGTCGTCTGTTTCCGTAAAGGTAGATTTTCCGCCCCTGTCTTTGCCGTAAATTTCGGATGTCGAGGCAATAAATACCTTTTTCTTTCCGAACGAATTTGCCAGGCGCAATACCGTCTCTGTGCCGTGAATATTTGTCTTTATCGATTCCAGCGGATTATCAATGATGTATTTAACCCCGACCGCGGCCGCCAAATGGAATATAATGTCAACTTTTTTAACAAGCTGTTTTACCAATTTTTCGTCCGTTACGGAACCCTTGTAAAAATGAAACGATTTTAACTTCTTAAGATGCGCGATATTTTTCATGCTGCCCGTAGACAGGTTATCTACGGCATAAACCTCGATTTTCCTCTCCAGCAGGCTTTCGCAAAGATGGCTTCCTATAAAACCCGCCCCGCCTGTAACTAATGCATGCATATCATCTCCCTGCCTGCCGGCAGGCAGGCTTTGATTTTTTTGACAACAGCTCTTTGTAAAGCGCTTCC
This sequence comes from uncultured Planctomycetia bacterium, assembly GCA_964649665.1. Classification (GTDB taxonomy): domain Bacteria; phylum Omnitrophota; class Gorgyraeia; order JABMRN01; family RBG-13-46-9; genus CAZYPU01. The sequence goes on from CAZYPU010000011.1 coordinate 21,223, forward strand.
AGTTCGGACACCAGCCGCTTTTTTGAATAGATATCTTTCACGAGGTCCCTGCCGAGGGCGCCTAGTCTTCGGCGCCTTTCGGGCGAGAAAGCGAGTTTAAGTATTTCCCCGGCCATGGCCTTATGGTCGCCGCTTTTTACAAGAATACCCACATCCCCGATTGTGTCCTTTACGCCCCCCACATCCGTAGACACCACCGGCTTCGAAGAAGCCATTGCCTCTATTAACGAAACAGGGGTGCCTTCATTGAGCGATGTAAGCGTAACTATATCCAGATCCGCATAGGCCCCGCTCATATTTTTAAACCAACCCATAAAAAATATTTTTCTCTCCAACCCTTTAAATTTGATATATTCCAAAAGTTGTTCTTTGAGTTCACCGCCCCCGATTATCACAAATTTTATTTTATCCCTCAGCTGCTTATCGCAATGCTTGCCTATATCGCCAACCACATCTATAAACATCCTGTGGTTCTTTATGCGGGTGAGGCGGCCTACTATGCCGACTAAGATATCGTCTCTTTCCAAATTAAATCTCCCCCGAATAAGGCCTCTTTCAGTGCCTTCTGAATTCAGAAACTTCTCCAGGTCAAATCCCAACCTGACAAGACGACATTTTTTCATATTCGTTATTTTGTATTTTTTAACAATTTCCGCTTCCTGGACGGGGCTTATGGCGATGACGGCATCTGTAAACTTGGCCAGGGCTTTCTCTATGAGTATGAAAAACCGCGTTGCCATCCTGCTAAAATACCCATAAAAAATGTTGCCGTGAAAAGTATGGACCTTCACGGGAACATTGGTTAAAATAGCGGCGACGCGGCCCAGGGTACCGGCTTTCGCGGTATGGGTGTGCACGATATCGGGCTTGTATTCACGCATAATCTTAAAAATACGGTAAAAAGCGGCCAGGTCCAGGAGCGGGTTTATTTCCCTCCCGAGCTGCGGCACGTACACAGAATTTATGCCGCAATACTTCGCGATATAGCCCATATCACCTTCGCCTTTCGAAATCGACCCGCATACAAGCATTGATTCAAATTCATTATTGTTAAATTCTTCCGTTAGAAGAGCAGTATGTACGGCCGGCCCGCCTATATTTAATCTCGTGATAATTCTAAGTATTTTTATTTTTTTCATTTCCGAGGACCCTCTCGTGGAAAATCCACGGTAAAAAACATACCACGATGAGGCACCTGTAAAATATCCATTCCAGTTTCACCGTTAGCCGCATAATACGGATTAGAAAGAGATTGGTCAATATTGCCGAAATGACGGTAATACCTATCACCCGCGTATTTCGAAATAAAACAGAATATTTTTTTGTTCTGCCTACCGTCTCGGTGGTCAAATTAACGGCCGAAGAAAACATTTTCTTTATTGTCCCATAAAAAATACTATTTTCTAGAACCGATTTTGTTTTCATTCGATGCTTCTTCTCTGGTTTCGTATTATCTTTATAATTTCACCGCCGGTAAGGTTATACTTTTCGTTTCGGAAGTGAAATCCGAGTCCCGGCCTAATGGGGCCGTAGGCGTATGACAAATTTGAGTTTTCGTCTACTTGCGCCTTTAGTTTTAGCCACATCACGCAATCTATTCTCTTCAGGATCATGCCTTCACACTCTACTTGCCTACTTCCAATTTCCCTAACCTTTTCAATAACACCATACATTCCCGCCTCACGATACTGGGTTTTGTCGCCTTTTTCAATCCGCTCGTATATTATCTCGCATACATTCGAAAATTGCACTACTAGCGTGACTACCTCACTTGGATACGCATCTTCCACAGAAACTGTTTCTTTGATAAGGGCTGCCCAGATAACAACGATGGTTACCAGCAAAACAATGATTGTAGCGTCAATAACGTTCAATCTAATTTTTATCATCTTTCTATCTCCTGCCGTATCCCTTTATCAAATAATAAACAATGCCCATGTATTCGTGAAGTATGGCCTTAACGTGTTTCCACCTTATTTTTTTGCGGTCAGCGTAAAATTCGCTCTCCGGTATCGGGCAGTAAGTTACGTCTATGCCATTCCGAAGTTTGTTGAATACCAATTTCGACCGCCGCATGTGATACGGCGAACTTACAAGGATCAAAGAATGCATTTTTTCTCTTCGCATAATCAGTATCACATTTCTTACGTTCTCGTATGTGCTTCCCGCCTCGTGCTCCGTAATAACGCTGCTCCCCGGAACGCCTTGTGATATTGCCAGGTTTTTCATTTCCTCGGATTCCTTTAGATAGTACGTATGGCCCGATGAAAAAATAAGTTTCGGCGCGTAACCTTCTTTGTAAAGCTTTATCGCATATCTGCTTCTTTCTGTATATCCCTGGCCCGGTTTTCCCGTTTCTCCCACACCGCCGCCGAATACGGCGATAGCATCGCTTTTTACGGGTTTCTGGTCTATCTTAAGGGGGCTCGCCATGAGCCAAAGCACGGGTGTGTGAAAAATAAGAACGTAAAAAAGGCCCAATACTAACGCAACACCCGCAACCCTCCTCCTTAACTGCTTAGAAAGCATGGTTATCTTTTCGCGCCATTTAGCCTCTTTATCTGACTTTAATCTTCCGATTGCTTGGCGCATGAGCTCTGCCATCCGGCTTATTCGCTCATCCCAGGTATTCTGCCTTGCCACATTTATACGTTCGGCTACGAGTTCATTTTGCCCTGATTTGAGATTATCGAATATGGCGTTAAAAAATGCCTCTTTATTTGCGGCAATGTTCACGATGCGGGCGTACGCCCCATTAAAATCCAACACCTCCGGCAGAGCGGTAGAAACAACCGGCTTTCCCATGATAAGATACTCATAAAGCTTTGTGGGGAAAACGGTATCCGTATAGTTATCGATCAGATATGGTATGATGCAGACATTAAATCTCAAAATATAAGCGGGTATTTCTTCGTGGGGCTTTTTGCCCAGGAAATGGATATTTTTTATCTTCCTTAAATCGCCAGTCTCGATCTGCAGGGGGCCGACAAACACAAACGACCAATCCCTTCTTTTCAAGGCGAGATACCTCACCAGCTCCATGTCTATGTGTTTATGAATACCGCCCACATAACCGATTATGGGGAATGGTATTGACTTTAGATCCGGGGGCACGGGTTTCTTCTCTATATTGCGGTTTAAAAAGACACTGTCGCTCACTCCCGCATGAAATATATGAATGTTGGGATTGTATTTGGCGCAACGCTCTTTGATCTTTTTTCCCTGCGCAAAAACAAGCTGGCTTCTTTTAAGCAATTCTTTTTCCGAGCGGTTTACTTTTTTCGGCGAGCTCACAAGCTCGCTGAATTCGGCCACGCTGTAATACAAAACCAATTCTTTATTTTCAATGCAGTCTATCAGGTCGATCGAAATATTTGTCGGAAGATATGTCCAGATGATGGGGTCTGAAAAATCCAGCACATTCATCCAGCGTTTTATCGTAGATACAAAAAGCCACCTGTTAAGGGGCCGGACGAGTTGTGAATAAGGACAGGGGATGACTATCGGGGAATAGACATACAAATTTTTTCTTACCTTTCGAATACCGCCTACCCCTTTCCTCCAGTCCGATATCCTTTTTCGCAGACGAGGCAGATCCCTTATGCCGGGCGTCCGGATCCCGGTATTCTCTATAAACAGCACCCTGTTTTCCGCATCGGCAAAAGTGGACATAATCTCCTGGTGCCCCTGCCAGATAAAGTCCCAGTCTATGCTCGAAATGCAGATGATACTTTTGTTTCTAAGCACAGCCCCTCCGCTAGGTATAGGCTAAAATAATGCCATATGTAAGTCTAATATTATAGCACTGAATGCGCTTCTTATCTATGTAAAAATAAGGCGGGAGGGGTTGGGCCGCGGCCGGGCCGGCGGGGACAATAAGCGCTCTTATTCAAAAAGACTTTTTAAATGGGTACCGATGGTTAATCTGTCTTTATCCCGAAATCTTCTAATAATTCGCGGAACCGACAACAAAAGATATAATAGCTGACTTAAATATAGATTTCGCAGCTTTCGATTGGTCAACAGAAACATTACAATCGGCGGTATTCTCTTCCCTCTTTCAACATAGCTGGCCAATAAAAGATGCACCTTATTTAAATAGATGTTTCGTCTTTCTTGTTGCGGTTTACGGTAAACATCCGTTAGATCATCTTTTATAATCCCTTCTTTTTTTGCTTTCCAGTACAAATCCGTCTCGGGGTATAATTTCAGTGTAAAAAAGTTAAGTTTATAGGGAACCGGGAGTTTGCTCAAAAACATAAGGGATTCAGTCGTGTCTTCATCTTTCTCCCACGGATTATCTAAGATAAGGTCATAATAAACTTCTATTTTATCTTTGAATCCGCGCATTATTTTTACGGCTTTTTCAATCTGCTCGGGGGTGCACCTTTTGTATAATTTAAGCATGCGCCTGGCGCCTGTCTGTATCCCCATTCGAAGGACAGTCATGCCCGAGGCGATTAAAAGGGATAATTTCCCCCCGTCCACCTCCGAGGGATGTATCCCCCATATCCAGAAAGGCATTTTAACTTTTTCCTTATATTTTTCAGCAAACTCTTTAATTTCCATTTCATCACGCAAGAAAAATGCGTCATCCTGGAAATGAAATGATTTTAAAAACGGGAACTGCTCTTTTCTCATTACCAATTCTTCTATGACATTATCCACGCTTCTCTTTCGCAGCTTTGGTTGGTCGACAAACATCTTATTGTGCCAATAATTCCAGCAGTAGGTGCAGCTGAAAGGGCAACCCCTGCTGCTCAGTAGCATATAAAATGGGTGGTCAAAAGGTTGCGTAAATAGATCTTTTAGCATGGTCCTCTCAATCTTACAGATCTTTTTATCCTTGAATATATAATGGTTTCCCATGTCGTAATCCTGAAACGGCACCGAATCCAGGTCCTTATTGAGAGGCCTCAATTTATTTTTAATCACCTTTCCCTGATGCTTAAACCACATACCTTGGATATCGGTAAAATCTTCTCCGTTACCCATCTTTCGCACAAGTTCCAACAATGCGCTCTCGCCTTCTCCCCTGCAGACTATATCAGCATGTTTTATACACTCATCGGGCCGTATCGTCGGATGTACCCCGCCCCAAATTATGGGAATCCCTAAACCGTTCTTCAGACTTTTCGTAACTTTAACGGCATTTTCAAAGTCATCTGTCATTAAGGTAATACCTATCAAGTCGGAATCTTCGACAAGTTTGGCTACATCGCCCAATATGTGGTCGGGCAAAACTGCGCCTGATAAGAATATAATCCGCACATCATGCCCCGCCCTTTTAAGGCATGCGGATAAAATTCTTACCCCGGTCAGCTGAATCCATCTTTCTATCGGCGCTAAGGCTATCAGGGCAACTTTCATGTTTGGGTTTCCGTCCAGGTAGTCGTTATAAGGCATATTTTAGCCTGGGCATTAATTTTAGGACTGATTTTTTTATGGGTTTAATATTTGTGATTTGTATCCAATGACGGTTATCCGTTGGTAAAGATTCTATATAATCGTTTATCTCTTCGGCGTTCAGGCGGAAAAGCTCATTTTTAGCGGAATCATATACGTATATGTAATCATTTACCCTGGTTTTTCTCGAGTATTTGGTATCCACTAAATAGCCGTCTCTATATTCATGTCTTTTATTGAGCGACGCTGCCGATATTTCCCCGTTAAATAAAAGGCTGAATAAAGAGCCCGGAACCCAGCTTTCCGATAAAAATTCAATATGGCTTATCGGGCCGAACTTGCTGTATTGATTGCCGGTTACGTAGATAATTTTTGAATTGCGATACGCCTTGAGATCTTCGTTATTTCCCATATCGGATATTACCTTTTCCTGATGGACGCTCCAGCTTTTCCAGTGGTCTGAGATACCTAAAATCGAAAAAAGGAATACCGCCAAAACAGCTGCCTTCAGTCCGCGGGGCACCGGTATTGACACAACAAAGTACGCTAAAAGGAGCGAACCGAAAATAGTAACCCTGTTTCCCATGTTAAACGCGAGCTGAGGATATTTACCGGTAAGAGCGAACATGGCGAAGGAGGCGATTGTTAAAATTACGAGACTTAGGGCCAGCTTACCGTTGTACCTTTTGGTTTGCCTGTAAGTTTTGTAAAGTAAAAATGTGATAAGAATTCCTATTATTACAGATACCGCCTTGAGCTGCGAAAAGGAATAATATATTTTAAGCCACATCGACGGGCCGATTGTCGCGTCTAGAAATGTCAGGACCTGTAAGACAAATTGTTTCGTTATCACGTAGATATTTATTTCTCCCGGAAGCCTCTCTATCCACTCCGTCGATAACGTTGACATGTAAATATAATAAAT
>CAZYPU010000012.1:0-24602 GCA_964649665.1 uncultured Planctomycetia bacterium
TATTTTCTGGTCTGACAGTCGGTCTCGTAAAGGGCGTAGGAATGGCAATCGTGAGAACCGGCGCCGGCGTCTATGAAACTGTGACTTTCCCATTCCCGATTCCGGAAGACTATGCGCCTGTTCTAGAGCCAGAATTTGTATTTAGCGAAGAATAAATTTTGACTGCTTTTCTTTTGAAAAGCGTAAAAAAAGAGGAATGGATGATTTAAACGTCTGTTCCTCTTTTTTTACAAGAAACACGGAAAGGGTAAAAACGTATAAAAACATGAGCGAAGAAAAAAAAGAGCAGGAAAAGTCCCCCGCGCAAAATCCGCGGACAGAAGAAAAAGAGAAGGGCTCCGAAGAAAAACCAAAACCCGCAACTTTCGAAAAGCCAAAGGTCGCCGAGCCGGAAAAGCCCGCCAAGCCCGCGGAATGTGTTGCCTGTAATAAAAGCATAAAGAATCTCTGGTACTACCGTGAAGGCAAATACTTCTGTAGTAAGGGTTGCTGGAAAAAATCGAAAAAAAGCGAAAAAGAAGCGAAAGACAAAGAGGCTAAGGAAAAGGCGGCCAAAGAAAAAGCCCAGGAATTAAGCCCCGAAAAAAAAACGGAGGACACAAAGTAAGAACATTACCCTCCGCTACGCGCACCTACCGTTCTAAGACAATGCCGTGTTTCGCCTTGATTATTCCCCGCAAAGTATATTTTCGGCTTTTTTTGCAAAATACCGGACAATGGTGTGTGCGGGAAAAAGAAAAATATTGCAATAGAGGGCATTTAAGGATATAATTATAGGCGGTAAAGGATGGAATGCGCCTCTTACGGGAAGAGCAAACGACGGGATCAAGGCCAGGAGCGTTTATTTACAAGGAGTAACCGTGCCCAGAAAAGGTGAGAAAAGAAAATATCAGCGCGTTAAAGACGGCAATGTTTCCCTCAAGATCAAATCCGGCAACGTAGATATCATTACCCAGAGCCTCGACATAAGCGCCTCCGGCGTATACTGCAAAGTGGAAAAAGAAATACCGCTTATGTCCAGAATAAAAATACTTCTCATCCTGCCCAAAAGTAAAAGCAGCCCCTCCGGAGCGGCCCGAACCGCAAAAATCGAGACAGACGGCGTTGTGGTAAGGGAACACCCTGTTATAATAGACGGTGGTATCGCCCATTACGATCTGGCGATATTTTTTGATAATATCTCGGCCAAAGACAGGGAGTCAATTCTCGACTACATAAACCACAAGGCAAAAAATCAATGATCATGGCTTGCATCGCGATTTTAATAATCGCTATTCTCGTGATGATCTTCTCGATGGTCATTATCGACGAAAAACGGAACCATCGGAGGAACATGCACATGGTAAAGCTAAAAGGGTACTGGAGCGGGAGCGAGCGCCGCTCTATCGACCGCTTAAACATCTCCCTGCAGGTCAAATACTTCGCCAATGGAACGGCGCTCGCCACGCAAAGCGCTGATATATCCGCCAGAGGCATCAGGCTCCTTCTGGACGAAAAAATCGAGAAAGGGTCGCCTCTTCGGATGGAAATAAAATTGCCCGACGAAGAGTGTCTCGTAAAAGCAAGCGGCGAAGTCGTCTGGTCGGAAGAATCCAAAGAAGATGAAAAAATTTCCCCGAAAAGGCTTTTCAACACAGGCATAAAATTTTCCAGGTTTCATAATTCCGATAATGAAAAGCTCTTCACTTTTATACGTAATCTGCATGCCCAGAAGCGTTAGGAATGGGTGAACCTCTTCGTCATATTCCTGTAAAGCTAATCGCGGGGCTCATTTCGTCAAAGCCGTCCGGGTTTTATGCCGCTAAACCTTTTCTCGAGAAAAAATTCGGCCGGATAGATAATGAGTCGGACACATTCACTTTTTCCTGCACTTCTTACTACGAAATGGAATTCGGTCGGGACCTTAAGAGAAAATTCTTCAGTTTCAAAAAGCTTGCCTGGCTTAACGGGAGTTACCGCGTGAAATTATATACCAATTCGGTCGAAAGGAAGTTATCCGAGAAAAATTCAAGAACCATCGATCCTGAACGCAGCCGAAGGCTGCCGCATCGAACCAACAATCCCTCGGCTGCGCTCAGGATTGATGGTGAGCAAGGCAGCCGAAGGCTGCCGCGTCGAACCACCAATATTGACCCGGGATATATCTCACCTGCAAAACTGGTCCTGTTTACCACAAAGAACCGCAACCACCGCATATACATTGACGGGGGGATATACGCAGAGCCGGAGCTCCAGTTTATAAAGAAATCTTTCCGGGCATTTCCATGGACATATCCGGATTACCGCAGCGCGGATTACATTGACTTTTTCAATTCAGTAAGGTCGGATTATCTCGAACAGGTAAAAAATTACCTTGTGAGGAAAGCCCATGCGTATTAAGCGCACGAGCGCGCTTGTAATAATAATTTCCTCCTCCGTTATCGTAACGGTTCTTGCGCTTACGATTTTCGGATTTTACGCATATCTTGAATGGAAAGAAACGGATATAGACAAGAACTACCGGCTCGGCCTTTACGACCTGAACGCCCGCGTTTTCGACAAGCATATACTGATAAACCTGCAGGCAAAATTGGGCGCCAAAGGCGCCTCAAGAGGCAAGCCCATCGTGGAAGGGACCGTTAAAAACGCCTCAAATAAAAAAATATACTCCCTTAAACTAAGGATCGCTTTTTGCGACCGCCAGCGGCAGGTCATCTACGTCGACAAGTTCTATCCTATCGGGGCGGACCCGGAGTCCCTCGTCAATATCAGCGGGATTACCGAAAACTTTCTCAAGGAGGGCGACTCCATATCTTTCGAGCGCCCGCTCAAGAATTACCCGCAGGAAATTGAGAGTTACCTGAGGACCAAATCAAAATTCGCCAAGCTGCCGGATGTCGAAACGCTTAGCCTCGTTTACAAAATCGAGGGGTTTTACATAAAATGAGAAACATATACATACTTCTTACGCTAACGATAATCCTGATAATAATTCTTCTTGTATCCGCCTTCTTCTTTCTCGAGAAGAAAAAACATCAAACATACTTCTATTCCGCCGAAAGTACGGATGAAGCATCAGGGTCGATAAGGATCGATCTCTACAAAACAGAGGACAAAATTATCTATAAATCCACGAGTTTTTTTCCGGCTGTGGGGCGCAAAATAATACACGAAAAGCTTGTCTTCGACAGGAATACTTTTAAGCTGGAGAAGTTTTTCAGGGAGTGTAAAAATTCCGGCGTCGCGGGCGCGTTCGAGTATATCGATACCCGCGGGGAAGAGTCATTCGATTTCCTGTCACGGGATCGCTCAAAGTCAAGCGCCGCAAGCGCCGTCGGGTGCGCCAAAGACACCTCGGTCTTTCACGAAGAATCCATCATAACTTATATGCCGCTAATCGACAAATATGATTTCGCGAAGGGCGGGGCTCAGTCCTTCAACTGCATATACCGGTCCCTTGACCTTCTGCCGCCGGCGGGGGCGCGCGTTATCTTCACTTCCATCAGGGATGAATACATAAAGGTCGGCCACAGGAAAACAAAAACCGAATTTCTCATCGTAAAGTCGAAGGCGCTTCCCGAGTGCCATGTGTGGGTCGCGAAAAATAATCGGAGCATCGTCCGGCTGAAAATCGGAACGAAATCGTTTTTAATAAAAAGAACGCTGTCTTTTCCGAAAATTGCGGATACCTTCCCGCGCGGCGAAAACAAGCATTACGCATCGCGAGAAGTCACTTTTTCATCGGAAGGCGCCTCCCTCGCGGGGACACTTGAGATTCCGCGTAGAGAGGGTAAGTTCGCGTGCGTGCTCCTTGTCGGCGAAGACAGGCCGCCCGACGCGCAAAGCACGGGGTTTTACGCGGACATAAGCCGGCATCTGGCCGAGAGCGGGAATATCGTCATGCGCTTTGACGCAAGGGGCACGGGGAAGTCGCAGGGAAACAACGCGGAAGTAAGTCTGGATGATACGATAAGAGATATCGAAAGCGCGCTGAAATTTTTACTGAACCACGAACGCGCCGACAAGGATAAGGCCTTCATCGTAGCTCACGGATCCGCATGCTCGTACCTTTCGCGGTTGGATTTATCCGGGAATCCCCTTAGGGGCATAGTAATGGTGGGCGTCGCAAGAGCGGTTCCCATAGTGGATTTTAAATGCGCGCATGTCATTGACAAGATAAAGATGTTAACGAAGATCGATAAGGGGTATCCCGAAATCCTGGAATCTTCCGGGAAGGAAACGCTTAAAGGCGTAGAGACCACGGAAAAAAAATATGGATTTATCCAGGGAAAGCGAATCTTCCTTAAAAGGATGCGGCAGCTTCTCCGGCTAAACGGCCTTGCGGGCTTCCGGAATATCAACACTCCCCTTGTAATCATCTACGGTAAAAAAGACCGATTTTGCCCGCCTTCCTACATCAGCGATATCGAAAAAAGCCTGAACCGGCCCCTTCTACAACCGTTTTCCACCGTGTCATTCAGAGGGCTTGGGCACTTTTTCGAAAAAATCAAAAGCGCGGACAATTCGCAAAAACTGTTTAAGGTTGACGAAGAAGTGCTCAAAACGATAACGCGCTGGATTGAAGAAAAATGTACCTCACCCGCCGACAATTCATAAAAAGCGCCCTCGCTTTCACTGCCGTCATGTTAGGCGCGGGCCTTATCGGTAAAAAAAGCCGCTTCGGAAAATCATTTGCCTCGGATCTCGGTTATCACAAGGAAGCCCTCCACTACAGAAAAATCGACAAGAATACCGTCGCCTGCCTGTTGTGCCCCCGCGGCTGTATCCTTAAAAACGGACAAAGAAGTTTCTGCCGCGTACGCGAGGCGAAAGACGGTAAGCTCTACACACTGGTATACGACCTTGCCTGTTCGGTGCACGTTGACCCGATAGAAAAAAAACCTATCTACCACATGCTGCCTGGCTCGAAATCATTCAGCATCGCGACGGCCGGCTGCAACCTGCGGTGTAAGTTCTGCCAGAACTGGCAGATATCGCAGGAGGCTCCCGAAGGCACACGTAATATGTACCTCCCATGCGCGGAAATCGTAAAACAGGCGAAAAGCCATGGCTGCCGCTCCATCGCGTACACCTATTCCGAGCCGACCGTGTTTTACGAATATATGCTGGATACCGCAAGAATTGCCCGGGCGCAAGCCGTAAAAAATATATACGTAACCGGCGGTTTTATCAGCCCTCGCCCGCTGGAGGAGTTGTGCGAGGTAATCGACGCGGCCAATATCGACCTCAAGGGATTCAGCGATAAATATCTTAGAGAAATTTGCGCCGAAAGCCTGGAGCCGCTTCTTGAAGCGATAAAAATTACCAAAAAGAAAGGCGTCTGGGTGGAGCTGACAAACCTGATAGTCCCGACTCTGAACGACGACCCGCGGATGATAAGGGACATGTGCCGGTGGATTAAGGAAAACCTGGGGGCCGATACGCCGCTTCATTTCTCCCGCTTCTGGCCGATATACAAGCTTAAAAACCTGCCTCCCACGCCCCTTGCAACCCTCAGGCGCGCCAGGGATATCGCCGAGGGGGAGGGGCTGAACTTCGTATACATCGGAAATGTTCCGGAAGAGGCGGCCAACGACACTCGATGCCCGCAATGCAAAAAAATCCTTATACATCGACTCGGGTTTTCCGTGCTCAAGAATCATATCATCGATTCAAAGTGTAAATTCTGCGGCGCTAAAATTGCCGGTATCTGGAAATGAAAAAAAGACTGCTTTATGCCCTGGCTGCGGCCGGAATAACCGCCGTGACCGCGCAGATCATCTTAATCCGAGAATTCTTCACCTCCTTCTACGGAAACGAACTGTCGGTTGGTTTCGTACTGGGCATATGGCTTGCCGGCGGGGCCATAGGAAGCGGCATCTTCGGCAGGTTTTTTGCGGATAGAATACGGAAGAAAGTGCTCCTTTTTGCGGCCATCCAGCTGATATTAAGCGCGCTTCTACCCGCAAGCATTCTCTTTGCCCGCACCTCGAAGATCATCTTCGGCATCGGGGCGGGGGAGATAGTGGGGCTGCCCGTTTTTATTGTTTCTTCGGGCGCGGCGCTTCTGCCTATCGCCGCTTCCCTGGGCTTCCTTTTCGTGCTCGGTTGCAAGGTGTTCCCGGGCGAAGAAGCCCCCGCGAGAATCGGCAGCGTTTATACCATAGAGGCTTTCGGCGCGATGCTAGGCGGGGCCGTAACGAGCCTCCTGCTTATCCGTTATTTAGGGCCCCTGCAGATAGCCTTCATTCTCTCCGGAATCAACCTGCTCTCGGCATATTTTCTCACGGGAACAGGCGCCCCCACAAGACTAAACCCGCGCGATGAGAAACCTGTTCCCGCCGCGCGCCGTATCGCCATAACGCTGATGTGCCTCTTTGGCCTTTTTGTGATTTTCGGCGGGGTAAAATTTTTGGACAGGAAATCCGCGGATTTGAAGTGGAAGGATTTTAATGTCCTTGTAAGCGGCGATTCCGCCTACGGGCGCGTCACGGTGACCGAGAAAAGCGGACAGCTGAATTTTTTCGGCAACGGCCTTTTTCTTTTTAGCTCCCACGACCCGCTCATAGCGGAGGAGGCGGTCCATTTTTTGCTTGCCTCGACGCCGGATGTTAAAAGGGTTCTCCTCATAGGAGGCGGCGCAAGCGAAATAACGGCTGAAATCCTCAAATACCCCGTCGAAAAGATCGATTACGTGGAACTTAATCCTCTGGTAATATCGTTTTCGAAAGAATTTCTCCGGAACCAGCCATTCTACCGGCTCGATGACCCGCGCGTAAACGTGATAAACGAGGATGGCCGGTATTTCATAAAAAACGTCAAGGATCGATACGACGCCGTCATCGTAAGCCTCCCCAACCCTTACACGGCGCAGATAAATCGTTTCTACACCAAACAATTTTTTAGAGAGGTCAAACGGGTGCTTAACGAAGGCGGCGGCGCCTGCTTCAGCGTTACCTCGAGTGAAAACTATCTGAGCAAGGCACAGGCTCTTTTTTTGAAAACGCTGTATGAAACGGCTAAAGCGGAATTCGCCGAAGTAAGGATTGTTCCCGGCGATACGGCGCATTTCCTACTCTCAAACAGGCCGGGCGCCATTTCGCTTAAGCCCGCGGCCATAAGGGAGCGCCTTCGGTCCGCGAAAGTAAATACACTTTACGTCCGGGATTATTACATGTTTTCAAAATTGTCCGAAGAACGACTCGAATTTCTGAATTCCGTTCTGCGCGGGGCCGGCAGGGTGCAGAAAAATATGGATTTCTATCCCGTCTCTTATTTCTACGACATGGTGCTGTGGAGCGCTTATTTCAGCTTTAAACTCTCCGGATTTTTTATGTTTTTTACCGGGGGTTACCTCCTCGCGCTTACAGCGCTTTTCATGGCGGGGCTCTATGCCGTTTTCTTTGTCCGGCGGCGCGGTAAAAATTTTAAAAAAGACGTAACACTCCTTGCGCTTTTCACAACCGGCCTTTCCGAAATCTCCTTCGAGATTTTAATCGTGCTGGCATTTCAGATTATCTACGGTTACCTCTACTACAAAGTCGGCATCATTGTGACTTCTTTCATGTTCGGCCTCGCGCTCGGCAGCCTGTGCATGACGCAGAGGCTCAACAGGATCCCGCGCCCTTTCAAAACCTATATAAACATTCAGGTGCTTGTGCTCGTGTACCCACTGCTGCTTTTGGTATGCTTCAAAGCCTTCTCGGCCTTGTCCGCGCATCCGGCCTTAAGACGCATTAGCTCGGACTTTTTCGGCATCCTTCCGTTCGTAGCCGGTTTCGTGGGAGGCATGCAGTACCCCCTTGCCAACAAGATATGTTTTGAGCGGACCGGCCTTGTGGGAAAAATCGCGGGCACCACGTACGCGATTGACCTTGCGGGTTCATTTATCGGCGCGGGGCTCCTGTGCGCATTCTTCGTGCCGATGGTGGGCATCCCCGCAACATGTGTATTGGTCGCCGGGCTTAACGCGGTAAGCTTGGCCCTCCTTCTTCTCGCACGGAAATAAACTTACGTAGCTGAAGGAGGCCGCCTTCTGATCGGCCCCATACAGAAAAACAGATAATGTAAAATATTGTGGGCACTTTCAATGTGTCATTGCGCGGGCGCGAAGCCTTTACTTCGTCATTGCGAGGGCGCGAAGCCTTTACTTCGTCATTGCGAGGTCTGCGAAGCAGACCGAAGCAATCTCTTCGTTTGAGATTGCTTCGGCCGCAAACGAAGAACAGGGCGGCCTCGCAATGACGGAGAAGCAAGGTGCCCAATTATCTTGACATTACTGAAAAACACAGGCGCTTGACTACATGGTATAATTATGATATACTCACAGAAATATCAAAAGGCGGGAAAACATGGTTAAGCCGGTGAGGGAGAGAAGAAAATACATAAGGGTAGGGACCCCGCTTACAATTAGGGCCATAATCGGGAAAAGTTCCGTACAGGAGCTTCAAACAACGGACGTTTCTCCGATTGGGCTGCGGTTGGTGACCAGCGAAAGCGCCGTAAACGTAAACGACGAGATCGAGCTTAAGATAGGGATTCCCGGGGCCTTAGGACCGGTACACGCCAAGGCAAAAGTGATCTGGAAAAAGAAGCTTTCCACTGAAGACGGCGCCTCATGTAATATCGGGTGCGAATTCACCAAAATCGAGGAAGACAATAAAAATACGTTTCTCAAGTATTTTTGTGATTTGTTGTACAGTCAGGGCAAGGAGGCATAATTTTGAATACGTTTAAATTATTTCTGGTACCAGTCTTGTTGTTATCTTTGTCCGGATGCGCGGATTTACCGATACCCTCGCCTGATTACATAATAGAGCGCCCCATAGGCACTAGCTCGGTGAAAATAGGGATGACAAAAAATAAGGTGAAGGATCTCTGGGGGGACCCCGACCAGATAAATGAGGTCGAAGATAAAGAGAGGTGGGGCGGCGCCAGGGTCGAGTGGGTCTATCGCGCAAGAACGGAACTTCCTGTGGACGCGGGTTACCTATCCAAAACAAAAAAGCTTTATTTCGATGGGGACAACCTCACGAATATCGTCGAATCCAAGGAGTAAAATTACAAATGCTTAGGGAAATGTGCAAATCCAAAATACACAAAGCGCGCGTCACAAAGACCCTTCTTCACTATGAAGGCAGCATAGGCATAGACGCCAAGCTTCTTGAAACCGGCAATATCTATCCCAATGAAATTGTGCAGATTGTGAATTTTCAAAACGGGGCGCGTTTTGAAACCTACGCGATCAAGGAAAAAGAGAATTCCGGAGACATCGTCCTGTATGGGCCCGCCGCGAGAATGGGGGAGGTCGGTGACAACGTCATCATCATCTCAAAGGCGCTGGTGGAAGCCAAGGAAGTGCCGAACCTCAGGACAAAAATTGTATACGTCGACGAAAAAAACAAAATTCTGATTAAATAGGCAAGCATGGGCCGTTTGGAAATAAAAACCTGTCCCAGCGCGGTATTGCGGAAAAAAAGTAGGCCGCTTGAAGGGGTAGGGCCGTCCGAACAAAAGCTTTTTTCCGATATGACAGTAACAATGCGCGCAATGCAAGGAATAGGCCTCGCCGCACCTCAGGTCGGCATTTCGAAACGAGCCGTTCTGGTTGACGCCGGCGGCGCGCTCTTAAAGATGGTAAATCCCGTGATCCTTTCGAAAAAAGGGCGCGCCGAGCTGGAAGAAGGCTGCCTTAGCGTGCCGGAAAAAGTGGTTAACGTCGAAAGGGCGCAAGAGGTTTCAATTTCGTACCTGGATGAAAACGGAACGCGCTACAATAAAACCTTTCGCGGCCTGACGGCCAGGATCATACAGCACGAAATAGACCACCTAAACGGAAAACTTATTATAGATTATCTGCCCTGGTATAAAAAAGTCTTTAAAAAAAGGGGTTAAAATGCCGACGATAGGCTTCTGGGAACTGATCCTGATACTGCTCATCGTGCTTCTGGTTTTTGGCGCCGCGAAACTTCCCGAAATCGGCCGGGCCCTCGGAAAGGCTATCCGGGAATTCAAAAAGGCGAGCGAGCCGGAAAAAAAGGATGCTCCTCCAAAGGGATGAGAAAAAGGCCTTCTTCGGGCATCTGGAGGAGCTGAGAAAACGGATAATTTTTTCGATAATTTCCGTAGCCGCATTAAGCGCTCTTTCATATATTTACGCGGAAAAGATTCTCGAGGTCCTGGCGGTGCATGTAAAATCGCTTGTGTTCATAAGCCCGCAGGAAGCGTTCCTCGCATATCTCAAAATTGCGCTTCTAAGCGGGGTGATTCTTTCGGCGCCGGTAATCCTGTTCAACGCTTTTAAGTTTATCTGGATAGCGTTAAACAGGCGGGAAAAAGGCTTTTTTGCCGTATATCTCTCTATCGGAACGCTTCTATTCGCCGGCGGCGCGCTTTTTTCCTACTATGTCGCCCTGCCGGCCGCGATGCGGTTCCTGCTCGGATTCACCTCGGATTTTCTGCGGCCCTATATATCCGTATCGCGATACGTATCGTTCAGCGCTTTTTTGATACTCGCTTTTGCGGTCACTTTCGAGACGCCGCTCGTTATCGTGCTCCTGACAAGGGTGGGGCTTTTGCGCGCGAAAATTTTACGGAAAAAACGCAGGTATTTCATAGTCTTAATGTTTGTGATCGCGGCGATGTTGACGCCGCCGGACCTTGTAACGCAGGTTCTTTTGGCGATTCCGTTGGTTTTACTGTATGAGGTGAGCATACTTTTTGCTCGCGTAGCCGAAAAGAGGTAGCCATGTCACTCGAAGAAAAAATTGGGACTGAGATTAAGACGGCCATGAAAGCGGCCGACAAGCTCAAGGTTTCGACCCTGCGGATGGTAAAGGCCGATATCGGCAACTTCAAGCTGGACCAAAGCAAAAACAAGATAACGGACGAAGAAGTCATAAAGATCATCCGGCGGCAGGTAAAGCAGCATAAAGATTCGATTGAACAGTTCGAAAAAGGAAAAAGGCAGGACCTGGTCGATAAAGAACAAAAAGAGCTGGATATATTGCTGGGCTACATGCCAAAGCAACTATCCGATGAAGAGCTCAAAAAAATAGTAAGCGATGTCCTGCGCGAAACGGGCGCCGGGGATAAAAGCGCGATGGGAAAGGTCATGAAAGCGGTTATGGAAAAGGTGGGGGGCAGGGCCGACGGAAAGAAAGTAAGCGGGATCGTATCAAGCATACTGGGGTAACGCCATGATAAGTATAATGATTCTGGAGAAAGACAAGGAGACAACGATCCTGAAAAGCCAGGACGAACTCTCCCCGTATCTCGGCAAAAAAGACGTGTTCGTGTGGGTCGACGTCCGCAAACCGGTCCAGAAAGATATGGATTTTCTGGAAAAGCACTTTTCCTTCCACCCACTTGCCATCGAAGACTGTATGACCACTATTCAGCGCCCAAAAATCGACACCTACGACAACTATCTTTTTATCGTCCTTCACGCGGCGCTTCTGGCCGCGCACAAAGATAAGGCCACGTCGCTTGAGTTGGACAGCTTTGTCGGAGAAAATTACGTCGTCACCGTGCACTTGAAATCCATAGACAGTGTCGCCAGTACCTGGGAGCGGTGCCTGAAAAATAAGGGCATCATGTCGCGCGGCGCCGCCTACCTTTTCTATTGCATGGCCGACGCGCTTGTGGACAACTATTTTCCGATACTGGAAAAGCTGGACAAGGAAATACAGAAAACGGAGGACATTATATTCGAAGAGCCGGACCGCAAAGTGCTTAACAAAATCTTTGACTTAAAAGAAAACGTCCTCACATTGCGCAGGATACTCGGCCCGCAGAGGGAAACCATGAATTTTATCGCAAGAGGCAGTTATCAGCCGATCATACCCGGGTCGCTTTCCATATATTTCCGCGACGTATCCGACCTTCTGGCAAGAATCAATGACAACCTCGACACGTACAGGGACCTGTTGGCAAGCGCCGTGGACGGCTACATGTCGGCCACATCAAACAGGCTGAACGAAATAATGAAAGTGCTGACCATCATCGCCACAATAATGATGCCTCTTACGCTTATAACAGGCATATACGGGATGAATTTCCGTTTTATGCCGGAAATCGGATGGCAATACGGCTATTTCATCGTGATGGGCATTATGCTGGCCATAGCCGTGGGCATGCTTTTATACTTCAAGAAGAAGAAATGGTTATAACCTGACACCTGGAGGGCCTTTCATGGGTAATCTAATCTTCGCCATTCCCGTTATACTGATCATCGCCATATCCATTTTTGTGGTTAAAATAGCCGCGGTTGCGTTAAAAATGACGGGGCTCGACGAGAAAAGAGCCTATTTTCAGGCCCTATCGGCATTTACCGGCACAGGGTTTACAACGAGTGATTCGGAACTCGTTCTTCAAAACGACATACGAAGAAAGATCATCATGATCCTTATGATACTCGGCAACGCCGGCTTCATAACCGTAATAACGACGGTTGTGATATCTTTTGAGAAAACGAATCCGCTGCCTCTTTTCACAAACGTGGGCATTCTTCTCATTGTAATATTTTTACTGGTAAAATTTCTTGCCAACAAAAACGTGGCAAAATTTCTGAATAAAAAAATCGAATCCCGGCTGGCAAAGCGGTCGCCTTTCCATAAAAGACCCGTGGAAGAGGTGCTGCGCATCGCCAAAGATTATGGGATAGCGGAGGTAATTATAAAAGAATCCTGTCGCGATCTCGACAAAACTCTGAGCGAATCGGATTTCCGCAAAAATGACATACTCGTTCTCGCGATCGAAAGAAAGGGCGCGGTTATACCCGCGCCCAAAGCGACGGACCGCATACTGCTGGACGATACGCTGATTTGCTACGGCAGGTTGTCGAATATCGGAAAAATCATTCCGAAAGAATGAGCCCCACCGTTAAATCTATTCTTCTTATCTGCCTTGTGGGGGTATTTTTATTTTTTACACTGCATGTTTTGGTTCCGCTTGTATATAGGGTAAAGGAGCCCTATTTCACTATGCCCGTAGAGGATGGCCGAGGCGCCGGGGGCGAGGGGCTTCTCGTTCGAAATGATGCCCACGGCGAGGGCGCGTTCGGCGCAAAGAGAAGCGGCGGAAGGTCTCACAAAGGCATCGACCTGGAGGCGCAGATAAAGAGCCCCGTATATGCCTCGAAGAGCGGCTGGGCAAGATCGCGCTATTTTCCCGGCGGCTACGGAAATCTTGTAATCATAAGTCATCCCGGGCGGTGGGAAACGCGTTACGGACACCTCGATAAAATCGCCATAAAGGGATTTCAGTGGGTCCGGCAGGATGACGTAATAGGCTTTGTGGGAAAAACGGGGAACGCCGATTTGAAAGGTATTACCCCGCATGTCCATTTCGAAATAAGGCACATGGGAAACCCCGTTGATCCGGAGAGAGAACTGGTAAGACATAAAGGAGGATAGGCGTTATGAAAAGAGCGATTGTTTTAGTTCTAATGCTGGTTTTGCTGTCTTTTGTCGTGGTAGGCTGCGGTGAGACGTTCAATGGTATGTCCAAAGACGTAAAGAGGGTAGGCAAGGGTGTCAAAACGATTTTTGTACGGGATGCGGAGTAGCAGTTGCAGACTTTAAAACATCCATCATGGAAATAAGAAAACGTTTTTTTAATAATATCGCCGTTTTGTATATCACGCACAATATCGATATTGACTCCGCGGCGTTGATCGAGGAGACGGGCCGTCTCTTAAAAGAAGGGGTCGGAAAAATCCTGTGTAATTTCGCGAACGTGAATATCATCGACTACAACGGATTATCGATTCTCTCCATCGCCTACAAAAATGTCATAAACCAGGAAGGCGTGATGAAGTTCTGCGACGTACCCGCGCACATAAAAGCGCTTTTCAAGTCGGCGCGCCTTGACACTGTCTTCGAAATGCATGCCGACGAAGAAAACGCCCTGGAGAGTTTTGCGCTTTCGGCGAAGGTCGACAGGCTCACGTTGAGAAGAAGATTCAAAAGGATCGACGCAAATATCCCGGTGAAGTACAAAGTCGGCCTGTCGGCCGATGGCAAGCTTTCGAGGGGGAAGGCCCCGAACATAAGCGCCGACGGGCTGTTTATTCTTTCGGAACACACGCATCCGGCCTCAACACATCTTTACATGGAAATAGGTTTCGATAACAAACAAAAACCGCTTGCGCTTATGGGCTCTGTTATATGGCTCGCTGATCGGGAACTTCAGCCGCATTCCTATCCGGGCATGGGGGTGGAATTCATAAACATGGAAAAACGCTCCCAGGAAAAAATAATCGAATTTATTGATAAGAACATAACGCAAAGAAGCAAAACCTGAGGTAACATGGCCTCACTCCCCGCCTTGCGTAAGCTCACAAAATCCTGCCGGCTCTGCGTCCGCAACTGCATGATAAACCGTGAAAAAGGCGAAAGGGGTTTCTGCCGTTCCGGCTCAAAGTCCGCCGTATACAGCTATTCGCCTCATCACGGGGAGGAGCCGCCCATTTCGGGGACGAGGGGCTCCGGCACCATATTTTTCACGCATTGCAGTATGAGATGTGTATATTGTCAGAACCATACCTTCAGCCAGAAATCCGACCAGAGGGAGTCCCGAGCACCACAGCGGCAAAAAGTACAGACCGCGAGGGGCTACCGGAGGGACGATTTTGAGGAAATTGAGACAGAAGAGCTCGCCGGGCGAATGCTGGAGCTGCAAAACGCGGGCTGTCATAATATAAATCTTGTAAGCCCCACACATTACGCCTGCCGGATTGCCGAGGCCTTAGATATGGCGGCTAAAAACTCGCTTAATATCCCGGTCATCTACAATACGGGGGGTTACGACAGTCCGGAACTAATTAAACTTCTGGACGGTATTATCGACATATACATGCCCGACATGAGGTATTCCTCCGACGACATAGCTCAAAGATATTCTTCCGCGCCGGGATATGTCGAAAATAACCGACTTATAATAAAAGAGATGTTTCGGCAGGCGGGCCCGCTTAAGATAAAGAGGGATGGGATAGCCGAAAAGGGCGTAATTGTGCGCCTATTAATTCTTCCCGGCAATGCCTCCGGCACAATCGAGACATTAAGGTTTTTAAAAAAAGAGGTTTCAACCGATATTTATTTAAGCGTAATGAGCCAGTACTATCCCGCCTACAAAGCAGCAGAGTACCCTGAGATCGCCGGGCGCATAAAAAGCGACGAATACGAGCAGGTAATCGAAGTGGTACGGGAGCTCGGTTTTGAGAACGGCTGGATCCAGGGCTTTCTAACGGATACCGACCGGTTCCTCGGCACAAATATCAAGCCCGGACGTTAAGTAAAATTGTCCGCGCCGCTTGCATTATCCGCGATAATCATTATACTATATATCGTATTACGCTATTATAGTAGGATAGGTAAACTATGAAAATTTTTGCCATAGCCAACCAAAAGGGCGGTTGCGGAAAAACCACGACGGCAATAAGCCTTTCCGCGGCATTGGCCCAGCGGGGCAAAAAAGCCCTGCTTATCGACATGGATCCCCAGTCGCACGCCTCAATGGGCCTGGGGGCGCTGAAAGTCGAGTCATCCGATTCGATATTCGCTTTATTTGCCGACGGCACGGACAAGGCAAGAAAAATCAGCGAAATTACGGTAAATATCGCCGACGGGCTGGATCTTGTTCCGTCGCATATCATATTAAGTACCATCGAGCATGAGCTTAAGAACAGGGAAGACGGACTTTTGATACTCGCAAACGCCATTAGCCGCTGTGAACTCAAATACGACTATGTAATTATCGATTGCCCCCCGAACCTTGGATTCCTTACTTTCAACGCCCTGCGCGCCGCAGGCGAAATAATAATACCCGTAGAAACAAGCGCCTTTTCAATAATGGGCGTCGGAAAACTCATAAGCATGGTGGAGCTCATAAAGATAAAACTGCACCACGCCCCGCACGTAAAAGGGCTGGTCACGATGTATGACGAGTATTCCGAATTCTGCGAAAAAATGCTGCACAAAATCAAATACATCTTCAAGGAGAGGCTGCTGAAAACGGTTATTTCATACGATATATCGATCCGCGAGTCGCAGGAAAAATCGGAATCTGTCTTTAAAAATTACTCGCAATCCCGCGCGGCACACGCTTACCTGGCACTGGCCGATGAACTCCTGGCGTTCGACAAGGATATTTCGGCCGAAAACATCTATAATGAAATGCGAAAGGTCCTTCACGGGGTTTACGGAAACATATATTCAAAGGAGCGCTTATTTAAGTTTTACGCCCCGAACGCCAGAGAAGTATACGTGGTGGGCGACTTTAACAACTGGAAAATGGACAAATCCAGCAGACTCGAAATGATTAAAGAGGGCGAATGGGAGAAATCATTCTATCTCCTGCCCGGGCGGTATAGGTATAAATTTGTCGCCGACGGGCTGTGGCTATGGGACCCCCGGAACTCCGAAAAAGAACCTAATCCCTATGGCGACTTTGATTCGGTATTTGAAGTATAGCACATGGTACGACTAAAACAGGAAACGGCAGGCGCTATCGAAGACTTTTATCGCAAATGAGGTGGTTCTTTCTTTCGTTGGCCTGCGCGTTCTTCACGGCTACGACAGCAGCGCTATCCAAAATAATCCTAAAAAAGTACAATATATTTTTCACGGGATGGGCGAGGTTCCTTTTTTCGCTCCCTATCTTCGTGGCGCTTTTATGCATCTTCCGTCCACATTTTTCTTTTGAAGCGGGTTTCTGGAAAGTCGTCGTATTTCTCCTGCCGTTTGAACTCACGGCATTCCTGCTCTTCCTAAGGGCCCTGAAGCTCTCGCCGCTATCGCTCACGTTTCCTTTTCTCGGCCTGACGCCGGCGTTTTCAATATTCTTTTCGCGTTTCCTGCTTGGGGAAAGGGCGAACTTATTCGGGATAGCGGGTATAGCCCTTGTCACAGCCGGGGCATATCTCTTGAACATCAAATTTGTAAAGGATGGCCTTTTGGCCCCGTTAAAAAATATTTACAGAGAAAAGGGTTCCATGCTGATGATCTTTGTGGCCCTGATTTACGGGGCCACATCCGTCCTCGGCAAAAAAGCCATCCTTTTATCGGGCCCGCTTTCTTTCGCGGCGGTTTATTACGGTATTTTTTTCGTAATTTTCGCGCCGTTGGCACTGGCCGAAGAAAAGAAAACAAAAATTAAGTTTGAGATGAAGGACACGTTCTTATTCCTTGGGCTGGGGGTATGTTTTGCGGCGGCAATGCTTTTTCATTTCAACGCAGTGGTCCTTACCAACGTTTCTTATATGGTTTCGGTCAAAAGGCTGAGCCTGGTTATAAGCGTCTTGTACGGCGGCATAATATTCCATGAAAAGGACATCGGCTCCCGGATGCTGGGAAGCATGGTTATCTTATGCGGCATCATGGTGATATCATTGGCGGGGTAATGAAAAAAATCGACGCGGCTGCCTTGACGTTTCGCGGCGGCCGCATCGATTGAATAAGGTTTATGATTCCGTGGATGGCAACAGCCTCTTTTGTTTTTTTCGACCAGAAAACTGGTCAGTTATGCCGTTGTCATCCATTACCAGTATACCCCAAAAACCGCAAAAAATCAAGTTGACAATCACCTTTAATTAAGGATAATGAAGCAAGGGGGAAAGGGGGAGCGTTATAGCAATGGAAACACTGAAAAATTTTGTAGTGGGGTTTTTTGTCGCGCTGGGGGCGTTCGTCGTGTTAGGGCTCTCGTTTCTTTTGTGGCCCATTATCGTCGGCGTAGGCTCGATTCTCCTCTTTATCGCCGTTATTGTTTTGGCCGTCGTGCTGGGATTCTACATCATCATCCTTATCGGCTACGTGATAAGAAAAGGCCTAAAAAAATAGGCCATTTCGGTATGGGGATTTTGGAGGGGATGGGAATGGCGCACCCGGAAAGGGCAGTCAGCAATATTAGTGCGGCGAACAGGAATATTAGCCTTTTATTCAGCTTAGGCATCCTGTATATTTTAACACGAAACGCGCTTATATCGTAGGAAAATATGACCGGAAAAGTATTTACGGCGGTGATGATTGTCACGGGGCTTACCGTTTTGATCGCAGGGGCAATAACGGTCGCCCTGTTCAATACGCCTTTTGCGCGCAGCACGATAGACTATTTTTCTTTTTTCGCGGCGGTTGTCCTGGTGGCTGACGGGTTTTATAAAATCCACCGGTACGCGAATGAGCCCTATTTCCCAAACCAATTCATAAGGCACCTGAGGATAATTTTCGGCACATGTATTTTTACAATTCACTTCATGCAATATTTATACGGGGTTTGAATGTATTTATACGGTAAAAATTCCGTCCTGGAACGTCTTCTGGCTAACCCAACGAGTATAAAAAAAGTGTTTCTGCAGGAAAATTTCAGCTCTGAGCGCATACCCGGCCTTGCAAGGGGCGCGGGTATTCCCATAGCGCGCGTTACGGAAAGGGCTCTTAAGAAGCTAAAGAATGCGGACCGCCTACAGGGCGTCCTGGCCCAGGTAGACAATTTCGACTACGCTGATTTCGACGGCCTGCTTCATAACTCCCCCGGTAAAAACCTGTCATTCATATGCGTCGATAGCATAAACGACCCTCACAACCTGGGGTCCATATTAAGGACGGCCGCCTGCTTCGGCGGCTTTGCGGTCGTCATACCAAGGCATGGCTCCTGCGAAGTTACCGACGCCGTTATGCATGTAGCTTCCGGCGGAGAAAACTTCGTGCCCGTGTCAATGGTCAACAATCTTTCAACCGCCCTCGTGAAGGCGAAACGCGCCGGGCATTGGATTGTGGGTACTGTGGTCGAAAACGGCACCGAGATAAACAAAGTGTCTTTTCCGTTTCCGTTATGCCTTGTCCTTGGATCCGAGGGAAAGGGGATAAGGCACGGTATAGAAAAGCAGCTTGAACTGAAAGTGCGCCTCCCGATGAGGGGCGCGGCGCTTTCTTTCAACGTCGCCATGGCTTGTGCCATTTTCTGCCACGAGATAAATAGACAAAAAGGGAAATAAAGGAGGTAATGTATGCCGTACGACATGAGTCTCGACGAAAGTTTGTTCTCAAAGACGTGGGAAGGCGATTCTGGAAGATTAACTGTAAGCGTCTATTCCTACAATAAAGGAGTCAAGAAGCTTCAGGTTGCCAGGGAAAACAGGGTGGGCGAGGGCGAGCTCAGGTTCGCCAAGCTCGGAAGAATGACCAGGGAAGAGGTAGAAGCGGTTCTGCCTTTAATCGCGGAAGCCGTAAAAGTCATGTGATGTAGCCGTGAATCGATAAGGGGGCATTATGTCGGTTTCGAAAAGAATTCTATTAATAGACGACGAAAAAGAGTTTCTCGCGATCCTGAAGGATGCCCTGGAAATGAGGGATTACGAGGTTACTGCCGTAAGCAACGCCGTTGAAGCCGGAATGGAGCTTGCAGGCACACTGCCGGGGCTGATCCTGATGGACGTAAGAATGCCCGGAATAGACGGTCTACAGGCGTGCGAGGCCATAAGGCGTAATCCGGTCACGAAAAGTATACCGATAATAGTCATTTCGGCTCTCGAGGACGAATCGTACAAAAAGCAGGCCAGGAAGCTCGATGTCGCCGAATACTTCGTCAAGCCCGTCGATATCGAAAAACTGATGAGAAAAATAAAAGAAATCCTGGGATAGGCTTGCAAATTACGCTTTCGTCAGGTATATTTGTAGACAAAAGGGGGTGCGCCATGAAACTGAATGTAACGGCCTTTGCGGCAGCGGGCGGAATTTTGTGGGGGGCGAGCGTTTTTATACTTACGTGGCTGGCGCTATGGGGTTATGGAAACGTGGACGCGGCTTCGATTGCGAAAGCATATTACATCGGGTTTACGGTAAGCCCTGTGGGCAGCGTAATAGGGGCGGTTTACGGATTTTTCGATGCGGGAATAGCCTGCGCCATTTTCGCGCTTATCTATAACAAGCTTACCGGAAAATAGCCGGAAATATAAAATTCTCGATCAAAACCGGTCTCATGATAGAACAAAAAAAGGGGGAGGGGGTGCGGATATGAAAAGAATATTAGCATTATTCCTGATAGCGATGTTTTTGGTTTCCGTAGCGGGATGTGCTCCAAAAAGCGAATATGATAAGCTGCTTGTTGAAAAAGGACAAGTGCAGAAAAAATGCAATGATCTTTCTTCGACAAAAGTACGCCTTGAAGGTCAGCTGGTTTCCAAGGAAAAGCAACTGGCAAGGGCCGCGGAAGCGCTGAGGCAAGCCAACGCAAAGGTTAGCGACCTGGAGAAGGAGCTGGCCAAACAAGTCGGGAAAATTAAAAAATTAGAGAACTAGGCGGACTACCTGCAAATGAATGCGGTAAGGATCGCCATGATCATATGTGTTTTCACGTCTTCCGTCTGCGCATTTTCGCGGGCGGAAGATATGAAAACGGCCGCTGCGGTCAAAAACCGCCATGCTTAGATTTCCCAAAGATTTCCTATGGGGTGCCGCTACATCCTCCTACCAGGTAGAGGGCGACAATAAAAACTGCGACTGGTGGGAATGGGAGAAAACCGCCGGCCTGAAAGAAACATCCGGCCATGCCTGCCGCCATTATGAGTTATTCAAAAAGGACTTCGATTTAGCCAAAGAGCTCAACCACAACGCCCACCGCTTTTCTATTGAGTGGAGCCGCATCGAACCGCGGGAAAGGCAATTCTCACACAAGGAAATCAACCACTACAGAGAAGTAACACTTGCCCTCCGGGAGCGCGGCATCGAGCCGATAGTTACTCTGCATCATTTTACAAACCCTGCGTGGTTTACCGCCTCAGGCGGGTGGCTCAGCAATAATGCGTGCGGGCAGTTCACGCGGTATGTCGAAAAGATAGTAAGCGAGTTATGTGAGAATGTACGTTTGATGTGCGCGGGCTTGGATTAAACGCGCTTCTGTCGGGGACCTGCCGGAGAGGGCACTACCTCCTAAAAAAAAATTGCATGGGCTGGGACATATACCCGCGGGGCCTTTTTGAGGTGCTCATGAAACTGAAAAAATACAACTTGCCGCTGTTTATCATGGAAAACGGAATCTGCACCGAAAACGACAAAGAAAGGTGGGACTTTATACACGAGCACCTGGTGAGCACGCACCGCGCAATCGAGCGCGGCGTAAAGATCCTCGGCTATCTTTACTGGTCATTTATGGACAACTATGAATGGGATAGCGGCTTTGGTCCGCGTTTCGGGATTGTTGAAATTGATTACAATACCTCAAGGCGCCTGCCGCGCGAAAGCGCCAGAAAATTCGCGTCGGTCTGCGCCTCCGGGAAACTCGAGCAATATTAAAATTCAAGAAACGCTTGCAAAATAGGGTTTTTTTGGGTATACTTACCTTATAAAGGAGGTGAAAAGAATGAAGAAGTTGATGGTTCTAATAGTTGTTTTGGTTTTTTCCATAAGCATGATGCCGGCGTTTGCCGCAGAGGAAAGCGACTCCGCTTCCAAGAAGACTACAGATAAATCTCCATCGTTTTTTCAGAAGGCCAGCGACGACATTTCGGAAATAACACTGACCGCTTCGGGAAAGTCCCCCACTGCGATATTCCAGGAGTCAAGCGACAGTATTAAGGCAGGTAGTCCGAAAGCTAAAGCAGGTAGTCTACGCGGTCAAAAATCCGAATTAAAGCAAAGAAGGATGGGCAAAAATATAATACTGATATAGTATTTTCGCCCGAATACAATAAACAACCTACGCGGATATCCCGGATAAACAGGGAGTGTCCGCGTAGGTTTTTTAAAGGATGGTATGAAAAAAATACTGGTTGTGGATGACGAAAAAGATTTCAGGGAGTTACTGAAGGAGACCCTCCGGCTACGCGGCTTCACGTGCCTTACCGCGAAAAACGGCCGGGAAGCCGTAAAAATCGCCAAAAACGAGCGGCCTTCCCTGATAATACTTGACCTCGTCATGCCGGAAATGGACGGGATCGAAACTCACAAAATTCTGAAGAACGACAGGGATACCAAAAAAATACCCATCATCGCATATAGCGCCCAGGACCCTGAAGTATTCGTAAAGAAGGGAGGGGAGGCTTTTGATGTAGTGGATTTCATACTTAAGCCCTTTAACGTTGAAGTGTTGATTGATTCGGTTGAAAAAGCGCTTGAAAGCAATTAACGTCCCACAATACAGTCGCTCCAGAACACACCCCAAAGCAAAGCCTCTATTGTAACCTAGTGCCGAACAGCTCATATGCGTTAGTCTGTAAAAAAGTTAGCTTACTACCCTTGACTTTTTCTCCCGGTGTGCTATAGTTATTGGTAGAAGAGTTGTTTCTTAAAGGTCCGTAAAAGGTAAACCGTTCGAAAGAATGGGACACAAAGCCAGCGGCCTAAACCCCATGGGGGCACGGCGGCAGGGTTGCCGGATTAGAAGGTGTACCCTGTTTTTTTCGCGCGGAAAAGATAGGGTTTTTTTTATTTGATCCGATAGGAGGGAGGTGAAGAAGATGTTAAGATTAGGGGTTGCGCTTTTGGTGGGATTGCTTGCTTTCGGGGCAGGTTCCATGGGCTATGCGGCCGAAAAGGCGGATGCGCCTGATGCCACAGCAGGTACAAAGCTGGGTAACGGCCTGGGCAACGCGCTAACGGGCTGGATGGAAATACCGCGGAAGATAAGCGAAGTTTCAAATGAACGAGATGCGTTTGCCGGAATAACGATCGGGACCCTTACGGGCGCCGTTTATGGCGTAGGAAGAACAGCGGCAGGTGTCCTTGATACAGCTACGTTTGTTGTTCCGCCATACGATAGTCCGATAATGGAGCCCAACTACCAACTCTAAGGAGTAAAAGCGGGTACAAACAGATTGTATTTTATGGGGCCGCCTCGATATGGGCGGCCCCATAAAATACCCCCGTGTCAGGCGGCACATGGCCGCGCCCGGGGGTTTTTTATTGCTTTTGCCGGGCCCATAAGTTAAAATGAACCCCATGGACAGCGTTGCCTACCGGGAACATCTAAAAAATAAGGCCATTAAGAGCGCCTCTATCTGCAGGCGCTGCGGGGTATGCTGCGGAGCAGATAACGACCCATGCGAAAATCTCACCCGCGGCGAAGACGGCATCTACGCCTGCCGCGTATACGCCACGCGCCTCGGGCCTCGAACGACAGTCTCGGGAAACATCTTCAATTGCGTGCTGATAAGAGATAATATCACAGGCGGATTCGCGCACCCCGACTGCGCTTATTTAAAGGAATAGAATGCCCCGCATCCTTATGAAAATCTCACGTCCATTAGTGGTCCTTGATCTTGAAACGACCGGAACTTGGGTTGAGAAAGACAAGATTGTGGAGGTAGGCATGGTAAAGTACCTGCCTGATGGCTCTAAAGAGAGCTATGTAAAGCGTGTAAACCCGGGCATGCATATCCCGGCGTCTGTAAGCAAAATTACGGGAATAAGCGATGAAGATGTCAAAGACGCGGCTTCTTTCGGTGAAATAGCGCCTGAAGTGATTGCTTTTTTGGGAGACTGTGATATAGGCGGCTTTAATATAGAGAGGTTTGACATACCCCTGCTTGAACGTGAAATAATAGAGGCAGGGCTTAAGTTTGAGCTTGGAAATAGAGTGATCTATGATGCCCAGAAGATCTATAATATACATGAAAAAAGGAACCTTACAGCGGCATATCAGTTCTACTGCAATAAAACTCTTGATAATGCGCACTCAGCGCTTGGAGATGTCGAGGCCACCTTTGACATACTCCGGGAGCAGGTTAATAAATATGGGTCCGCCGAAGAAGGTATTGGCTCCTTAAGTAAGTTTGATTACGAGAGGTCCCTTGATTACTTTGATAAAGATAGAAAATTCAGGTGGTGGAATGGTAAGCTTTATCCCATGTTTGGGAAGCATGCCAGGCGAAACAGCATAAAAGAGCTTGCGAAGAAAGACCGCCCGTATCTTGAATGGATCCTTTCTAAGGACTTTAGCGAAGAAGTAAAAACCATGGTAAGAGATTCCCTTTCCGGGATATTTCCCGCGCCGCCCGGGCTATAGGGCGCATCCCTGTCATCCTGAAAGGAAGGGAAGAGAGAATAAATGGATTGTCCCGTCTGTAAAGAACCGATGGTCGTGCTGGAACTGAGTTCCGTGGAAATTGACCACTGCATAAATTGCGGCGGCATATGGCTTGACGCAGGCGAACTTGAGACCCTTCTCGAAAGCGCCGAAAAAAAAGACGAGGTGCTTAATTCCTTCGGCGTCGAAGGGGCCTCCCGCGAGATGAGGCGCAAGTGCCCCATTTGCATTGAAAAAATGGACAAGGTACTGTGCGGCAGGAATAAAAAAATCCTAATAGACAAGTGCGCGAAGAACCACGGGATATGGTTTGACCGGGGGGAACTTCACAACATAATCACGACGGGTGGATTGGACGAAAACAATAAAATCCTCGCCCTCTTAAAAGATATGTTCGGGGAAAAAAGTGCGGAAAACATAAAAAAAGGAGGCTAGTATGATAATACTTATCGCATTGCTTGCTCTTATTGTATTGGGAGCGTTTTTATTCATCGGGATATATAATTCCCTCATCGCGCTGCGTAACCAGGTAAAAAACGCCTGGTCCCAGATCGACGTCCAGCTTAAAAGGCGCCACGATCTCATCCCGAACCTCATCGAAA
>CAZYPU010000013.1:0-23317 GCA_964649665.1 uncultured Planctomycetia bacterium
ATCCGTAAAGTTTAAACTGGAACTTCTTCTTGTATTTTGCGAGAAGCTTGAGATATCTCTGATAATCCGAGTCATCAATAAAGCTTCTAATTTTCCTGATACCTCTCGTTATGATATGATAACAACCATCCTCGATAATCAGCCTAGCCGTTCTGGGCATAACACGGCCTCCTTTCCATACGCTTATGTGGGACACCCCAGAGTTACATGGGGGGACACCCCGAAGATCACAATGAGGCACGTCCCTATTTATATTTATGTTTACTTGACTACTATGTAGATAACTTTACTACATCATCCAGAAGTCGCGGTCTAAGCTACGATACGATATCGCTTCGGATATATGCGAAGCCTCGATGGTTTTCTTCTCTTCGAGGTCGGCGATAGTTCGGCTCACTTTCAAAATCTTGTCGTATGCCCTTGCGGATATGCCGAGCTCTAAAATAGCCATCTTGAGGAGTTCTTCACCTTCCTTGTCGAGCGTGCAGTGTTTTTCGAGGTTCTTGGATTCGAGGTGTGCGTTGAAGTAGGGGCCGCTATCAGGAGGTCTACCGGGGTTTCCCCCTTCGCCAAGGCTTCGGGGGACAAGCAAACCCCGGTTACATTCCTGTTTGTACCGTTTCTCCTGAACCTTTCTTGCTTTGTTTACGCGCTCTCGTATAACTTCCGAAGGGTCGCCTTTACGCCTCCCGGAAAGCTCCTCGTAATTGAGCCGCGGCACATTAAGATGCAGGTCGATTCTATCGAGCAGGGGGCCCGAGATTTTTGACAAATACCGCTGTATCTGATGCGGCGTGCAGTGGCACTCCTTCTTAGGGTCCGTGAAGTAACCGCACGGGCAGGGGTTCATCGCCGCTATGAGCATGAAGCGGCATGGATATATCGCGCTGCTTTTAACCCTTGAGATTCTTATTGCTCCGTCTTCGAGCGGCTGACGTAAAAGCTCGAGGACATTTCTCTTGAATTCGGGGAGTTCGTCCAAAAACAATACGCCATTGTGCGCGAGGCTTATCTCGCCGGGTATAGGATTTGATCCGCCGCCCGCAAACGCCGCGTCGGAGATTGTATGGTGCGGGTTCCTGAAGGGCCTGTTCAGAACAAGGCCCTTATTGGGCGAGAGGAGGCCGGCTACGCTGTGTATTTTCGATGTCTCCAGGACTTCCTCTATGGCCATTTCGGAAAGAATCGTGGGAACCCTTTTTGCGAGCATGCTTTTCCCCGAGCCCGGAGGGCCTATCAAAAGAGCGTTGTGGCCGCCGGATGCCGCGACTTCGAGCCCGCGCTTTACATGTTCCTGGCCCTTAACATCAGTGAAATCGCGGCTGTATTTGCTTTTGCATTTTATTTTGGGGCGAATATTTTTGTTTTGCGGAGCCATTTCAATCTTATTATCCAGGAAATCTATTACGTTATTTAAGTTTTCGAATGTATAGATTTTTATACCGTTTACGCTTGATACTTCCGCCAGGTTCTTTTTCGGCAGGACGAATTTACTCACGTTTTTTTCCCTGAGCCCCAGGGACATAGGGAGAGCACCCCTTATTTCCTTAAGCTTTCCATCCAGGGACAGTTCGCCGCAAATCGCAAATTCCAGCAATTTATCCTGGTTTATAATGCCGAGCGCGGATAAAAGCGAGAGCGTGATAGGCAGGTCGAATCCGGAGCCCTCCTTCCTGATGTTTGCCGGCGCGAGGTTTACCGTTATTTTACCTTTTGGAAACCTGTAACCGGAGTTCTTTATGGCGAATTTTATCCTGTCTTTTGACTCCCGTATGGCGGTGTCCGGCAGGCCGATGATATTGAAAGCCGGCAGGCCTTCGGCTATGTCCACTTCGACATCAACCTTGTAGGCGTCTATTCCTATTACACTGCACGATAACGATTTTGCAAGCATGATTATCCCCCTTATTCCTCTATAGCGTCCTCGAAATGCTCTATCTTTTTCACGCGCCCGCCCGGCCCATCAAGCTCGACAGATACGACGTCTATGGACCATGGCGCATCCTGCATGTCCTTCATTTTCATGTAACACAGGGCGCACTGTATAAGCTTTTGTTTCTTTTTCTTTGTTACGGAAATATACGGCGGACCCAGGGAGACGGTTTTTCGCGTCTTCACTTCGACAAAAATGATAAAAGAATCTCTTTTTGCCACAATGTCAATTTCGCCGACAAAAGTTTTCACGTTTTTTCCCGTTACGGCATAGCCTTTGCGGCGGAGAAAACGCGCCGCGGCGTCTTCGCCTCGCATGCCCACGGCGCGGTTTCCTTCGCGCATCTTGTTACTCTTCTCCTTCCTGCTGGTAGGCCTGAAGGACGACATCTTTAAGGTATTCGGCGATTTCCTTTGTGGCAGGCGTAAACATACTATACCACTTGCCGTTTTTACCTATCTGCTGCGGCAAACCTAAAAACGTCCCTTTTTCACCTTCGACAACCCTGAAGCCCCTTACAAGGAAAAGGTCGCCAAAGGAAAGGTCGCAAAACGCCTTTACCTTTCCGCCGTTCTCCAGCCGGTTCATTTTGTCCACCTTCACGTTCAACACTTCGCTCATCTCGCACCTCCTTTTTTAATGAGCGTTTAGCCCGTTACCCGATCCACCGCGAACCGGGATAGGGGCCATATTTCACTGCCTCTACATATATAGACGCAAGAGGCGCGCTTTTGCGGGCATGTTTTTTAAAATTCTTTGCAGGGCCCCCCGCAACAGACCTACGGGGCCTGACGGGGCAGGCATGCAGGCGGCACTATGAAAAAAAAGGGGAGCGAGAGGATTTTAGCGGTTTAGGCGGTCGCTAAACGTTCCGAGGATTTTGCCGGCTTCGTCACTTTCGCCTTTTTTCCAGGCGTCGTATATCATTATGAGAATACGGGCATTGACACTGTCAAATATCCATTTTATTCCCATAAGGATTGCGGCAACTAATAGTTGGACAAAATAACGTGACACGAAGAACGATAATGCGAAGGCTATGATTGCTCCGAAAAGCCATAAGTTTTTCTTCCGGTCGGTTTTCATGGGTTTTGCTCCTTGCCTGCGGCGCGGCAGGCTTTTTTTAGTTTTTTCAAACTCTTCCACGGTCTGATAGGCGAACGCCAATTTTTCAAGGCAAACGGCGCAGTCCGCAAGGTGCCTTTCGGCCCCGGCTCTTTTCTCCGGGAGAAGCGCGCCGCTTAAATAATCGTCTAATTCGACTTCTGAAAGGCAGGTGCCTGTTTTCCGCATTTTATACCCCTTCATATATATAGACGTAAGAAATCATATTTTGCGGCGTATTTTTTTTCTTATTCTCGAAATGGCGGACGTTACGTTGCCGATCGATATATTCAGGATTTCCGCGATTTCCTTTGTTTTAAGGGATTTTTTAAAATAAAGCCCAAAGATAATTTTTTCTTTCGGCGCAAGAAATTCACACGCGTTTTTTATTCTTTTCCCGAGATCCTTGACGTCCGCCCGCGGGCCCTCGCACATGAGCTCCGGCGCGCTCAGCTTGTCGAAATACGATTCGTCCCCGACCAGCACGTCTTTTTTTTGTCTGCGCAGATAGTCGACGGATGCGTTCCGGGCCGTAATTACGAGCCAGTAATTAATGTTGTGGCGATTCGCTATTTCCGCGAGTTTATTATTGTTCCAGAGCGACATGAATATATTCTGCCGGATGTCCTTTGCACTCTCGTCGATACCCGGGTGCGAATATTTCGCCAGCGCTTTTTTTATGGAAAACTCGATAAGGCACCCGAATCTCCCGGCAAACTCCTCCCACGCGAGGGCATCCCTTCCCAGGCATCTTTGAATCAAGAGAGGCGTTTTTAGCCTTCTGTAAGCGGCATGTTCCATGGCGAATGTAACATGTAGCTTAGAACAGATTTGCAAAATTGTCAATAAAAAATTGTATTATAATGAAAATGCGGCGGCCGGGGATTACGCGGCGCGAAAGTAGCGGGCCACAACGGCTTTTTGGGGCAGGACCGTTATTTTTTTTGAGACAATGTAGTCAATGTGCTTCCTGAAATCATCTATGTGCGTGAAATACCTGTACGGTTTCGGCCTGCGGGCGCTCGGGGTATTCCTGTCGCTTACAAGATGCAATACCTCTATCAGCCAGAGGTTATTTTTTTCAGCGTGATCAACAAGCCTGTTTAAATATGAAAACGAATGTTCTTTCCTGACGGCAAAACCCGCAACCGGGAACGGGCTTTTTAACGGGATTTTGTTGAAACAGGGCTCGCTTGAGGTTATTCTCGCGGATTTATAGTGACGTTTTGTTTCAAGCAAAAGACCGCGTGAGTAATTCCTCTTTATATAGGGAAAAACGAAGGAATCCGGGCTGCTCCGCAGTGAATGCCTTATATCTTTTTTTGATCCGGCGATTTCGATAAAAGCCTCCTCGCTATTTTCCCGGCTTAGCTTCAGCAGATTCGTATGCGTAAGGCCGTGGGAAGCGATTTCGTGCCCGGCTTCAATACAGGCCCTTAGTTCTTTTTTGCCGACGACGGGCCGGTTTTCGAGGCGTTTGCCCATAAAAGAAAAAGAAACGGCTATGGTGGATTTCATGTTCAGCTTGTCGAGATAGCCGACGGCGTGTTTATACGCGGCTAAGTATCCGTCGTCGAAAGCAATGGTAAGGATGCCTCTTTCGGGCCTTCTTTTCATGTTTTCAAGTGTAATAAAAAGGCGCCGCTATGTCAATATAATTTTTCCTGCGGCCCTATCCCCGGCATTTGACTTATGCGCGGGATTATGATATATTTACAATCAGCGAGGAGGATACGGTGAGCGGGAAAAAAGGTTTTACGCTGGTGGAGCTTTTGGTAGCGATCATCATAATAGGCGTCCTGGCCGCGGTGGCGGTTCCGTTGATGAGAGGCAACGTAAAAAGAGCGATAATAACAGAGGCAGTATCCGCGCTCGGCACTATTCGCACTCTTCAACGGGCGTACTTTGTTGAAAACGGAAGTTACCAGAACGTAGGCGAAATTGGTACCAGTGGCTATCTTGCTGGCCTAAGCCAAGGCGACCTGGATGGCACTTATTTTAGCGAAAACTGTTATTGCGTATCCGGTGGGCCCGTCAATTTTATTGCTTACTGCTTCCCGTTCCCGATTTTGAGCGAGGCTAATACTGCCCCCAAAGCGGCTGATGCTCAAAAAGCGCTTCAAAACTCGACAGGGTTTAGTTGCATACAGATCTTTCAGGATGGAAGTATCGTAAGTATGGGAATCCCCGGCTCCGGGTATGAGTAAAATTTGTCCCCACCTTCTTTCCCGCGCATAATTGCACACCCTATTATCGAAAGGCATTGCGTTCTCTCCTTTCAGGTTTGATAATGTAAAATATTGTGGGCACTTTCAATGACGGAGAAGCAAAGTGCCCAATTATCTTGACACTGCCTTCAGGTTTTATCTATTTGACATAACAGCCGGTATTGTATATAATCGTACAATAATATGAGCCACTCAAGCGATATAGAAAAGCAGAAGCGCGAGAAACTGAAAGAAATAGAGAAACTCGGCATATACCCTTTCGGCGAAAAGTACGGCGTAGACAGCAATGTCGGGGCGCTGAAAGATAACTTTACGGAAGGAAAAGCTGTCCGGGCGGCGGGCCGGCTCATGGCCCAGAGAGCGCACGGAAAAACCGTCTTCCTGGACCTCAGGGATTCCACATCCCGCATACAGCTTTACGCGGGAGCCGGCTCACTCAGCGAAGAAAAATTCTCATTCCTTAAAAAGCTCGATATCGGGGATATAGTGGGGGTAGAGGGGGAGCTCTTTAAAACAAGAACGGGCGAGATAACAATAAAGCTTTCGGACATCAGGATCCTTGCGAAATCCCTGAGGCCGCTTCCGGAGAAATGGCACGGCCTTAAAGACGTGGAAACGAGATTCAGGCAGCGCTACGTCGACTTGATCGTAAATGAGGATGTAAAGAAAATATTTAAAACGAGAAGCAATATTGTAAGCAAGATACGGGAGATCCTGGATAAGAAAGATTTCCTGGAAGTCGAGACGCCCATGATGCAGCCCCTGGCGGGCGGGGCCGCGGGCAAGCCCTTTAAGACGCACCATGAGGCGCTTCACAGGGATCTATATTTACGTATCGCGCCGGAACTGTATCTGAAGCGGCTGCTTGTAGGAGGCTTTGAGAAGGTCTACGAGATAAATCGTAGCTTCCGGAACGAAGGTATTTCCGTAAGGCACAATCCCGAATTTACGATGCTTGAGGTTTACGAGGCCTTTTCGGATTGCGAAGGCATGATGCGCCTTGCCGAAGACATAATACGAAAAACGGCAAAAGCTGTTTTAGGGAAAGAAAAAATAGAATACCAGGGCAAAATCATCGACCTTACGAAGTGGGAGAGCGTATCGTTCGCACGGCTCATGGAGGAGAATTTCGGCATATTGCCGAAGGACGGCGAGAAAACGTGGGCGAAGAAACTAAAGCAGAAAGGCATAAAGCTGGAGAAGGACGAGGTTTCAAGGACGCAGCTCATAAACATCATAGGCGAACTCGTAGAGCCGAAGGCGCACGATCACCCGGTTTTTGTGATAGACATGTTTAAGGAACTCTGCCCGCTGGCGAAAACCAAAAAAGATAACCCGGAGCTCACCGACAGGTTTGAGCTTTACATGGGCGGCATCGAGATCGCGAACGCTTATTCGGAACTTAACGACCCCATCGAGCAGAGAAAAAGGTTTGAAGAGGCGGGCGGGGAGATTGATGAGGATTTTGTGCGCGCGCTTGAATACGGTATGCCGCCGGCCGGCGGACTCGGAATAGGGATAGACAGGCTTGTGATGCTTTTTACAAATTCAGCCAACATACGCGAGGTAATATTGTTCCCGCAGCTTAAGGCCGAAAAATGAACTGGAAGTTATTCGTAGGGCTAACATACCTGAAAAGGCGGAGCAAGGAGCGCTTTATTTCCACAATAAGCGTTATCTCGATCCTCGGGGTCATCGTGGGCGTTGCCGCGCTTGTAGTCGTCATATCCATAATGACGGGATTTGACATAGAGATCAAGGAGAAGATTATCGGCACTTATTCGCACATAATCGTCCTTAGAGAAGGCGGTATAAAAAACGCCGAAAAAGTCATGGATACCTTGAACGCAAGGGAGCATGTCACGGCAAGCTCGCCTTTCATAGACGAGCAGGCTTTCCTTAAACACAAAGACGTTGTCGTAGGCGTTCTTTTGCGCGGCCTGGACGAAGAGCGCGAAAGCGCCGTAAGCAACGTGAAAGAGTATGTCGATTCCGGGGAGCTTTCTTTCGGTAAAAACGGGATTATAGTCGGCGGGGAGCTTGCGAAAGCGATGAGGCTTAAAAAAGGCGATAATGTTACGCTTTTTTCGCCTTACGCTAATGAGAAAAAGGAATTTACAGTTTCGGGCACGTTTACTTCGGGAAGGTACGATTACGACGCCAATATCGTTTTCACGAGCATAGCCGACGCAAAAGCGCTTTTTAAGCGGGATTCGGTTTCAGGAATCGGGGTAAAAGTGGATAATGAATTCAACGCATATACGATAAAACGCGCGCTCCAAAAGGTTTTCCGCTACCCCTTTACGGTCAGAACGTGGATGGAGCTCGATAAAAACCTGATGAGGGCCCTCGCGATAGAAAAGAAGATGATGTTCGTAGTACTCGCGCTGATAATAGTGGTGGCATGCTTTAACATAGCGAGTTCCCTTATAATGCAGGTCATTGAGAAAACCAAAGACATAGGAATCCTGCGCGCCATAGGCGCGAGGGCAACGGACATAAAAACGATATTTATCTTTCTCGGGTTTTCAATAGGGGTTCTCGGAGCTTTTTTAGGCAGCGCCCTCGGCATCCTTATCGCGGGAAATATTAACGCGATCGCGAGCTGCGTAGAAAAACTGACAGGACTTGAACTTTTTCCGAGCGACATATATTACTTAAGCAGCATACCGGCTAAGATAGTGGTGAAGGACGTGGCCGTGATAGCGGCGTTTTCGCTGGGGCTTGCTGTCATAGCGTCCTTATACCCGGCGTGGAAGGCCTCCAGGTTAAATCCCGTAGAGGCGATTAGATATGAATGACCGGCTGCGAGGTCCGGCCTGCGAGGTCAGACAAGCCGGTTGCGAGGTAACGTGATAAAAGCGGTAGATCTAAAGAAAACCTATTACCAGGGAAAAACGCGGATAGAGGCCGTGCGAAACGTAAGCCTTGAGATACGGAGGAAAGAGTCCGTTTTGATCACGGGCCCTTCCGGGGCCGGGAAATCTACACTTCTTCATATGCTGGGAGGACTTGACAGGCCCACGGAAGGAAAACTTTTTTTCGACAGGTCAAATTTCTACGGTTTAAAAGACAAAGCGCGTTCGGAAATACGGAACAAAAAAATAGGGTTCGTGTTCCAGTTTTACCACCTTCTTCCCGAGTTTGGCGTGCTGGAAAACGTGATGCTCCCGGCGCTTATGGCGGGAAAAAAGGTTTTCCGCGGTAAAAAGGAAATCCGCCGCAGGGCGGAAAAGCTTCTGGCAGCGGTCGGCCTGGCCGGCAGGGCGCGCCACAGGCCCTCGGAACTTTCGGGCGGCGAGTCGCAGAGGGCGGCAATCGCGCGCTCCCTCATGAATTACCCGGAAGTCCTTTTGTGCGACGAGCCCACCGGGAACCTCGATTCGAAAATGGGCGGGGAGATAACAGGCTGTCTAAACGAGCTGAAAGAAAAACACGGCATGGCTATCGTTATTGTTACGCATGACGAGCGCATACACGATGATTTTGACAAACGCTTCAGAATACAAGACGGAAAGATAGAGGAGCTGAAGAATGGCACGAAAAGTTTACCTGAACGGCAGGTTTGTAGACAGTAACAAGGCGAGTGTTTCCGTTTTTGACCACGGCCTTCTTTACGGGGACGGCGTATTCGAAGGAATAAGAAGCTACGGCAGACTTGCTTTCAGGCTGAAGGAGCACATCGACAGGCTATACGGGTCCGCGGACGCCATACGCCTCAAGATCCCGATTGAAAAAAAGGAAATGATCCGGGCGGTCATAAAGACGCTGAAAAAGAACGCCCTCACCGACGCGTATATCCGCCTGGTGGTTACGAGGGGCTCGGGCGACCTGGGCCTTGACCCGCGAAAGTGCAGGGGCAAGGGCGTGATTTTCATAATCGCGGATAAAATCACCCTGTATCCGAAAAAGTTCTACGAACACGGCTTAAAAATCATAACCGCCAAAACGCGCAGAAATTTACCGCAGGCCATCGACCCGAAGATAAAATCGCTGAATTACCTTAATAATATCCTCGCGAAGATAAACGCCATCGATGCCGGCACTGAGGAAGCCATAATGCTTACGCATGATGGTTTTGTAGCCGAATGCACGGGCGACAACATATTTATAGTCGACAACAAAACGCTTATCACCCCGCCGACTAATATAGGCGCGCTTGACGGCATTACAAGAGATTCGGTCATAAAGATCGCAAAAAAGAAAAAGATACGATTTAAGGAAAGAATGCTTGTTGTAAAGGACCTTTATAAGGCCGACGAGTGTTTTCTGACGGGAACGGCGGCGGAAATCATTCCCGTTACAAAGATAGATGCCCATAAGATAGGCGACGGGAAGCCGGGCTGTGTCACGCGCAGGCTTCTCCGGGCGTTCCGGGAACTTACGAAGATTGACGGTGTGAAATATTAGGAGTCGGCCATGCAATGCGACGTATGCCATAAGAACGAGGCAACCGTACACCTTACCGAGATCATAAACAGTAAGATGACAAAGCTTCATCTTTGCGAGCAGTGCGCCAGGGAAAAATCAGCGGAGATGGAGGAACATTTCGGCCTGGCTGACCTGCTTTCGGGGCTGGCGGACCTCGTGCCGATTGTGGGCGAGAAACAAAACGCCGCCGCCGAAGTAAAGCTGAAGTGTTCTTCGTGCGGTTTTACTTTTCAGGATTTCAGAAAGACGGGCCGCCTCGGCTGCCCCAAATGTTACGATACCTTCGGGGCCCAGCTGAGCCCGCTGCTTAAAAAAATTCACGGTTCCGACACTCACATCGGAAAAACGCCGCTCAAAAAGGAAGCTGTCCAGAACAAGCTGGCGCTTCTCTCCGACCTGAAGGTAAAACTGGAAGCGTCGGTGAGATCGGAAGAATTCGAACAGGCGGCGCGTCTGAGGGACCAGATACGCGCGCTTGAACGAAAAAATAGAAAATAGAACCCCACGCCGGAGTTTATCCCGAGCGGCAGCGAAGGGCGCGGGGAATACACGAAGGATACTACGGGCGCCTGCCTGCCGGCAGGCAGGTAAGCTTGCAGGGGAACGAAGAAATGCGCTTAGAAGACCTGCTGTACAAAAAAAGCGAATGGCTTAAAGGCACCGGCCCGAAATCCGACATCGTGATTTCAAGCCGCGTCCGCCTTGCCCGCAACATAAACGGATTCCAGTTTTTTAACTGGGCAAAACAGAAGGAAAAGGAGGATATTCTCTGCGCCGTTAAGGCGGCGATCGAAAAAAGCAAATTCCTTAAAAAATCACTTTTCCTCAGAATGAAAGACCTGACCGAAATCGACAGGCAGTTCCTTGTGGAGAGGCACCTCATGAGCATGGAACACGTGATTGAACCGGAACATAAAGGGCTGCTCGTAGACGACAGAGAAACCGTAAGCATTATGATAAACGAGGAAGACCACCTGAGGATGCAGGTCCTGCAGTCCGGCTTCAACATCATCGAGGCGTGGCGAATATCGAACGAGATCGATACGGACCTTGGCAAAAGAATGCATTACGCGTTTTCTCCGAGGTGGGGCTATCTTACGGCCTGCCCCACGAACACAGGCACCGGGCTTCGCGCTTCAACAATGCTACACCTGCCGGCCCTTGTGATGACAAACCAGATCGGCAAGGTCTTCCAGGCGATATCAAAATTGGGACTTACGCTGCGCGGTTTTTACGGCGAGGGCACAGAAGCCATAGGCAATTTCTTTCAGGTTTCAAACCAGGTTACCATGGGCCATTCGGAAAGCGACCTTATGGATAAAATCAACGGCATCGTGGACAAGCTTGTAAAACGCGAGGAAACGACGCGCAATATCCTTCTATCGAGAAGCAGGGATGAGATTTCCGACAAGATATGGCGAGCTTACGGGACGCTTAAGAGCGCCCGCATAATCACGAGCAACGAAGCCATTAAACTTCTTTCCGCCATACGCCTTGGCGTGGATCTCGGCATAGCCAAAGAGATAGACAAGGCGCTGATAAACGAACTGTTTGTGCTGACACAGCCGGCGCATCTTCAAAAAATAGAAGGAAAACTTCTTAACCCGAGCCAGAGGGATTACAAAAGAGCGGACATAATACGGAAAAAACTGACGGAGGGAAAATAAAAAATGGCGATGTTCAACAGGTTCACCGAGAGGGCGCGTAAAATTATTCTTTTGGCGAAGGAGGAGGCAAAGCGTTTTAATCACGACTATATAGGTACCGAGCATCTGCTTTTGGGCCTCGTACGCGAAGGTGAAGGCGTGGCCGCGGCTGTCCTCGCGAGCCTGGGCCTAAGCCCGGACAAGATAAGGCTTGAGACGGAAAAACTTGTTCGGCCCGGCCCGGCTACCATCGTATCGGGCGACATCCCGTTTACGCCTAAGGCAAAAAAAGTCATAGAGCTCTCCATGGAAGAGGCAAGGGAGCTGGGACACAACTACATAGGCACCGAGCACCTGCTGCTTGGCCTTATCCGCGAGGGTGAGGGAGTCGCTTCGCAGGTGCTGCTAAACCTTGGGCTGGACCTCGACAGGGTCAGAATGGAAGTCATGAACCTTTTGGGCTCTTCCATTCCCGGTTACGGCGCCCAGCCAAGAACCAAAAAAGGAAAGACGCCGGCGCTCGACGCTTTCGGAAGAGACCTCACGAAACTTGCCAAGAATGGCAAGCTTGATCCCGTAATCGGCAGGAAAAACGAGATAGAAAGGGTTATACAGATTTTGGCGCGCCGCACGAAAAACAACCCCGTTTTGCTCGGTGAGGCGGGTGTCGGCAAAACCGCCATAGTCGAAGGCCTGGCACAGGATATAATTTCCGGCGACGTGCCGGAGATCTTAAAAGATAAGAGGATAATCATACTCGACCTCGCCCTTATGGTGGCGGGCACAAAATACAGGGGGCAATTTGAGGAGCGCATAAAGGCGATGATGAATGAGATAAAGGGTTCCACCGATACAATAGTTTTCATTGACGAACTGCACACTTTGGTCGGAGCCGGAGGCGCTGAAGGCGCCATCGACGCTTCCAACATACTCAAGCCTTCGCTTTCGCGCGGAGAAATCCAGTGTATCGGCGCCACGACCCTTGACGAATACAGAAAACACATAGAAAAAGACGCCGCTCTTGAGAGACGGTTCCAGACAATAGTTGTTGAGCCGAACAGCGCGGATGAGACAATCGAGATCCTGAAGGGCTTAAGGGATAAATACGAGGCTCACCATAAAGTGAAATTTACCGACGACGCGCTCGAGGCGGCGGCAAAACTTTCGGACAGGTACATAAGCGGCCGCTTCCTGCCCGATAAGGCCATAGACATTATAGACGAGGCGGGTTCGTGCGCGCGGCTTTCCACTATGACCGCCCCTCCCGACCTGAAAGAAACAGAGGGAAAGATAAAGCGTTACAGGGAAGAAAAGGAAGACGCGGTAAAAAACCAGGATTTCGAAAAAGCCGCGGGCTACAGGGACGAAGAAAGAAAAGCGCGGGAGGCGTTGACGAAAGTTAAAAAACAGTGGCGGGAGGCCCAGGGCAAAAAAACCATCATGGTTACGGAAGAGGATATAGCCGCTATGGTATCCAAATGGACGGGGATACCCCTTTTCAAGCTTGAGCAAAAGGAATCGGTTAAGTTTGTCAAGATGGAGGAGGATCTTGACTCCAGGGTTGTAGGCCAGACCGAGGCCATACACTCTATTGCCAGCGCCGTCAAGCGCTCGCGGGCCGGAATAAAAAATCCGCACAGGCCCATCGGTTCGTTTATTTTTATGGGGCCGACGGGTGTCGGCAAGACGCTTCTCGGAAGGAAGCTCGCCGAATTTATGTTCGGTAACGAGGACGCTGTCATACAGCTTGACATGTCCGAGTATATGGAGAAGTTTAACATATCGCGGCTCGTCGGCGCGCCGCCGGGATACGTCGGTTACGAAGAAGGCGGCCAGCTTACCGAGAAAGTAAGGCGGCGGCCGTACTCGGTTGTCCTGCTTGACGAGATAGAAAAAGCGCATCCCGATGTCTTTAATCTGCTTCTGCAGGTTCTCGAAGAGGGACGGCTTACGGATTCGTTCGGCAGGAAGGTGGATTTTAAGAACACGATACTTATCATGACATCGAATATAGGCGCGGAAATGCTGAAAAAACAGGGATCCATTGGGTTTCGTTCCTCCGAGAAAGAAGAGGAAACGCACAAGGACATGAGATCCCGGCTTCTCGAAGCGGTTAAAAAGGTTTTCAAGCCGGAGTTCCTGAATAGAGTCGACGACATAGTCGTTTTCCGGAGCCTCACCAAGAAAGATCTGCAGAAAATCGTTGACCTTGAGCTCAAGGAAGTGCAGGAACGCCTTAAGGAGCAGGACATAAAGCTTGAACTTACAGCGAAAGCAAAGGACTTCCTGATCGAAAAAGGATTTGATAAAACATTCGGCGCCAGGCCCCTTAAAAGGATAATCCAGAGATTCCTGGAAGATCCGCTGGCCGAGGACATTATTTCGGGAAAACTGAAAGGCGGCGGAAACTCCAAGGCGGACGTAAAAGGCGACCATCTGGAGTTCAGTTTTGTTCCGGCGAAGCCCGTAAAAAAAGAAAAGGTAAAATGAGACCATGACCCTTGGCCCGTGTCATTCTGAGGCCCGTCTCCGACCCTACGGGTC
Source organism: uncultured Planctomycetia bacterium (assembly GCA_964649665.1). Lineage (GTDB taxonomy): Bacteria > Omnitrophota > Gorgyraeia > JABMRN01 > RBG-13-46-9 > CAZYPU01. The sequence goes on from CAZYPU010000013.1 coordinate 13,887, forward strand.
GTAGACCCGGAGGGAAGGGCCGAAGAATCTTAACGATAAGATCCTTCGCTCGGCTCAGGATGACAGAGAGGTGGGGCTCGCAATGACAGAATGAGCAAAACCATACAATGAGACGAATTAAAACCATAAGGCGGAGAAGGACGTATCTTTTAAACGCGGTTTTTCTTGCTTCGGTGCTTTTATTTTACGAAACGCACGCGGGCATGTTTTTTAAGGAATTTGCCGGCCGCCGCCTGCAGAAAATACTTCCGGAAGGGTCCCGCGTAGAAATAGGCAGTGTAAGCGGCGGGATTTTCAAAAACCTCGTTGCGGAGAACGTCCGCATCTACGCCGGCGAAACAAACGCCCGCCTGGAGATAGAAGAGGCCCGGATAAACTATAGGCTATGGTACCCGTTTTTGCAAAAAATCCCATACTTACGCCGCGGCGCGGAAGAAAAAAAACCGTCGCATTTCCGCATTGTAAAAGAAAAAGGTTATATTGACGTAACGGTGGACAAAAAAGGAGAGGACCTTTTTTTGGTAACCGGTAAGATCAAACACTTGAAATTCGGCAATATGGACATTGCGGGCGAGTGCGAGGCAGTTATCAAAACAGGCGGTGAGGGTATTATAAATTCGCGTGTTATTCTCAAAAATATGATCATAAATTACGCGCCTTTTGCACGCCAGACGGAAATTATATTAAGTCACGACAGGAAAAAAGGCGTGCTGGACATAACCAGGTTCAATATGGGTGATGAGATAGAGGGCCGCGGGCACGTGGGGAAGACGGGGGCGGACTACATATTTTTGAAATGGACGGTTACGGATCTTGATCTAAAAGATTATTTTGCCTCCGAAAACGGCGCCGAAATTGCATCGGGAATAATAAACGGCAAGTTCGCGCTTGAGGGCCCGATAAAAGAAGCGCGCTTCCTGGGGCACCTTGCCGTCCGGGAGGGCAGCGTGATCGGCCTTAAATTCGATTCGATAATAGCTAACCTGAAGGGAAAACTTCCCCTCATTTCCATAACGGACGATTCCAGGATCATCAAGGAAGACGGCCACATGGCGCTCGGCGGGATAATCGACCTCTCAAAACTGAAGGACGGGAAAGCTTTTGAAGGCGTCCGGCTCGGACCCGGGGAGAATTTCTTTGCCTGGGAAGGCTGGAACGTTACGCAGGCCTCCGAGAAGCCTTCGGTCGTGGCTGAGAAATATTTGGACGAGGATTTCAGGTTAAGTTTCAAGTCGTATACGGAAGATAAGGAAAGACAGGAAGAGGAAGAGAAGTATTTTTTCGGCATTGAACATAAAATGAAATTTTAAGGGGCGAACGTGTTAAATATTAAAAACGGAATCCAGAAACTGGGCGAAAAAGCGATAGAGTTCATACAATACGTGGGGGCCCTCGGGATATTCATGGGAGAGGTAGCTTTCTGGCTTTTTCATCCGCCTTTCAGGCTTAGGCAGATTTTTAGACAGGCGGAAAAAATAGGCGTAAGCAGCCTGCCGATAGTATCGCTCATAAGCTTGTTTACCGGGATGGTTCTCGCTTTGCAGAGCGCCTACCAGATGCAGAAGATCCAGGCCGAGATGTATATAGCCTCGCTTGTCGCGCTTTCGATGGTGAGGGAATTGGGTCCGGTCCTTACGGCCCTCGTCGTAGCGGGGCGCTGCGGGGCGGCCATAACCGCGGAAATAGGTACAATGAAGGTAACAGAACAGATCGACGCGCTGGAGACAATGGCGACCAATCCCATAAACTACCTTGTTACGCCGAAGTTCTGGGCGCTTTTGATTTCGCTTATTATACTCACGATCTACGCGAACTTCATAGGCATGATAGGCGGTTATATCGTGGGCGTATACAAGCTTCGCATACCGCACCACATGTACATGAAGATGACATTTGAACCGCTGAAGCATTCCGACATACGCAACGGGCTTTATAAAAGCGTTGTTTTCGCTATCGTGATATGCATTATAGCGTGCTTCGAGGGAATGCGGGCGCGGGAAGGGGCCGAGGGAGTCGGAAAGGCCACGACCTCGAGCGTGGTGCGAAGCTTCGTGCTGATAATCGCCTGCGACTGCCTCCTAACGGCATTCATGTACTTTATAGGGAGATAATGCGCCATGATAGAGATAATAAGTTTATGTAAGAATTTCGGCGACCACGTAGTGCTGAGCAACCTGAACCTTACCATAAATACCGGAGAGACAACGGTTATAATCGGGAGGTCGGGCTGCGGGAAAAGCGTTCTCCTCAAGCATATCATAGGAATACTAAAACCGGATTCGGGGCAGGCCTTCATAGACGGAAAGGACATAATCAAGCTGACAGGCAGAACGTTGAGCGAGATAAGGATGAAATTCGGGATGCTTTTCCAGGGCGCGGCGCTTTTCGATTCCCTTTCCGTATGGGAGAACGTTGCTTTCGGAATGATGGAGCATGATCACAAGCAGAAAGACGAGGTAATGAATAGGGTCACCGAATGCCTGGGCCTGGTGGGACTCTCGGGCGTGGAAGAACTCAAACCGGCGGAGCTTTCCGGAGGCATGCGAAAAAGGGTCGGCCTTGCAAGGGCCATATGCATGAAGCCCGAGATCATTCTCTACGACGAACCGACAACGGGCGTTGACCCCATAATGGGGGACGCTATAAATACCCTTATAAGGGAACTTCACGATAAATTAAAAGTTACCTCCGTAGCTGTTACACACGACATGACAAGCGCGTATAAAATAGCCGATAAAATCGCAATGCTTTACAACGGAAGGATTATCGCCGTGGGCACGCCGGGGGAGATAAAGAATACCAGGGACCCGGTCGTAAAACAATTTATTCACGGAGAGGCCAGGGGTCCGATCACAATAGGAGGTTAATCATGGCGGATGCGGAGAACAAGGTATTCGAATTGAAAGTGGGTATTTTTATCGCGGTGGGCATACTCATATTTTTCCTGATAGTATTTTCCATAGGAGACGTGTATCTTGTAAGGAAAGGTTTTCATGTAAACATCCTTTTTAATTTCGTTAACGGCGTCGGCCAGAGTGCTCCCGTCAGGCTCGCCGGTGTAAACGTCGGACAGATAGATAAAATCGATTTATTTTTCGACAAGAAAGAAAATAAAACGAAAGTAAAGGTGCTTGCCTGGATAAACGATGACAGGGTAAAAATCCAGAAGGATTGCAGGGCATCCATTAACACGCTCGGGCTTCTGGGCGAGAAATATCTCGAGATTTCCCCGGGAAAGGATACAGACAATTTTCTCAAAAACGGGGACCAGATTACGGGCAATGATCCTGTCTCTACGGAATACCTCACACAGAAAATATGTAAGGTCGCCGATTCCGCCAACGTGGTTATGCTGCGGCTTAAAGAGGGGAAAGGCACCGTGGGAAAACTCCTGGTCGAGGAGACGATTTATAACGACCTGGAAGCGTTTGTCAAAGACATAAAGGCGCACCCGTGGAAATTGTTAAAGAGAAAATAAGCCGCGTGCTTACGCATGCGGAGTAACGAAGGAGTATAATCATGACGATAATCGCAATAAGGCTGTTTTTTATTTTCCTTGCCACTACCGCCGGTTACTACATCGGCTCGCTTCTGGGCAATATGGGCGTGCAGGCCTCCGCCATGGGCGCCGGGATCGGTTTTCTTGGTTCCATTATGGTGATTCTTATAGAATTAAGCCTGAGAAGATTTTCCGTAAGAAACCTTTCGGCGTCCGTATTCGGCCTGATATTCGGATTTTTTATGGCATGGATTTTAATGTTTGTCGCGCGGCTTATCCCGATGAGCGAAGCGATATATTCGTCGCTTAACATCATTTTTATCCTTGTGTTCTGCTATCTGGGCATGGTCATAGCCATGAAGGGCAACGATGAATTCAATCTGATCATTCCCTATGTAAGGTTTTCGCGCGAGGAAGAAAAAACCCAGGTCATTATTCTGGACACAAGCGTTATAATCGACGGCCGGATCGTGGATATAGCCCAAACCCGTTTCATTGAGGGCCGCTTCCTCGTTCCGCGTTTTGTCCTGAGGGAATTACAGCAGGTAGCGGATTCGCAGGACGCGCTGAAACGAAACCGCGGCCGCCGCGGCCTGGACGTGCTGAACCGCCTCCAGAAGAATCCGCACATCGATGTGAAAATTCACGAAGATGATTTTCCGGAGATCAAAGACGTCGACGCCAAGATCGTCAAGCTCGGCAAAGTACTCGGCGCGAAAGTTTTTACCAACGATTTCAACCTTAATAAAATAGCCGAACTTCAGGGGGTAAGCGTTTTAAACATAAATGACCTTACCAATGCCCTCAAGCCCGTGGTTCTGCCGGGTGAGGAAATGACCGCAAGGATCACCAAAGCTGGAAAGGAATACAATCAGGGCGTCGCCTATCTTGACGACGGGACAATGGTCGTGATTGATAACGCCAGGCATCTTGTGGGCCAGAGCGCGAGAGTCGTTGTAACCAGCGTTCTGCAGACTTCGGCCGGCAGGATGATCTTCGCTAACAGGGCTGACGAACGATCCGAGCGGAGATCAAGGTGATAATGCGCAAATGCGCGCAGATAAAAGTAACGTGTATAATTGCCGCAGGGGGCAGGGGCAAAAGGTTAAAAGCAGGGCAAGACAAGGCTTTTGTGGCGCTCCGCGCGAGGCCCCTGATTTTCCATACCTTGAAGGTCTTTGAAAACTGCAATTTTGTAGACAGTATTATTGCTGTTGTTTCGCCCGATAAATTAAAAGCATGCCGGAAGCTGGTTAAGAAATACGGATTCAAAAAAGTTCGCGCCGTTGTGGCCGGGGGCAGGAGGCGCTTTGATTCGGTCAGGAGCGGCCTTCGCAAAGCGCGGGACGCGGATTTTGTTTTAATACATGACGGCGCAAGGCCGTTTGTGGACGGGGACCTTGTAAAGCGAGTTTTTATCGCTGCGAAAAAAAACGGAGCCTCTATCTGCGCCACTGCGGTAAAGCAGACGCTCAAACGCGCCGGAAAAAGTTTTTTTGTATTCGAAACCCCCGAACGCAGATTCCTGTGGGAGGCGCAGACTCCCCAGGCGTTTAAAAAAGACCTGATAGTAAAAGCGTACCGGAAAGCCGGGCAAAGGGCCGCGACTGATGACGCGAGCCTCGTGGAAAAGCTGGGTCATAAGGTAAAAATCGTAAAGGGATCGTCCCGGAACATAAAGATCACAACACCGGAAGATTTGGCCCTGGCGAGGGTACTTTTGAAAGGTAAGGTGTAAGCTACGATGGACAAAATTCCGTCATTGCGAGGAGGTCCGAAGGGCCGACGAAGCAATCTCCTTCATATGGGATTGCTTCGGGCGCTTCGCGCCCTCGCAATGACAAGTATCTATCCATCGTCCTTCGTAACGGAGTATATATGCGAGTAGGTATCGGCTACGATATACACAGGCTGATGGAAGGAAGAAGGCTGGTCCTCGGCGGGGTGGAAATCCCTTACGTCAAAGGGCTCCTCGGCCATTCGGACGCCGATGTGCTGTTGCACGCGGTATGCGACGCCATGCTGGGCGCGGCGGCGCTCGGCGATATCGGCAGGCATTTCCCGAATACCGGGGCGCAGTATAAAGGCGCCTCAAGCGCGGGGCTTCTCGAAAAAGTAAGGGATTTAGTCATTCGGGAGAAGTACCGCGTCAATAACGTGGATGTAGTCGTCATAGCCGAAGAGCCCAACATAAGCCGATTCATCGGCGATATGCGCGGGAACATTTCGGGTATTTTGCAGGTCGGCCCGCAGCAGGTTAATGTAAAAGCCACCACAAGCGAAGGGGTGGGCCCGATGGGAAGAAGCGAAGCAATCGCAAGTTACGCAGTGGTGACATTGGAAAAGCGGAGGTAAATATTCATGGCGAGCTTGATATTTATATTGTCTGTTTTGGCCGTTATCCTTGCATACCTTGTTTTCGTGAGCCTGATCTTTAAAAAAGAAATAAAGGCGATTTTCGAATGCGACCCGGCAGCGACGAATTTTATGGAGGTTTTGCTGACCTATTCGGGCCTTCATGCCATAATCTTTTACAGGATCGCGCACAAATTGTTTAAAATCGGCGTTCCTTTTATCCCGCGTTTTATGTCGCAGTTCGCCAGGTGGATTACCGGCATAGAGATCCATCCGGGCGCCGCTATAGCGGGAGGTTTTTTTATAGACCACGGCATGGGCGTTGTAATAGGCGAGACATCTGTCATAGGAAGCAATGTAACCCTTTTTCAGGGGGTAACGCTGGGAGGAACGGGAAAGGAGCGCGGCAAAAGGCACCCGACCCTCGGGAACAATATCGTCGTCGGCGCGGGAGCCAAGGTGCTCGGGAACATAACGGTAGGGGATAACTCCTACATAGGGGCCAATGCCGTCGTCATTAAGGACGTTCCCCCCAATTCGACGGTGGTCGGCGTGCCGGGAAGAATTACCAAACAGGACGGAAAAAAGATTGACGGCAAGATGGACCATGTCCATACGCTTGACCCCATACTCCAGGACATAGACGCGTTGAAACAAAGGATAGAGAAACTGGAGAAATAGGCCGCCCGGGCAAAACCGAAAGCATGGAAATATATAACACCCTTTCGCGGAAAAAAGAGAAACTCAAAGGCAAAAAAATCGGCATCTATGTATGCGGCCCCACCGTGTATGACGATCCGCATATCGGGCACGCCAGAAGCGCTCACGCCTTTGACGTTATCGTGCGCTACCTGAAGTTCAAAGGTTTTAAAATAACGTTTGTGCGAAACGTGACCGACATAGACGATAAGATAATCGCCAGGGCCCGCCGCGAGCCGGGCGAGGCGGAACTGAAAGACAAGGTAAAAGCGGTGGCGGACAGGTTCCTGAAGCGTTACCACGAGGACATTGCCCTCATGGGACTGGTGGCGCCGGACAGGGAGCCGAAGGCAACCGAGGTAATCCGTGACATGGTTGATTTCATCGCGATACTGATTAAGAAAGGATTCGCCTACGCCGCGGGCGGCAATGTTTATTTTGACGTGAGGAAATTCAAGGATTACGGGAAACTCTCCGGGCAATCGCTCGGCGAGATGCGCGAGGGCGCGCGCGTTTCACTCGATAAGAACAAAAAGGACCCGCTGGATTTTGCTTTATGGAAGGCATCCAAAGAGGGAGAGCCCGCGTGGCCGAGCCCCTGGGGCGCGGGAAGGCCCGGCTGGCACATAGAATGCTCGGTCATGAGCACGAAAATACTGGGTAAAAATTTCACGATACACGGCGGCGGGCTCGACCTTATATTTCCGCACCACGAAAACGAAATTGCCCAGACCGTCTGCGCCGGTAAAAAAAGCGCCGGGTACTGGATTCACAACGGGCTCCTTACCACCGGCGGCCAAAAGATGGCCAAATCTTTGGGGAATTTCATAACAATAAGGGATTTTCTGGCCAAACATAAGGACCTCGATCTCTTGAAATTGCTTTTCCTGCGCAGCCATTACAGGCATCCCGTTGATTATACGGAAGGCAAGATTGATGAAATGGCGAAGATGAAAGAAAGAATAGCCATATTTTCACGGGAAGCGGGAAAAGTCAAAGGCGCCGGGCGCAAAATGCGAAAAACCAAAGACGTAAAAAAAATTAAAGAAAAATTCACCAAAGCGATGGAAGACGATTTCAATACACCCGAGGCGCTCGCCGCGGTTTTTGAGTTGGTAAATCTTGGCAACATTTACTTATTGAAAAAAAATACGGGCCCTGCCCTGGGGGTGAAAGATACGCTTTTGACTTTGGCGTCTATTCTTGGGATTTCGCCGGAAGAACCTGAATTAGAGCTGGAAGAACGGGACGGAAAACTCATAAGAGAAAGAAACAAGGCGAGGCGTGAAGGGGATTTTGAAAAGGCGGACAAAATAAGAAAAGAACTGCTGAAAAAAGGCATAATACTGGAAGACGCGCAGGCAGGAACAAAATGGCGAAGAAAGCTTTAAAGCGCGGAATATTTATTACTTTCGAGGGCCCGGAGCGCTCGGGCAAGAGCACCCATTCCAGACTGGCGGCCGATTTTTTAAAAAGGCAGGGCTACAGTGTCGTTTACACCCGCGAGCCGGGCGGGACCGCCGTAGGAGACAGGATACGGGGCGTTCTCCTGGACGCGAAAAATATCCGCATGTCGGCGCTCGCCGAAACACTGCTTTTCGAGGCAAGCCGCTCGGAACTGGTGCGGGAAGTGATAAAGCCGGCGCTTTCAAAAAAGAAAATAGTTATAAGCGACAGGTTCCACGACGCTACATGCGTTTACCAGGGGTATGCAGGCGGCGTTCCCCTGAAAGAGATAAAAAAAATAGAATCTGTCTCCATGAAAGCCGTAAGCCCGGACCTTACGATACTTCTCGACATAGACGCGCGGGCGGGCCTCGGGAAGATACGCCGCGGCAAAAAGGACAGGATAGAGTCCAAAAATATTTCTTTCCACAGAAAAGTAAGGGCCGGATACCTCGCCCTTGTGGGGAAGAATAAAAAAAGAATAAAGCTCATAAGGACACAGCGCACGATAGGGGCCACTTTTAAAGAAGTGAAAAGTGAGGTCATGAATGTCGTTCGGAGATATAAAAGGGTGGGATAGCGCCCTTGAGATACTGAAGGCGAACGTAAAAAGCGGCAGGATTTTCTCGGGCTACATCTTTACCGGAGCCGACGCGGGTGTCATGCGCCTGGCGGCGAAGAATTTCGCGAAGGCCGTAAACTGCCCGGCCGAAAAAGAAAGGCCGTGCGGGTCGTGCGCGTCCTGCAGGAAGATAGATTCACAAAATCACCCGGATATTTTTTTCGTGGAGCCCTCCGGCGCGTCTTCCTCTATCGGTATCGACCGGATAAGGGCCGCCATCCGGCAGGCCAACATGAAGCCCTACGAGGCGAGGAAAAAGGTTTTTATTATAAATGAGGCCCATTCCATGAACCGGGCCTCATCCAACGCCTTCCTGAAGACACTCGAAGAGCCGCCTCTTGATACGACATTTATCCTGATAAGCCGTTCGGAAGAACTGCTTTTGCCCACAATTGTATCGCGCTGCCAGGTTATAAAGTTTTCGGCCGCGTACGGCGCGGGCAATTTTCCCGGGGGGCGCATCGGGGAGGCCTTCGCTTTTAAGGAAAAAAATAGAGAAGCCGTAAAAGAGGGCCTCGATGTTCTCGTCGCTTTTTTCAGGGACATGTTTTTATACAAGGCGACGGGCAGGGAAGACGCCCTTTTTTACAGGGACAGGATTGACGAGATAAAAAGACAAAGCGGTAAGTACGACGCCGGGGAGCTTGACGGCCTCATAAAGAGGATGATCACACTGCGCTCATACGCGGATTACAACGTAAATCCGAAGCTTATCATTGACGTGTTAAATAATGAAATCAAACGAAAGGACATGCATGCACGAAGTAGTACAGGTAAGGCTGCGTGAGGCGGGCAAGATCTCGCATTTTG
>CAZYPU010000014.1:0-22913 GCA_964649665.1 uncultured Planctomycetia bacterium
ATCATAAACATAGACCACCACGTAAGCAACGAGAACTTCGGTGACCTGAACTGGGTTGAAAAAAACGCGAGTTCCGCTGGGGAAATGATTTACAGGCTTTACAAGGAAATGAACCGCAGGATAACGAAGGAAGCGGCCCTTTATCTTTACATATCGATTCTGACCGACACGGGCTCTTTCAATTACAGTAATACCTCCAGCGCTACCCACGAGATTGTAAGCGAGCTTTTGGGCCATGGTGTCGCGCCTTACGACGTATCGAAGCGCATTTATGGAAACAAGACCTACGCCGATATAAAGCTTTTGGGCAGGAGCCTTTCCGGCTTAAAGCTTGTCTCCGGGGGGCGTATAGCGTATATCGTTGTCCGCAAAGGGCTTTTTCGCGATACCGGGACTAAGCCCGCATCTTGCGAGAACTTTATCAATTTTGCCCGCTCGATAGGCGGTGTAGACGTGGCGGTATTTTTCCGCGAGGACATAAAAAAGAACGGCGTCTTTCACGTGAGTTTCAGGTCCACGATGAACGCGGACGTTAACAAAATAGCCTCATCCTTCGGCGGCGGCGGCCACAAAAGCGCCGCCGGGTGCACCCTGCACGGCAGCTTCGAAGAAGTCAAAAGAAAGGTTTTGAAACGTGTCAATGACGCGCTATGATCATGCCCCATTCCGGCCTGCGAGGTCAAAATATCCTGACCCCGCAGGTCGGAATGGGTTGGCCAAAGATGGCGTGATCTTAGTTGACAAGCCCCGCGGAATGACAAGCCATGACGTGGTGGATTTTATAAGGAAGCGTTTTGACTACAGGAAGGTCGGCCACGCCGGCACGCTTGACCCGATGGCCTCGGGGCTTTTAATTATTCTCCTCGGAAGTTTCACGAAAAAATCGGATCACTTTCTAAATTGCGATAAGGAATACGAGGCGCGCCTTTTTCTCGGGGTTTCGACGGATACGGGTGACGCCGAGGGTAATACTGCAGGGACAAAGGCTGTCCCGCCCGGTGCGTTTAGCATTGAGAACATAGAAAGCGCGCTGAAATTTTTTCGCGGCCCGATTCTCCAGGTTCCGCCGATGTATTCGGCCAAGAAGGTCAAAGGCAGGAAACTTTATGAGCTGGCTAGAAAAGGCATTGTCATTGAAAGGCAGCCGAGAGAAGTTTTTATAAAAGAGCTGAAGATCATGGACATATCCCAGCCGGAACTTGGCGTGTATGTAAAATGCTCGAAAGGGACATATATAAGGCAGTTGGCGGAAGATATCGGAAAAAAAATAGGGTGCGGAGCGCACCTTTCCTTTTTAAAGAGGACAAAGATAGGGCCATTCTGTCTTAGCGAGGCGGTGCCTTTTAAGCAGCTTTCGCCCGGCAATATTTTTTATGAAAATATTTTACAGCCTGAATGATTTTTTAAGATCGAGCGTTTCTTCCGGAAAATTCGCCGTGACCATCGGTGTTTTTGACGGCTTACACCGCGGCCACCGGAAAATCGCGAAAACGCTGATAAAAAAAGCATCTCACCGCGGGCTTTCGACCCTGGTCATTACCTTTGACCCGCACCCGGCCAACGTGCTCCGGCCCGCCGTAAAGGTGCCGCTCGTCATTTCTTTACAACACAGATTGCGTCTTTTGGCGGAAATCGGCATAGACTATGCCCTCGTTATGCGTTTTACCGGGAAGCTTTCGCGGATGAGCGCCGGCGATTTTGTCAAAAAAATACTGGCGGGAATTGATATAAGGGAGATAATAGTCGGCCGTGATTTTTTCTTCGGAAAAAAAAGACAGGGCTCCCCGGAGGCCCTGAGGAGATTATCCGGTTTTTACCGGTACAGGGTAAGCGTTGTTGCCGGCCTCAGGAGCTCGGGAAAAATTATATCAAGCACCCGCATACGCAGTATGATATTGCGCGGGAAACTAAAAAAAGCATCGCGTCTTCTGATGCGGCCCGTGGCGATACTGGGGACGGTTATAAGAGGGCGCAGAAGGGGAAGGATTATCGGGTATCCCACGGCGAACATAAACCCCCACCACGAGGCGATACCGCCCTCCGGCGTCTACGTCGTGAAAATAAAATCAGGAAAAAAAATTTACAGGGGAATTCTCAATATAGGCACGAGGCCCACTTTTGCCGACTGCTCCCGAGGCGGCCGTGAGCCGACTATAGAAGTCCACATATTCAATTTTGATAAGCCCATATACGGCAGGGACTTGGAGATAATCTTTGTAAGGAAAATAAGAAACGAAAGAAGGTTCAGCTCCCCGGAGCGCCTTAGCGCGCAGATCAAAAAGGACGAAAAACGCGCAAGGCGGATATTGCGCCAAGAAACAGGGTAGACAAAACGCGTCTTGTGTGATACTATATGCACACTAAAAGGAGGTAGGGAAAGTGGTATTAGCGAAAGACAAGAAGAAAGACATCATAGTTGCCTACGAGCATCATCAGGGGGACACCGGTTCATCCCGTGTCCAGATAGCGCTGCTTACGGAAAGGATAAATGGTCTTGCGGGACATTTCAAGACCCACCGCAAGGATCATCAGTCAAGGCGCGGCCTTCTGAAGCTGGTAAGCTCAAGGCGCCGGCTTCTGGATTACCTGAAGAGGCACGACAGAAAAGAGTACGAAAGCATTGTAAAGAAATTAAACTTACGGAAATAGCTAAACTTACGAAAATGAGGTAAAGAAATGATATCACGTGTTAGCGAAAAAATAGGCGAAGCGGAACTTATTATCGAAACCGGCAAGTTGGCCAGACAGGCTGACAGCGCCGTAACCGTACAATTTGGGGGCACGGTTATACTTACAGCCTGCGTGTGCTCAAAAGAAGCGCGGGAAGGTATAGGGTTTCTGCCGCTGACCTCGGAATACCGCGAAAAGACGTACGCGGCCGGTAGAATACCCGGTGGCTTTTTCAAGAGGGAGGGGCGTCCGTCCGAGAAAGAGATTTTAACGGCGCGCCTGGTTGACAGGCCCATAAGGCCGCTTTTTCCGAAGGGCATGGTAAACGACATACAGGTTTTCACCATGGTTCTTTCGAGCGACGGGGAAAACGACTCCGATGTTCTCGCGGTAAATGGCGCCTCTGCGGCGCTTTCTATATCAAATATTCCGTTCGACGGCCCGATAGGCTGTGTTCGCGTGGGGTTGATTGATGGCAAGTTTATTATCAACCCGACGTTCCAGGAGATGGAAACGAGCGACCTGGACCTCGTAGTTGTCGGCCGCGAGAAAAAGACCCTTATGATCGAAGCCGGCGCGAAAGAATTAAGCGAGGAGAAAATAGAAGAAGCCATCGAATTCGCCAAAAAACACATCGAGGTGATTATCGACATGCAGAAAGAGATGGTTAAAAAATGCGGACGGAAAAAACGCGAAGATATTATCATCAAGGAAGCCGGCGCGGAACTCCTTGAAAAAGTGAAAGCAATGGCGGCAGACAAACTCAACGAAATAAATAAATTAACCTCGAAAGAGGAAAGGGAAGAAGGGCTTAATGTTCTTACCAAGCACCTCACTGAGAAGCTTGTTTCCCAAGATAGTGCCGTTTGTGAGTGGCAGGTAAAGATCGCCATCAGCACGATCGAGCAAGAAGTGGTGAGGGAACAAATTCTTAATAGCGAAAAGAGAGTTGACGCAAGGTCCTACGAAGATATACGCGAGATTGACTGCGGTGTCGGGATCCTGCCGCGCACGCACGGCTCCGGCCTTTTCACAAGGGGCCAGACGCAGGCGCTCTGCGTGACGACGCTCGGAACAAGCTCCGACGAACAAAGGATTGACGCCCTTGAAGGAGAAACGCAGAAGTCGTTTATGCTGCACTACAATTTCCCGAGTTTTAGCGTCGGGGAAGTGAAGCCGATCAGGGGGCCGGGCAGGCGGGAAATCGGGCACGGCGCCCTTGCGGAAAAAGCGCTAAAAGCCGTTATGCCTACGAGCGAAGAATTTCCGTATACAGTCAGGGTTGTTTCGGACATACTCGAATCGAACGGTTCAAGCTCAATGGCCAGTGTGTGCGCGGGTTCGCTTTCCCTGATGGACGCCGGCGTTCCGACAAAGGCGCCGGTAGCCGGGATCGCCATAGGGCTCATTAGCGAAGACGGGAAGAATGCTTTGCTGACGGATATAGCCGGTCTCGAGGACCATTACGGCGATATGGATTTCAAGGTTGCCGGCACCAAGAAAGGCATTACCGCCGTGCAGCTCGACCTGAAGATCAAGGGGATCGATAAAGATACGGTGCAGAAAGCGCTTGTTATGGCACGGAAGGCGCGCTTTGTCATACTGGAGAAGATGGGCGATGCCATAGCGCAGCCGAAAGGCCAAATATCGGATTATGCCCCGAAAATCGTAAACCTCAAGGTGAGCATTGATAAAATAAAAGACATTATTGGCCCCGGGGGAAGGATTATCAAGAAGATTATAAAGGACTTCGGTGTCTCGGTTGACGTGGAAGACGACGGCAGTGTCCAGGTGTCATCTTCCGACGACGAGGCAACGAAAAAAGCCATCGACGTAATCAGGGGCCTTACCGCGGAAGCCGAGGTAGGGAAGATCTATGCCGGAAAAATTACGCGGCTTATGAACTTCGGCGCTTTTTGCGAGATTCTGCCCGGCAAGGAAGGGCTTATACACGTTTCGCAGATAACGAATAGATTCGTGAAAGATGTTGCAAGCGAGTTGCAGGTAGGAGACGAGGTAAAGGTCAAGGTTGTAGAGATAGACCAACAGGGCAGAATAAATTTGAGCAGAAAAGCGGCCATGGAAAGCGATGCTGAAGAAGGTAAAGATACTGATAAAAAGGAGTGAAGGCGCCGACGACCTTCCCCTGCCGCATTATGCGACACCGGGTTCAAGCGGCATGGACCTTTACGCTGACGTCAAGGGTGAGATTATTCTCGCGCCTGGAGAGATAAGGCTCGTATCCTGCGGAATATATTTAAGCATACCGGAAGGATTTGAGGCGGAGGTAAGGCCGAGAAGCGGGTTGGCGCTTAAGCACGGTATAACGCTTGTAAATACCCCGGGCACTATCGACAGCGATTACCGCGGCCTCGTATCCCTTATCATGACAAATCTGGGCAAATCGTATTTCAGGATAAAAAGAGGCGAGAGGGTCGCGCAGATTGTTATTAAGGAAGTGGTAAAGGCAGACCTTGCGGAAACGGATGAACTGGACGAAACCGTAAGGGCGGAAGGCGGTTTCGGCCATACGGGATTATGAAAATCTCAAGGCTAGGCGAAATAAAACTAATTTTCCTGCTGGCTGTAGCCCTCATCGTCTTCATAAGCCTGCTTACCTTTGACCCCAACGATATAGGCCTTTTTACTTCGGACCCCAGTTCCTCAAAAAGCAATATTACCGGTTCCGTGGGCGCGTATCTTGCGTGGTGGCTCTTCTTTTTAATGGGGCGCGGTTCATATATTGTTCCTTTTATTATCGTCCTGTGGGGCCTCTTGTCAAAAAAGTTTTATCTCCGTCTTTTCGGCGGAGTTTTTTCAATCCTGGCTGTAAGTTCGCTTTTATGCCTTACGGGGCCCGGGGCCGCCGTTTACCGGTTTCAGAAAGGCGGCATCATAGGGCTTGCGTTTTCCGATTTCCTTTTAAAATATTTGGGTACGGCGGGAACGTTTATTGCCATCACGGTTCTTTTACTGCTCTCACTTCTTATCACGACGGATTTTTTGATATTTCCTTTTGCAGGATGGGCGTTTGCCCGGCTTAAGGCGGTTTTTAAAAAGGTCCTCTCGGTTGTTTCCGGCATGACACGGAAACGAAAGATTGCCCCGAGCGAACGTCCACAAAAAACGGCCGCGCCTCTTGCCTCTTTCGTTAAAGCTCCCCCCGGGACTTTCGAAAAACCGAAGGCAGGGCTCCGGGAAAAGGTAACCGGCCCTGGAGAGGCGAAGACCGAAAAGACAAAACTTAAAGAACAAAAGGAAAAACCCGTTGTTTATGAAACGCCGTATAAGCTTCCGTCACTTGATCTCTTAAATTCTCCTCCGCCGCTTGAAGAGATACAGATTAAGGATGACCTGGATGCGAATTCTAAGATTTTGGAGGATACCCTTGAGGAGTTCGGCGTTAAGGCGAAAGTGGTAAATGTGAGAAAGGGCCCGGTCGTTACCAGGTACGAGCTTGAGCCGGCCAGCGGCGTAAGGGTTCACAGAATTACTTCGCTCAGCGACAATATTGCTCTCGCAATGAAAGCCATGACCATAAGAATCGAGGCGCCTATTCCCGGAAAGAACACGATAGGGGTGGAAGTCCCCAACTCGAAAGCCGCGCTGGTGTATTTAAAGGACGTCCTGGAGTCTAAGCGGTACAAGGGTTCGGAGTCCAAGCTGATGCTTGCCCTGGGCAAGGATATTTCCGGTACCCCTATAATCGCGGACCTGGACGATATGCCGCACCTTTTGATAGCGGGGACAACCGGATCGGGCAAGACGGTCTGCGTCAACAGCATTATCACGGCGCTTCTATTCAAGGCGTCTCCCGAGGAGATTAAATTTCTCATGATCGACCCAAAAAGGGTGGAACTGGCGGTTTTTAATAACCTGCCGCATTTACTGGCGCCGGTGGTAACCGAAGCGAAAAAAGCATCCGGCGCGCTGGGCTGGGCCATTACGGAAATGGAAAGAAGGCTCGATTTATTTACAGAACTCGGCGTAAGGAACATAGCCGCATACAAGAAAAGGGAAAAAATCGAAAACCTTTTAGAGCTTCCGTATATTATCATTATCATAGATGAACTGCACGATTTAATGCTTGTGGCGCAGCAGGAAGTTGAAGACATGATTATGAGGCTTGCCGCCCTTTCCCGCGCGGTAGGGATACACATGATTATTGCGACTCAGAGGCCGTCAGTGGACGTTATTACGGGTGTTATAAAGGCGAACCTCCCCGCCAGGATATCGTTTAAAGTCGCCTCGAAAACGGATTCGAGGACGGTGCTTGACATGAACGGCGCCGAAAAACTTCTGGGAATGGGAGACATGTTGTTCATAAAGCCCGGAAGCCCTAAGCCTGTGCGCGTTCAGGGAACGCTTGTTACGGATGCCGAGATAGCGCGGATAACGGATTTCATAAAGGCGCAGCGAAAGCCGCGTTTTGAGGAAGAGATCCTTAAAGTCGAAGAGAAAGCCAAATATAAAAAATTCGAAAAAGACGAAATATACGAAAAAGCCGTAGAGCTCGTTCTCCAGTCAAAACAGGCCTCGGTATCCATGCTGCAGCGGCGTCTCGGCGTCGGTTACACGCGGGCCGCCCGCCTTATAGACATGATGGAGGATGAAAGGATAGTGGGGCCTTACCAGGGTTCGAAGCCGCGGGAAATTCTCATTGAGAATACCGGCGGCGAAAAATGATGGTTTGACGGGCCGGGCATGGTTTGTCCCTCGGCAGGTTCGTGACGAATGCCGGGCGTAGTCGGATCCATTTGAAGCATACTCGCGCAGTCGAACCAAGCAAACGAAGTGAGCCGAAGAATGAAAAATCCGAAAGAGATAGGCCAGCTTCTTAAAGAGGCCCGACGGAAAAAGGGCCTTAATACGGAGGGGGTTTACAAGGCGACCCGCATTCAGCCGCACATAGTGGATTTGCTCGAGCAGGGCAGGGCCGATGAAGCCTTGAGCAGAATTTACATCCTTTCCTTTTTGAAGAAATACGCCTTTTTTCTCGACTTGGACGGCGAGGCGCTCGCGGCCGACTATAAAAAATTCTATACCCGCGCGGAAAAACAGATATTGAGTTTAAACGAAGAGCCGCTTATTATAAGCGCGGAAACGCAAAAATGGATGACGTTCGCCATTACCGCGGGAGTTGCGCTTCTTCTGGTATTTTTTATTCTATTTTTAGGCATAAATTTAAGGGCGGCCCGCTCTGTCCGACGGGTTCCCGAGCGGAAACCCGTCCCTCTCCGGGCCGCGCCAAGAAAGGAATCGCCTTTTCCCATACCCGAAAAAAAATCTATAGAGCTTACCCTTGAAGGTACCGATGATGTCTGGATGAAGGTAAAGAAGGACGGAAAGAAAGTTTTTGAGGGCACGCTACGGAAGAATGAGGAGAAAAGGATATCCGCCGAAGAGGAGATTGAACTCTGGGCGGGAAGGGCGGAAGCGCTTAAGTTCACGATAAACGGCCGGCCCATCGGTAAAGTCGGAAAAGGCAGTATAAAAAATATCAGGATTTCCAGGCGCGAACTTACCGTCGGAAGCAAGCGGCTTTTCGGAGCCGACTAAATAGAAAGTCTAAAATTTAATTTAACCGTGTCTGACCTCGCGGGTCAGATTTTTTTGACCTACGGTTCCCGAGGCGGTTTTTGATAAAATGAAACCGGATATATTCATGATTAGTTTAGGGTGTCCGAGGAACCTCGTCGACGCCGAGGTCCTGGCGGGGGGCTTGAAAAAAAAGGGATTCAGGATAATCTACGAGTACGGGAAGAATTGCGTCGCTATCGTAAACACCTGCGCTTTTACCGAAGAGGCCAAAAATGAGTCTATCGATGTCATACTGAAGCTCACTGCCCTGAAAACCAAAGGAAATATCGCGCGGATTATCGTTACGGGATGCCTTTCGCAGAGGTACCCGCGGGAGCTTCCGGGGGAAATAAAGGAAATAGACGGTGTTTTCGGAACCGGCAACTTTTCCGCGGTGCCGGATTATATTGAAAGAATATTAAACGGCGAAAAGGTGACAGAGGTCGACAAAACGCCGCGTTTTCTATATAACCACGCTACCGAACGCCTTACGATGACGCCGCCTCACAGCGTTTATGTCAAGATCCAGGAAGGGTGCCGGAATTTCTGCAGTTATTGTATTATTCCGAAGATAAGAGGCCCGTATCGGTCAAGGGGCATGGATTCGGTTTTAAGCGAAATCCGCTCTTTTAAAACGCGCGGGGCGAAAGAGATAAATCTAATCGGCCAGGACACGACCTCTTACGGAATAGACAGGTATGGGTCCCCGCGCCTTGCGGATCTTTTGAAAAAAGCGGCAGAGATCATGAAAAACCGCGGATGGATAAGGCTTTTATACACACACCCCGCCCATTATAGCCGGGAACTTATAGACGTGGTAAGGGATGAGAGCGCCGTGTGCAAATATTTAGATTTACCCATACAGCACATCAGTGATAAAATATTGAAAAAGATGAACAGGCACGTGAGTAAGAGAGACGTGATTTCACTGATCGGAAAAATCAGGAAAGCCGTCCCGGGTATCGCCATAAGAACCACGGTAATTGTGGGTTTCCCCGGTGAAACCGAGAAAGATTTTACGGAGCTCGAGAAATTTATAATCGAGACGAAGTTTGAACGGCTCGGCGCCTTTACCTATTCAAAGGAGGAGGGCTCACGCGCGTTTCTCTTTCCCGGCCAGGTTCCTGAAAAGGTGAAAGAAGAGCGATTTGCCCGTATAATGGAAGCGCAGAACAGGATATCGGAAGAAAATAACCGCCGCTACATGGGCAAGCGCCTCGAGGTGCTTATTGATGAAAAAGATAAAAGCCGGGAGCATCAGTATCTCGGCAGGGCCGAATTCGATGCCCCCGAGGTCGACGGGCTTGTTTATGTGAGATCGAAAAAATCGCTTGCGCCCGGCGACTTTGCCCTCGTCAGGATAGAGGATACCCTGGAATACGATCTTGTAGGGAGCGCATAGCTGTCATTGCGAGCCCTTGACATCTTTGATGTCAAGGGCGAAGCAATCTCTTTTCACATGAGATTGCTTCGTTGGCAGGGAGTTTATCCTGAGCGTAAGCGAAGGATGCCTCCTCGCAGTGACAATAGAATTTTTGGTAAAACATGAATATCGCGAATAAATTAACGCTTGCAAGAATAGCGCTCACCGTTTTTTTCATGGTATTTTTATTTTCCAAGGGCCTCACCTTCAAGGTGCTTGCGCTGGTTGCGTTTGCGGCCGCGACGTGGACCGATTTTCTGGACGGGTATTTTGCCAAAAAAAGAAACGAGATATCCGATTTCGGGAAATTCATGGACCCCATAGCGGATAAGGTGCTTGTCATATCGGCGTTTCTCGCGTTTGTGGAGATGAAGCTTATCCCCGCATGGATAGTCGTCGTTATAGTCCTTCGCGAATTTATCATTACGGGCCTTCGCCTTATAGCGCTTGCCAGAGGCGAGGTCATAGAGGCCGAGATGGCGGGGAAACACAAGACGGTTTCCCAGATGGTGTCCGTCTACGTTATTTTATTTTTCATTATCTTTAGACAGGCCAGCCTTACCGTATTCGGGTTCTGGAACGAGGGGCTCGAATATTTATTAAGGGCGATCATTTTTTACATGATGCTTATAACGGCGCTTTTTACGCTTGTAAGCGGCATCTCCTACCTCGTGAAAAATAAGAGGTTTTTCATAAATGCGAAGAATTGAGAGGGCGTTATCTACGCTTTTTTTCGTGGGGCATTGTCCGCTTTTGCCGGGCACGCTGGCAAGCCTTCTTGGCGCAGGCGTGTATCTTCTGGTAAGAAACAATACGCCGCTTTACCTTACCCTTACCGCTCTTTTCCTCGCGCTGGGTTTCTGGTCAGCATCGGGCGCCGAGGGCACTTTCCGCCGAAAGGACCCGCCCCAGATAGTAATCGACGAGTTTTCTTCGATGCTTTTGGTATACCTTTTTGTGCCGTTTAGCGTGAAATTCCTGATAACGGGGTTTATACTTTTTCGTATATTTGACATATTCAAGATGCCCCCTATTAAGAAACTCCAGAAGCTCCCGGCCGGCTGGGGCATCATGCTCGACGACATAGCCGCCGCGATCCTCACCAATATTATTCTGCAGGTTCTCAGGTTTCTCCCCATCCCTATTTGATGAATAATCAAAAATAACTTGACAAATCTATAAATAGCGCGTATAATAAGCAAAAAAAAGGAGACGAAAAATGAAGAAACTTCTTTTGCTTGTTTTGTTATCCACCGGTATTTTGCTTAGCCGGCAGGCTTTTGCCGGGACATGGCAGGACCGCACTTCGGGGCTAAGCGATAAAGAGTTTTATTCGATTGCCGAAAGCCATGACGGCGCCGCCGTTTATGTAGGCACATCCCTGGGCCTGCACAAAAGGGGCTTAAACGATAAAGAGTGGAAACAGATTTTTGCCTGCCGCGGCCAATATAAAGGCGTAGGGTACATATGGACAGGCGCGGATAACAGCATTTACATAGCTACAAAAAACGGCCTGTTTGCCTCGCGGACGGGCGGCGGGAGCTGGCAGCGGATTTTCCGGGGACTCGCAAATGAAAATTACTGCATATACGTGGCGTGCCAGGCGGAAAAAGGGGATACAATTTATTTAGGCACGCTTAAAGGGTTTTTCTGGACAAAAGACGGCGGTAAGACATGGATGCATCCTGCGGGCATATTGGGAAGCGCGAGAGTGAATTCAATCGCGGTTGGGGAAGGAGCGAATGCGGAACATATTTTTATTATATGCGATAACGAGGTCTATAAATCCGGCAGGGATTTTGAAAACTATAGTAAAGTTTTCAGCGCCGATTCCCTGAAGAGTTTTCAGACGGGCGATGAAGAAGATCCGGATGACGCAGTGGACGAAGAGCTCGAGGTAGTTTTTTTATTAAACCATATCACTTCAAGAGAAGACGTTCTGTATCTTGCCACGAACAAGGGCCTATTTGGTTCCGAAGACGGCGGCGCGTCATGGTTTCCGTTCAGTGGCGCGGGGCTCTTGAATAGATGGATAAATTACGCGGCCGTATCAGAGGAAGTGGGGAGAATTTATGCCGCGACGAAAGGCGGTGTTTTCGAATATAAAAAGGAAGCGCAGTCATGGAGCGAAATGTACGCGGGCATGGATTCAAAAGATATAAGACAGGTCATGTTGTGTAGGGGAGGTTTAAACCTCCCCTACACGGCTCTATGGGCCTTATGCAAGAGAAGGGTTTACGTGATGGGGCGGGAGAACCTGCCCGCTATGGACGAAAAATCCTTAAATGCTGACAGGATTTTGAAAAACTTTAAAAACGAACCGACCATAAACGAAACGATGACAATGGCGATAGACTATGCCGAGGTTTGCCCGGAAAAGATCCAACAATGGAGAAGACAGGTCAAATTCAAGGGTTTGCTTCCGAAGGTGAATCTCGGTATAGACCGCGGCTGGAGCGACACATACGAAATTTACACCAGCTCCAAGGATGCCTACTTGTTTAACGGCCCGCAGGACCGCACCGAAGGCTGGGACATAAACCTGTCATGGGACCTTTCCGACCTCGTCTGGAGCAATGCTCAGACCACGATAGACATTCGCTCGAAACTCATGGTGCAGCTGCGCGACGACATAGTCGACGAAGTAAACCGCGCCTACTTTGAACGCCGCCGCCTGCAGATCTCGCTCTTGACCGAGGCGCCGCGCGCACTGCCTGAGATTCTAAAGAAACGTCTCCGTATCCAGGAACTTACCGCCACTCTCGACGGCCTTACCGGCAGTTGCTTCTCGAAAGCGATTGAGTGAGAAGCCACTTTATTCCTTGACAAATATAATCGGACTGATACAATGGTGCTACTATCATGGTATTAAAAGATAATGTTTCGATTATTACAGGCGGCGCCAGGGGAATAGGTAAGGCGATAGCCCTTAAATTTGCCGAGGAGGGTTCGGATATCGTTATAGGCGATGTCAACCCGGAGGCGCTTATAGAGGCGAAAAAGGAGCTGGAAGCGAAGGGAAGATCCGTCCTTGCGAAAAAAGTAGATGTCACAAATCTCGATGAGGTTCAGAAGTTTATTCAGAAAACCCTTGACAAATTCGGTAAAATCAATATACTTATCAACAATGCAGGCATTACCCGTGACGGATTGCTTGTGCGGATGAACGATGCTGACTGGGATGCGGTGTTAAGTGTGAATCTGAAAGGCACGTTTAACTGCACTAAGGCGGCCGCCAGGGCCATGATGAAGCAGCGTGCGGGTAAGATCGTAAACATCGCTTCGATAATTGGCATAATCGGAAACGCCGGCCAGGCCAATTACGCGGCCAGCAAAGGGGGCGTTATTGCGTTTACAAAAAGCGCGGCACGGGAGCTGGCGCCGAGAAACATAAATGTAAACGCTATCGCCCCGGGTTTTATCGAAACCGATATGACCGCGAAATTACCGGAGGGCGTAAAAGAGTTGATTATGAAACAGATACCGCTTGCGAAATGGGGCAGTGTTGCCGATGTGGCAAATTTGGCATTGTTTTTAGTGAGTGACGCTTCCGCCTATATTACCGGACAAGTTGTTCAGGTTGACGGCGGTATGGTCACTTAAGAAGGAGGATGTAAATGTCAGGTATTTCAGAAAAGATTAAGGGAGTTATCGCGGAACAGCTTGGCGTAAAGTCGGAGGAAGTTACGGATCAGGCGAAGTTTGTAGACGATTTGGGCGCGGATTCACTCGATACGGTGGAGCTCGTTATGGCATTGGAGGAGGAATACGGCGTCGAAATCCCCGATGAAGATGCTGAAAAACTGACCACGGTCGGCGAGGCGATAAAGTACATAGAGAAAAAAATCCCCTCAAAATAAACATAAATGAAAAAAAAAAGGGTTGTCCTTACCGGCCTGGGCGCGGTAACGCCGGTAGGCAGCACAGTAAAGGGTTTATGGGATTCCCTACTTGAGGGGCGAAGCGGTGTAAGAAGAATACAATGCTTTGACCCCTCAAATTTTTCCTCACAAATTGCCGCGGAAGTCCTGAATTTTGACCCATCCAAGTATCTGACCCCCAAAGAAATAAAGAAAACTGACAGGTTTGTCCAGTTCGCTATAGCCGCTAGCAAGGACGCCGTTCTGGACAGCAAGCTGAATATGGATAACGAAGACGACCAAAGAGTCGGCGTAATAATCGGTTCCGGCATAGGCGGGCTTCATACGGTCGAAAAAGAGTACAACAAGTATGTCGAACGCGGCCCCGAGAAGGGCCCGGGTAAGATATCACCTTTTCTTATTCCCATGCTGATCACAAACATGGCCGCGGGCCAGGTTTCCATTTGTTTCAAGGCAAAAGGCCCCAACAAGGCCGTGGTAACCGCTTGCGCTTCGGGCAATCATTCGATCGGCGACGCTTTTAGCATAATACGCAATGGCGACACCGATATCATGATTTCAGGCGGGTCAGAGGCGGCTATTACGGTAATGGGTTTCGGCGGCTTCTGCGCCTTGAGGGCCCTGTCAAAAAGAAACGATGACCCAAAACACGCTTCACGGCCCTTTGACAAAAAAAGGGACGGTTTTGTAATGGGCGAAGGTGCCGGAATTGTTGTTCTTGAGGAGCTGGAGCACGCGCTCAAAAGAGGAGCCCCCATACACTGCGAAATAATCGGCTACGGCATGAACGCGGATGCCTATCACATGACCGCCCCGGACCCCGAAGGAAAAGGCGCGACCTCGTGCATGAAGCTATGTCTTAAAGATGCCGGACTTAATCCGGAGGAAGTGGACTATGTAAACGCTCACGGCACTTCCACAATATACAACGATAAAGTCGAGACGCTGGCATTAAAGAATGTCTTTGGCGCCCATGCCGGGAAAGTCGCTATAAGCTCGACAAAATCGGTTACCGGGCACCTGCTCGGCGCCGCCGGCGGCGCGGAAGCCATTGCCTGCGTCCTCGCGATAAAAAACGATATTGCTCCCCCGACGATAAACCTCGAAAACCCGGACCCCGAATGCGATCTTGATTACGTGCCCAATAAACCGCGCCGGATGAAAATCAATGTAGCCCTTTCCAATTCCCTCGGCTTTGGCGGCCATAACGCCACCCTCGCATTTCGAAAATACGTTTCATAAAAAAGGTGCCAGGCGCCTCTTCTTAAATCTTTTTAAAAACAGGTGCCTGGCACCTTTTTACCTTTTTTATGCATGCGCGAGATAATGTAAAATATTATGGGTACTTTCAACATGTCATTGCGAGGGCGCGAAGCCTTTACTCCGTCATTGCGAGGTCTGCGAAGCAGACCGAAGCAATCTCTTCGTTTGAGATTGCTTCGGCCGCAAACGAAGAGAGGGCGGCCTCGCAATGACGGAGAAGCAAAGTGCCCAATTATCTTGACATTACCATGCGCGGAAAAGGGTTGAATAATACAGCCGGAGGCGTATAATAGAGTGAGGAGGTACGTTCAAGTAAAAATATGAAAAACTCAAAAATCGCCGAAATTTTCAATAAAATAGCGGATATATTGGAAGTAAAAGACGAAAACCCTTTCCGAATAAGGGCATACAGGAAGGCCGCCCGGAACATAGAAGGCCTGTCGGAGGATATCGCTTCCATTGCGCGAGAAAAAAAACTAAGCGACATACCCGGCGTGGGAAAGGACCTGGCCGGTAAAATAGAGGAATATATATCGGCCGGCAGCATTAAATCGTTCGAAAAGCTTAAGAAAAGCGTCTCAAAAGGCGTTCTTGAAATAATGGCCGTACCCGGGATAGGTCCGAAAACAGCCGGGCTTTTGTGCAAAAAGTTTAAAATAAAAAGCGTGAAAGACCTTGTGAGATTGGCCGCGCACAGCAAGATCAAAGGCGTCTTCGGCATCAAGGAGAAAACAGTTGCGAACATATTGCGCGGCATAGACTTTTTGAGAAAGTCGGAAGAAAACATGTCTTTGGGTGAGGCGGTAAAAATATCCGGCGAGATCATGTTTCGCCTTAAAAAATTGCCCGCGGTCAAAAGAATCCAGCCGGCCGGCAGCCTTCGCAGAATGAAGGAGACGGTAAGGGACATAGATATACTTTTAACGTCTGATAAGCCGCATAACGTAATGGACGTCTTTACGCGCCTTGACCTGGTGAAAGAGGTGACGGTTCACGGCCCTACGAAATCAAGCGTGATAACAAGGCTCGGGGTCCGGGTTGATGCAAGAGTGGTAAAACCGTCGAGTTTCGGTTCGGCCCTTTGTTACTTCACGGGGTCCAAAGAGCACAATATTCACCTGAGAAAAATGGCGCTTCGCAAGGGATTGAAAATAAACGAGTACGGCGTTTTCAATACAAAAAAGAAGAAAAAGATCGCCGGAAAAGAGGAGGAGGAAGTCTATAAAGCTCTCGGCCTTGCGTATATTCCTCCCGAAATGCGGGAAGACAAGGGTGAGATAGAGTTGGCGCTCGAGGACAAGTTGCCATGTCCGGTCGAGCTAAAAGACATAAAGGGCGACCTCCACGTTCACTCGAAATCGAGCGACGGGACGCTTACTTTCGGGGAAATCGCCTCTTCGTGCCGGCAGATGGGCTATGAATACGTCGCCATAACCGACCATTCAAAGACGCTTCGGATCGCGGGCGGGCTTAAAGAAAAAGAACTCATGAAAAACGCGGAGGCCCTCAGGGAGCTCGACAAACGCGAGAAGAAAATGCGCATCCTCGCCGGGACGGAAGTAGATATCTTAAGCGACGGCTCGCTCGACTACGACAATAGCGTTCTTAAGGAACTTGATTTTGTAATAGCGGCCCTTCATTCCGGATTCAATCAGCCGAAAGACGTCCTCACAAACCGCATAATAAAGGCAATGGAGAATAGGTTTGTTCATATGATAGCGCACCCCACGGGCCGGCTTATGGGTGTAAGGGGCTCATATGAGATAGACCTGGAAAAAGTGCTTCGGGCGGCAAGGGACACAAATACGGCTCTGGAGATAAACGCCCATCCCAAAAGATTGGATCTTGATGACAATGCTTCGCGCCGCGCCGGAGAGATGGGCGTTACCATCGGTATTGCAACCGATATGCATACCAAAGATCAGTTCGACAACATGCGTTTCGGTGTCAGTGTAGCAAGGCGCGGATGGCTTGAAAAGAAAAACGTTCTTAACACTTTGGGCCCGGAAAAACTCCTCAAAAAAATTAAGAAATAGGGAGGAAAATATGACTAGAAATCCACTTATACGGATATGGCAGGAAGCGGATATTAAGTCGATCGAGCCGCACCTTTTGATAGCGGGCTCAACGACAGGAGATTGCGTGAACTGCAAGGAAGTGGGCATTTCTTTCGACGCAAAGAACTGCCCGAAGTGCGGGACGCTCTTCAGGTATATCGGGACGCGGATATCGAATTCGGTCAAAGAAGCCAAAAGGCTCCGGATGAAAAGGCCCGATCTGATTCTCATAGAATTTCAGGATTTTAAAAGCGCCCAGGCCCGCAGCAAGGCGCACGGATTTTTAGACGGAGTGTTATGACAGGAAGACGGATTTATAGTATTTTTACCGCTTTTCTTTTCTGCGTGTGTTTGGTATGCGCGCAGTCATACGGCGCGACGGATGATATTATACCCATTTCCGTGGAAAAAGAGAAAACTACCGACGCCTCGGTTGCGGCCCTGGTGGAAGAGAAGCATGAGGAGATTGATAATCCTCCGCTCCGGACGCGCTTCGAGGAGCCTGAATTCGCGCAGCCGCGCAGTATAATGGATGACATCATGCCCATTTCATCGGAAAAAGAGAAAGCCATCGGCCGTTCAGTCGCGGAACAGGTGGAAAAACAGTACAAAGAGGTTGATGACCCCCTGGTACAGAAGCGTTTCGAAGAACTCGGAAAGCGTCTTGTCCCCGTATGCGACAGGCAGGAACTTGTATACCACTTTAAAGTTCTTAAAGCGGGGGAGGGCGAAAAAGAAAATTATTATAATGCGTTCGCTCTTCCCGGGGGATACATATATATGTTCGAGCCGCTCATGGAACTCATGGAGACGGATGATAAGATAGCCGCTGTTATTGCGCACGAGCTCGGCCATATTAACGCCAGGCATTCCGTGAAGCGACTGCAGGGATCGCTTGGGGTAAACGCCCTTATGCTTTTATCCGCGGTTGTCTCCCGAGACGGCAGGACAGTCGCGGAAGTCAATGAAGCGATCGGTCAGCTGATGATGGCGTATTCGAGGGAAGATGAATTCGAAGCCGACAGGCTGTCTGTGAAATATACCGGGAAAGCGGGATTTAACCCGCAAGGGGTTCAGGATAGCCTGCTTACTTTGAAGGCGTGGCGAAAGGAAGGAAGGGAAAGAAGGTACACGGATTACAAATCACACCCTTATTTGTCGGAGCGGATTTCTAAGGCAAGAACGGGCATGCATGGACATACGGATTTTGACAGCTATATAAACCTGCCGGAGGAAACAAGCGATTTTTAGGCCGGGATTTTAGAAAAACCAGAAGATCCTTTTTATTAACTCCGCATCTTCGAAACGCAGCGTCTGAAAGGTCATACCCGTGAAGACGGCTTCAAACTTTACCGACATCCCTTTTCTGACTTTCTCGGCTTCATCCCGGGGCACCATAAGCACAATCTCGTATTCCTTGCCTCTGAAGTATTTTTTAAGATACACCATCGCTTCGTTTTTTTCGCCGAAACTTTTTAAAACGTCCTTTACGGTCCCGGCGCCCTTTACGATTTCCCCCTTGTATTCCTCCACAGTGTCCATTTTCTGAAGCGAGGTCGCTCTCGGCTTGGCGAGGCGGCCAAGTATTTTATTGAGGCCCAGGGTTTTCGCGTAAGCGGATACAGGGGTGAGGGCCATACCTACTATTAAAAATAACACGATAAGTTTCATTTTTTTCATTTGTACCTCCTCGTACAATGTACAAATATACCACAAAAACCCCGAAAATACAAACAAAACATAGGATTTTACCGTGCCCGCGTTATCGCGCACAAAGATAATGTAAAATATTATGGGTACTTTCAACATGTCATTGCGAGGTCTGCGAAGCAGACCGAAGCAATCTCTTCGTTTGAGATTGCTTCGGCCGCAAACGAAGAACAGGGCGCCCTCGCAATGACGGAGAAGCAAAGTGCCCAATTATCTTGACATTACTCGCGCAAAACTATGCTTGACTTATCGCATACCGCGTGGTTCAATAGATAAAGCCATGAAGTATACCATAAAAACAGAACCCGCCGGAAGATTTAAAAAAGTCGACTATAAAACCGCGCTTAACCCCGAACAGTATGACGTTGTAACGGGGGCCGAAGGGCCGTGCCTTGTGCTTGCCGGCGCCGGAAGCGGAAAAACGCGTACGCTCATTTACCGCGTGGCGTACCTCCTGGAAAAAGGTGTCCCGCCGCAGAACATCTTGCTCGTTACGTTTACAAACAAGGCGGCCAGAAACATGCAGGAGAGGATTGAGCTGCTTTTGAAGGCAAACCCCAAAGGGCTCTGGAGCGGCACATTTCACCACATAGGGAACCGCTCGCTTCGCATGTTCGCCGGGGAGCTCGGGTACAAGCGCGATTTTGGGATTCTCGACGGAGAAGATTCGGTGGACCTTTTAAAGGTCTGCGTGAAAAATTTGAAAATAAGGATTCACGAGGAGCGCTTCCCGCACCCGAAAGTTTTGCGTTCAATAATAAGCTTTTCGGCAAACTCGAATAAGAGCATTGAGGAGACCCTGGAAAAATACCACCCGCATTTTTTACGCTTTCACGAATATATAAAAAAAGTCAGCCGGGAGTACGCGCTGAAGAAAAAAGCGTCCTCCAATATGGATTATGACGATCTCCTGACAAAATGGCTGTGGCTCTTGAAAAATGTAGAACGTGCGCGCGAGAAATTCTCAAGGCAATTTCAGTACATACTGGTTGACGAATACCAGGATACGAACCGCCTGCAGTCCGGCATCATAAAAGAGCTTTCGGGTTTTCACCGCAATGTGCTCGTGGTGGGAGATGATGCCCAGGCAATATATTCGTTCAGGGGAGCCGATGTAGAGAATATTCTGAAGTTTCCCGGGGAATACCCGGACGCGAAAATATTTATGCTGGAGAGTAATTACCGTTCATCGCCTGAAATACTGGAGCTCGCCAATGATTCGATATCCCACAACAAAAACCAGTTTAAGAAGCATCTTCGGGCCCTGAACGAAAGCGATACCAGGCCCGTCCTTATCGAGGTAAGGGACCTGTACGCCCAGGCGAGTTTCATAGCGCAGCGGGTGCTGGAATTGCGCGATGAGGGGGTGGGCCTGAACGAAATGGCGGTTCTTTTCAGGGCGCACTACCTGGCCGCGGAGCTTGAAATGGAGCTTACAAAGCGGAATATTCCTTTTATCGTGCGCGGCGGAATCCGATTTTTCGAACAGGCGCACATAAAAGATGTGCTGGCGCACATAAAGATAGCCATGAATCCCTCGGATGAAATAGCGTGGATCAGGGCGCTATCCATACAGCCCGGCATTGGCACCGCGTACGCGGGCCGTGTTTTTGACGAATTCTCAAGCGTGGGAAAACTTTCCGCGATAATCGGCAAGGCATTCGGTAGTTTCCTGCCGGAAAGAGCGCGGAAGGGACTCGGGAACTTTAAGAAAATAATGCGTTCCATAACCAAAGACGACCTGGAGAAAAAGCCCGACGAAGCGATAAAAAGGGTTATCGATTCGGGATACGCGGAATATGTCATGGCCCATTTTGAGAATGTAAAAGACAGGATAGACGACCTCCATGAATTCGTGAACTTCGCGCACAGCTACAAGAGCCTGAAGGCCCTTTTACACGACATTACATTACGCGAGTCGTTCAAAGGCGAGACGATACGTGAGGCGCCGGGCGGGGATGAATACCTCGTGCTTTCTACTATCCATCAGGCCAAGGGGCTTGAGTGGAAGGCCGTATTTGTAATCGGCCTTTGCGAAGGGCAGTTCCCGCACGCCAAGTCGAAAGACATTCCCGCGGAACTTGAAGAGGAAAGAAGGCTGTTTTATGTAGCGGCAACGAGGACAAAAAAAGAACTGTACCTCGTGCATCCCATTACAAGGTACGATTATCAGATGGGCACGGTAATTTCACGCAAGTCCCTGTTTCTGGAAGAGTTGAGCGGAAGCCTCTATGACCGCTGGGATATAGAGGAAGAGGCAAGCGAAAATATTGCCGTTAATCTAGATAGGGAGTAAGAAACCCTGCGGCTTATAAGGTTTTATCTATGGAACGAAAAGAGTTTGAGGAACTGGCGATAAAAGCCATAAGCGAGCTCCCCGAAGACTTCAAGGGCAGGCTCGAAAACGTAGACGTCGTTATAGAGGACGAGCCGAACATGGATACCGTGAAAACGATGCGTTTGGGCTCGAAAGGCCGGCTTTTAGGCCTTTACCAGGGGGTTCCGCTAAAGGCGAGGACGCACTATTACGGCATGGTCCTGCCCGACAAGATAACCCTTTATAGGGCCAATATCGAAAGAGCCTGCCGGGCGCAGGGCCTGGATATATATGATGAAGTAAGACATGTTATACAGCATGAAATCGCGCACCACTTTGGCATTAGCGATAAACGCCTGAAAGATATGGGAACATACTGATCATGAAAAGAAGAAGGGCCGTTCGCATTATTGTTTGGATAATAACGATAATCGCCGCTATAATGATAGCGATTTTTTTATACCTCAAGCTATACGGGAAGGGCATTATCGAGAACAAGCTTAGCAGTGTTCTGGGAAGGCCGATAAAATTCGAGAGTTTTTCCTTAGATCTTAATAACTACAGCGTGGAGTTCAATGAATTCCGCATACCGGCAAAGGCCGGCTTTAAGGATAAGGACCTTTTTCGTGCCGATCAACTTATCGTAATGCTGGATAAGGAAAAATTCCGCAAAGAACGCAAGGTGATATTCGAGAGTATAACCGTTGCAAATGCCCTGCTGCACATCGAAAGAAACAAGCGCGGCGCGCTAAACACAGCTCATAACCTTCCCGAAACCCGCTCCGGAGGGCTTTCCTTTTCGGATTTGGAGGCCAATGCCTATGCGGCCATACCAAAACCTAACGCGACGCTTCTCTATAAATTTGCCAAAGGCGTTAAAAAACTGGCCATCAGGGACTCGGTTATCGAATTTACAGATCAGCATATTTACGGCGTTCCCTACACACTTACCTGCGGTAATTTCAACCTGACGCTTACATCAGGCGAAATGCCGGATTTCATGTCTTTGACCGGTACGCTGGCTTTCATGATTCCCGCCAGTCGCTATACCGTAGAGGGCAAGGTTCTCGCGAATGTATCCATGGCCGTATATGAGCACGTGGCCAACATGGAGATAAACGTGGATACACAGCATGTAGACGTTATGCAATTCCAGCCTTATTTTGAGCAATACACGCCTTTTTATTTCAAAGAGGGCTTATTCAGTTCAACCACGAAGCTTGAAATGCACCAGAATGTCATACGCTCGCTTACGACAATGGCGTTTCATAAGCTGCAGCTATTGCTGAAACCGGGCATGCAGAATACGCAGTTTCTCAATGAAAACGTTAATAAGCTCGTCCCGTACCTTACCTCGGGAAGCGGGGACATAATTTTTGACTTTACCATAAGCGGTTCCCCGGCAAGCCCGCAGTTCGGGCTTGGGCCGAAAGTAAAATACGCTATAACCATGGTCGCCGTGGAAGAAGTGGGAAAAGTGCTCCAGCAACTGCAAAGACTGCAAAAATAAGGAGGTTTCACATGGCGGAAAGAAGGAAATTCATAAGGTTCGACGCTCTTTTGGACGCATTCCAATTGCATGACATGGTGCTCGGGGCGCCTGAAAAAATCAAGTCCCGCGTAAAAGACATCAGCAGGGGAGGATTACGGTTATTTGCCGAGAATCTTTTGCCGAGGGGATCTTCCGTTAAATTGGAAATGAACATACCCGGAGACAATTTTCCCATATTCACTTTTAACGAGGTAATGTGGTCCCGAAAAGCGGGTGATTCCGGCTACGAGACAGGGATGTGCTTTACGGATATTAAAAAAGAAGACAAATCGCGGCTTTTCGATCACGTCTACGCGGAGTGGCGTAAATTCATGAGCCAAAAACCAGCCGACCACGTTTAGCCGACGCGGCTATACGCACGCGGCTGTACGCCGCCGTCCGGATATCTGCCAATAGATTGCAACATGTCATTTTCCACTTTAGCATACACCAAAAAATGGAAAATGACAGTTCGTAACTT
>CAZYPU010000015.1:0-3065 GCA_964649665.1 uncultured Planctomycetia bacterium
CCTTGGATATACTCAACTAAGGTGCCTGGCACCTCAGCCTCTCCTTGCAGGCCATAAAGGAAGATTTAGTTTATTTAGACGCTCTCAATTCCGGCCAGCGCTCAATCCAGCCATCCGTATGTGTTGCGCCTTTAATTATAACAATTTGGGCGCATGCTGGATTACCGGCTGAATCCACGAAACTCTTTGCTATAGTACGCGGAATAATCCTGTCTTTCGCGGCGATGAAATGTCTTTGCGGAAGCGCCTTTAAGAGATGTGCTTCATTGATAGGGTTTAAAGAGTTTTTCATCGGGGACACCTTGTGATATTTGTTCACAGCTTCAGAATCCAGATTGCCGGCGATAGTTGTTAAGCTTAAAATGTCCCGGCGCTTTGCCGCAATTAATACCGCTATGGCGGCGCCGCCGGAATATCCTATAAGATTTATTCCTTTAGACCGCGAAATATCCAAAAGATCACAAATGGCCTGATCCATCGATTCCACAACAGTATTCGAAAAACGACTATCTGACCAATATGCAGGATCGCACGCGGGATAACCCTCATTGGCATATTGACCGGGCCTGGCAATATAGGCCACATTTGGAGATGGATCTATCGAGGCAAGCCGCAATGCAAGAGGATTCCGCGGGGTAGAATCTCTGGAAAGACGCCTCTTTGTTTCCCATGCCACACCATCGCCTTCGATATAAAGTGTTAAAGGCTTACCAGGCAGGTCAAACCGGTAATATGATGTGAGTATAAAATGTCTGGTTTTTATGAAACTTTTTTTGAAGTTGCTATTCGCGGCGATTCTGTCGGCTTCAGCGTACCGGCTGCTGAATTGCGGCATCGTAGCGCAACCCGAAACTGCAATGAAAAAAACTAAATGCAGAAAGATCTTAAGGTTCATGATAGGATTGTTTTTTACGCGAGAACGGCTCCGGCAAAACATAATGGAAGCCATTATATGCCGACAGGTTTTATGAAAACAAGGCCTTAAAAACTATATTTTACAGTTACAGCCCCCGAGTGGCCAAGCAAGTCTTCCCTGAGCTGACAATCATAACTGGCTGTCAATGAAACACCGAAATCCGTGTCCAACGAAAGTGATGTTCCGAGGTCATGAGTATTCCGGTCCGGCCTGACCCCGTATGTATCAAATGCCGCGCCTCCGCCCTGGTAAGTGTTTCCGAGCGATTGCTGCATCTCACCTACAAAATCATGCAGCCATACCCAGCGAAATTCAGGCGTTATCTCGTATTTTGCCCATTTCAAGGGATAGCCCAATTTAATGCCCAGGCCGGTTTGCGCGAGATCGTAATCCTGGCTGGCAATATTAAGATTAAGCGCGCCTGCCTCGGTTTCTTTGTAGCTGTTTAGATGTAAATGCATGTACTGCATGGACCCTAAAGGAGTGATTTCAAGACCTTTTCCTCTATTAAGTGTGTATCCCACGCCTACGTATCCTGAATATTGCTGGCCGTAATATTCGGAATTTGCCGTGCGCCAATCGTTCACAATTCTGATTTTTCTCTCGCCGAGATATTTATTAAGGGCAAAGCTAAAGGCGGCGTCGAAATAAAGAGGGGACAAATCATAGGTCCCGTATACTGTCGCCTGTGAGCTGTGAATTACCGTGCGGTTGTTCTTGTTCTTTGAATTCACATAGCCGTTTACATAGCCGCCGTTAAATCCGGCTCTCAAATTATTAAAAATTGTTTCGCTATCCGCCCCGGCCGTAACCCCCCATAACGCCGCTTTGTAACCGTCTGTGCCGCCCGAGTTATATTGATGCAGATAATTACCGAATCCTTCGCCCCAGACCTCTATGCCTTTTTTTGCCTCATCGCCCGTCGAGATTCCGGTTTTTACCGTATTCTTTGCCAGCCGCACAAGGCTCAAGCGCCTTTCGATGGTAGTAATCGACTGATTAAGCGCCGTGTAACTCGCCTGAATCGTGCCGTTATCCACCGACGGATACAAAGTCTCCATGCTCGCGGCTATTTCATTAGATTGAGAAGCTTCCAGGGTATTTAAAATATTCAGCATGTCGGCTGTAGCATTAGGGTCATTACCGGCCGATTCAAGCGCCGCTGCCGCGGCCGAGGCATTGCTGTTGCCGGCAGCTGCAGCGATAGCGGCGAAAGAATTAGTACGGTTTGCGGTCAATATAAGATCCCCCAGCAGAGAAGCTCCTGCAAACGTAACGAAGCTACTGTTACTCGTTATTGTATTGGGAACATTTACATTCAGACCGCCGCCCCCGTCAATAACAGTATATGTTGTTCCGTCCGGGATGAAAGCGCCGCTAACGGAAACGTTTACTGCGCTACCGGCATTTACTACCGCGTTACCCGCGCCAACAACCTGGCCCGAAGCTGTACCGGTTACGCCAAGTGCGAGTGCCGTATTGGCACCTTGCGTATAAGCTCCAGATAAAGTAAGCGTACTGTTCCCAACATTTAGAGTGCTTGTGCCGGCAAGCTCAAAATTACCGGTAATATTTCTGCTGCCACTTAAGGCAACTGTCGCAGTACCATTAGCGGTAGTGTTTAGCGCGACAACATCATGTCCGAGAGTAAATGTACCGCCGTTTAAGTTCAGCGCTTTTAAAGCAGAGCCGGCAGTGCCGATAGCACCGCCCGAAGTCGAAGTCCCAAGAAAAGTTAATGTTCCCATACCGGCAGCCCCCGTAACAACGCCTGTAATATTATGGTCAGCGGCAAGCTGCATTTCAGTATCCCCGTTAAAATCGGTTGTGGTCGCGAGGATATCGCCGTCAATGGTCACAAGGCCGTTGCCAACGGTGATAAGAAAGAGACCCGCGCCTGTACTGCCGAGATCGCCTACGACCGCATGAGCGCCCTGAAATGTGAGCGTGCCATTGTTAGTGGTAGTGTTTGTAACAGCGGCTGTAACGGAGTGGCCGGCGGCTATTCGTAATTCATTATTGCCCGCAAAATTGATCGTGGTCGCCTTGATATTGCCGTCAGTAGTTACGAGGCCATTGCCGACTGTGATGAGATTAAGTCCCGCGCCGGTAGAGCCGATAGCGCCGACAAGCGCGTGAGCGCCCTCAA
>CAZYPU010000015.1:3165-22642 GCA_964649665.1 uncultured Planctomycetia bacterium
TGATAGCGGCGGTTACGCTATGGGTGTCGGCGATGGTGAGCTCATTGTCGGCGGCAAAATTGAGCGTGGCCGTCTTGATATTGCCGTCAGTGGTCACAGCGCCGTTGCCGACCGTGATAAGTTTAAGTCCCGCGCCGGTAGAGCCGATAGCGCCGACAAGCGCGTGAGCGCCCTCAAGTGTCAGCGTACCTTCACCGCCGCCCGTATTGGTGATAGCGGCGGTTACGCTATGGGTGTCGGCGATGGTGAGCTCATTGTCGGCGGCGAAATTGAGCGTGGCCGCCTTGATATTGCCGTCAGTAGCTACAAGGCCGTTCCCTACGGTGATAAGAGCGAGCCCCGCGTCTGTACTGCCAAGATCGCCGAGAAAACTGGCCGCGCCTGTACAGGTAATCGTGCCGTTGTTGGTAACATCATTGGTAACCGCGCCTGTAAGATCCACGGTATCCCCTATGGTGAGGGTACCGTCAGCATCGAAATTGGTTTCTGTTATGGTTGAATCCGCGTTTAGCGCGACGGCGCCTGTCCCTGTAAGCGTCAGGGCCTGCGCGTATACCGAGCCTGCGAATGTGTCATTTGCGCCATTCACTCCGGCATTGATCTGCTTGAGCATGTGAGTGGCGTCGGTGCCAACTCGCCCTGACACACTATTATTCCCCGCAAAAGCAAGAGTGCCGCGGCCGTCCGTGCCGCCGGAGCCTTCAATCTTTCCGGAAAAGTCCACATTGGCGCCGAGGGTAAGGGTGCCGTCAGCATCAAAATTTACATCGTCTGCCGCGTACGAACTATCCCCATTTAGCTGAAGCTCGCCTGTACCGCTAACCGTAATATTGGTTGCGTTAACCCGGCTACTAAAAGTAGCTATTTTGCCTGCCACGCCGCCCTGTACGAGCTTTAATCTCGTTAAGAATCCAACTGTACCGGATACTGTAGTCGTTCCTAACAATTCCAGCGTGCCTGTACTTGTGCTCAAGATGCTCAAGCTTGATTCAATGGACCCTGTGCAATCCTTGCCATCGGCAAGGGTAACGATTCCATCGCTGCCAAAGGCAATAGTGGTTGCGTAGACGTCTCCGTTTAAAGTCAGTTTAGTTCCGTTGGCAGAAATCCTCTTCAAGGCCGCGCCCGGTCCGCCTACATCGCCATTTATATCGGACGTGCCTCCACTCTGAAGAGTACCTTGATCATCCGCAGATGTTGTTATGGCGGCTGTAATGTTCTTTCCGGCGGCGAGCGATACTATCGTATCGCCTGCAAAATTAAGTGTCGTGGCATAAACATCTCCATTGAGCGTCAATGTCTTCGTGTCACCGCCGCTGGTGATCGTTGTCAGCACGTCACCGGCTTCGCCAAGGTCGCCGGAAATCACGGAAGAGCCCGCGAAAGTTATGTTGGCTGTTTTTGAATTGGCATCAGCGCTCACACCTGCAGGCACTGCGCCTCCGCCGGGCGAGGCTTCCAGGTCTATGCCATCAGCGGCAGTAGCGGTTGCGTTTTCACCAAAAATTATATGATTGTTGTCCACAATGGCCGGAGCGGCGGCTGTAATGGTCTGCTCCGCGGCAAAACTGCTCATCGGTGCAATCAGACTAATTACCAAAAACATAATAAATCCAACGCATCTCGATAGCGCTATTCTCTTCATCCCACCCTCCTCATGTCATGTCATGAACCAAATACTGCCCCACACCCACGGGGCCTCTTAATGTGTATTGTAACGTATAAAGCGCCTGTACACAAGTCTTTTTTTCTTAGAGTAACGTCAAGATAATTGGGCACTTTGCTTTTCCATCATTGCGGGACCCCCGAGCAAGCGGCCGGAGGCTGTGCGTCGAGGGGGGGCGAAGCGATCTCAAGCGAAGAGATTGCTTCGGTCCGCTTCGCGGACCTCGCAATGACGGAGTAAAGGCTTCGCGCCCTCGTGAAGAAAAGAGGACGTTTCACTTTGCTATAACTTATTATCGGCGTACAAGTTACAACACGTCCTTTTCCAAATTGAAAGGTGTAAAACTTATTTCTCATATTCCCGTTCTACCGTTGTCTTGATGCCGCCGCGTAAGTTAAACTCGGCGCGGATTTTAGCGTGGCGGGGAAGGGCCGCTTTAACGAAGTCGTCGAGAATGCGGTTTGCGGCGTGTTCGTGGAAGATGCCGACGTTGCGGAAAGCGCAGAGGTAGAACTTAAAAGATTTTAGCTCGACGCACCACTTATCGGGCCGGTAATCGATATAAATCGTCGCGAAATCGGGAAGGGCCGTTTTGGGGCATATGCAGGTGAACTCGCCTGTTTCCAGGCGAACAGCGTAATCTTTATCCCCGTACTTATTCTCCCAGACTTCTATCTTCGGAAGCTTTAATTTCTTTATGTCTTTCTGCAGGCCGTCGTACTTTGTCATTTAATACCCATCATTTTATGCAGCTGCGGAATCACTTCCGAGCGGCCGGTTGACTTTTCCAGTATCCCCTTAAACCGCGCCAAACTCTTATCGGTTATCCTCCCGTCTTCGAACGGCGTTGTAACGGGCTGCAATATAATAGGTATACGTGGGTTTACTCTTTTAATTATTTTCGTCATTTTTAATATATCGCCGGAGTCGGTCTTGCGCGTAATAACGGCTTTAACGAAAACCTTCTTCTCCGCGGCGATCCTGAGAAATTTCTCGTGCTCCCGCCAGAAAGCCGCTCCCCGACTCCGCCCCGGAGGCCTCGTTGAGGAAGGCAGCTTGAAATCCATCGCCACGATATCCACGCCATTTATAACCTTGGAAAGCCCGCGCCAAAGCGTGCCGTTTGTCTCGAGATATACGGGTTTTCTGTAAAACTTTTTGTATTTGCTTAAAAAATTTCCGATAAAATCCGCCTGGAGGAGAGGTTCGCCGCCCGTAAGGGAAAGTGAATGATACGGTTTTCGATACTCAAGTATTTTGCTTATAAGCGCATCCGCGGTAAACGTCCCGAAAGAATTTATCTTCGTATCACAGAAAACGCAGGACAGGTTGCAGCCGTAAAATCTTACAAAAAGCTGCGGCACCCCTATGTATACGCCTTCGCCTTGCAGTGATAAAAATATTTCCGAAATCTTTGCCTTACGCATAGCAAGGATCCTGCATGCCCAGCTCCTCAAACGCTCTCTTTCTGAAAAAACAGCTGTCGCATATCCCGCAGGGGGCGCTTCCGCCCTTATAACACGACCATGTAAGTTCGAGAGGAACTTTTAATCGGACAGCCGTCTTTATGATTTCGCTTTTTTTCTTATCCACAAGCGGCACGTAAATTTTAAGGCGCCTTCCGTATTTCGTGCCGAAAGCGATTACCTTTCTGAATAAATCAAAAAACTCCCTCCTGCAATCGGGGTAGCCGGGGTAATCCTGGGAATGGGCGCCTATGAATACGACTTCTGCCTTCATGCTTTCGGCGAAAGACACCGCGATGCTCAGGAAAATCAGATTCCGCGCCGGCACATAGGTCGACGGGACGGTTTTTTTTATTTCTCTCAAAGAACGGACGGTAGGAACACTCATCTTTGCATTGAGAAGGGCGCTCCCTTCCCGGGGAAAATTCACTTTTACCACCTTATATCGGCACCCTGCTTTTCCGGCGATGCGCTTTGCGGACTCTATTTCTTTTTTATGCCTCTGGCCGTAATCAAAAATCAGGGCTGTGGGGCAGAATTTTTTTCTCGCAAGATAAAGCGCCGTTGCGGAATCGATGCCCCCCGAAAGAAGAACGATGGCTTTTTTCATAGCGTTCCCATGTCATTCTGAGCGACCCCTTCGCTTTAGCTCAGGGTAAACTCCGGGAGCGAAGAATCTCAACGATAAGATCCTTCGCCCTTGACATCTTTGATGTCAAGGGCTCAGGATGACAACGGTTCAAGTTAAATAACAACTCCTGCTAGTTTTCGAAGCTCGCACAGGAATTTGCCGTCTCCCAGACGGATATTCTTATTTTCTGTTTCACGGACTTCGATAATTCGCCGTGTATGAAGCGGGCTATGTTTTCCGAGGTCGGATTTTCTTTTTTAAAAAAGGGCAGGTCGTTTAAATATTTATGATCCAGGATTAAGAGGACTTCGTCCAGCTTGTCCTTAAGGTCCTTAAAATCCATCAGCATGCCATGACTATCAAGGACCCCGCCGGATAAAACGGCCTCTACCTTCCAGTTATGCCCGTGAAGCACCTCACATTTGCCCTTGTAGTTCTTGAGGTTATGCGCTCCGGAGAATTCTTCTATGACTTTTATTTCGTACATTTCGCCTCTCTACCGGAAATATCTCTCCGTTACCGCTTCCCATTTTCCCTGGCTCTTCAGGATTATTTCGCAAACTTCACGCACAGCGCCGTGGCCGCCTCTTTTTCCTGTAACATAATGGGCTACGGATTTGACTTCCCCTGCCGCATCCGGGACCGCGACAGAAAGGCCGGCTCTTTTAAGGATGGGAATATCGATCAAATCATCGCCGACAAAACATATCTCGTCTTCTTTTACCCCGAACCTTCTCTTTATCCCTTTTAAGGACCTGATCTTATAATGATTTTCGTAAACCCTGTCGATAGACAGTTGTCTGGCGCGTATTTTTACTATTCTGGAAATTTTGGCCGTTATAATGGCGCAGCGGATCTTCGCTTTTTTTATAAACAAAATCCCGAGCCCGTCAGTAACGTGGAAATTTTTTATTTCGTCGCCGTAATTTCCCAGTATGATCCTTCCGTCGGTTAAAACGCCGTCGACGTCCAGAAGGAGAAGTTTGATTTTTTTGGCGCGTTCTGCTATGTCCATCAGAGGAGGCCCGCTTTTAATATATCCTGGACATCAAGCAGCCCGACCGGCCTGTTTTTGCGGTCGACAACGGGAATTTCGTCGATCTTTTTCGAGCGGAGTATCTGAAGGGCTTCCGCGGCTAATTTATTCCGCTTTATTGTAACGGGGGATTTGGTCATAACGTCCTTGATCTTTCTGTTGGCTATGTTTATCTTTCCGTCAAGATGCCGCCTCAGGTCGCCGTCTGTGAAGATGCCGGTAAGCTTTCCTTTTTTATCAACCACGCTTGCCGAGCCGGCCCGGGCTTTCGTAATCTTTACAAGAGCGAGTTTTACCCGCGTGTCCTCTTGCACGACAGGACTGGCCGCGCCGGTGCGCATAATATCCTGCACCTCAAGGAGAAGGCGCTTCCCGAGCATGCCGCCCGGATGAAAAAGGGCGAAATCCTTTTCCTTAAATCCTTTTCGGTCCAGAAGACTCACGGAAAGGGCATCCCCCATCGCAAGCATGGCCGTCGTGGAAGTAGTGGGCGCAAGCCCCAGCGAGCACGCCTCTCTTTCGACGGCAACGTCCAATATGTAATCGGCATTTTTCGCCAGCGTGCTTTTTGTGTTCCCGACACAGGCTATGAGACGCGCGCCGATTTTTTTCACGATAGGCATAAGTTTTACGATTTCCTCGGTTTCGCCGCTATTGGAAAAAGCGAGAAGGCAATCATCTTTCGTTACCCTTCCAAGATCGCCGTGCAGGGCCTCCGCGGGATGAAGGTAAAGGGATGGCGTTCCGGTCGAAGAAAGGGTTGCCGATACCTTCTGGGCGATAAAACCCGGCTTTCCCATTCCGGTTACAATGACCCTGCCTTTGATCTTTGCCAGAAAGTCTATTACCTTCTCGAAATCCCTGCCAACTCTTCTGGACAAAGCCAGAATGGCTTTCGCTTCCATGTCCAGTACTTTTTTCGCTCTTATTTTCGCTTTTGATCCGTTCATCGGGCGCTCTCCAGTTTTTTTATCCTTTTCAAAAACCCCCTGAGGCCGCTTAGTTTAAGCATATTGGGCCCATCGCTCAAGGCCTTTTTCGGGTCTTCATGAACTTCCACAAATATCGCTTCCGCCCCGCAGGCAATCGCGCAGGAGGTAAGCGGCGCTATGAACTCTCTTTTTCCCCCGCTTCTTTTGCCCATACCGCCCGGGAGCTGGACAGAATGAGAGGCGTCGAAACATACCGGGTAGCCGAATTTCTTCATAACGATAATCGAGCGGAAATCGCTCACGAGCATATTATAGCCAAAGCTCGTTCCCCTTTCGGTGATTATTATATTGCGGTTCCCGGCGGATTCTACCTTTTCTATAACGTTTTTAACGTCCCATGGCGAAAGAAACTGCCCTTTCTTTATATTTATCGGCTTCTTTGTCCTGGCTGCCGCGAGAATAAGGTCCGTCTGTCGGGAAAGAAAAGCGGGAACCTGGATTACGTCCAGGACATTCTTCGCCTTCTTTACTTCCAGGACGCAATGAACGTCGCTTAGGACCGGGACGCCGATAAGATTTTTTACTTTTTCCAGGATATTCAGGCCCTTTGAGAGCCCCGGCCCCCTGAAGGAGCCGATGGATGAGCGGTTTGCTTTGTCGTAACTGGCCTTGAATACAAAGGGAACGCCAAGTTCCGCGGTTATCTTTTTTATGGCCCGGGCATGGCGTATGGCGCTATCTTCGGACTCTATAACGCACGGCCCGGCAATAAGGACAACGGGATTTTTTCCGCCTATTCTGACATTGCCTGCTTTTACAATTCTAGTCATGGGTTAACTCCCTGTCATCCTGAGCGAGCCTCGCCGGCCGTAGGCCGGCAGAGCGAGCGAAGGATCTTAACGAAAGATTCTTCGGCCCTTCCCTCCGGGTCTACGACCCGTAGGGTCGGAGACAGGCCTCAGAATGACAAAGATTTTAGTATCTCCTCCGCCTTTTTTAAATCTTCCGGCGTGTCAACGCCTATCGTATCAAATTCGGTCTCAAATGTCTTTATCCTGTAACCGTTCTCAAGGACCCTCAGCTGTTCCAGCTTTTCCGTATCCTCCAGGGCGGATTTTGGGAGATTGGTATATGTAAACAAAAAATCCTTGGTGTAAGCGTAAATGCCTATGTGTTTGTAGCAATGCCGTAGTTTTCCGTCCGCCTCTTCGCCGCGCGCGTATGGAATGGGGCTTCTTGAGAAATAAAGCGCGTATCCGTTTTTGTCCACTACTACCTTGACGACGCTCGGGTTGAGGAACTCGGCTTTGTCGTTTATCTTTTTTATTACCGTCGCCATTTGCACTGAGCTGTTTTCGAGGAGCGCGCCGGCCAGGCCGTCTATCATTGAATAGTGGACGAGCGGCTCGTCACCCTGTATGTTCACAACCACTTCGGTCTCGATGGGGTTTATGACTTCCGCTATGCGGTCAGTGCCCGAGGGCTGGTCCTTGGACGTGTAAACCGCTTTTCCACCAAAACCCTTTACCGCTTTTATTACATCCTCGCTATCGGTGGCGATAATCACATCTTCCAGAATTCTCGACTGCTTCGCGCTTTCCCAGACATGCTGCACCAATGGCTTTCCCAGCAAATTCGCCAGTACCTTCCCCTCGAACCTCTCGGAATGCCACCTCGCCGGTATTATGCCTATGGCTTTCATCATGTTTTATGCACAGATTGGCGCAGATTTACGTTAAATCATGTTTTCACAGATAATCGCAGATTCCATCATCCGCGCTCATCTGTGTATTTTCGCTTTTTCTATTTCGTCTTTAACTCTACGCACTACCTCGTCCTGGGTAACTACCGCTACACCGACTTTTCCCACGACGATACCCGCCGCGCAGCTGGCTATGTGGGCCGCCTGTATAGGCGTGGCGCCCGATATGAGTGAAAGCGTATAACTTGAAGCAACGGTATCCCCGGCGCCCGATACGTCAAAGACCTCCTGTGCGATTGTTTCTATTTTTTTCGGCGATTTGCCCTCTTCAAATACCATCATGCCGTTTTCGCCGAGCGTAATAAGCACTACGCGCGCCTTTAGTTTCTTAAGAAGTTCGAATCCCGCCTTTTTAAGCGTCTGCTTGTCTTTTATTTCGAATCCGACGGCGCGGGAGGCCTCGGCGTTATTAGGCGTAAGAAGCGTAACACCTTTGTAATAAGAAAAGTGCTCCTCTTTTGGGTCGACGGCTATAATTTTGTGCTTCTTTCTTGCCAGCGGAACGATCCTGTCGAGAAGTTTCGGGGTAATAAGGCCCTTACCGTAATCCTCCACGATTACCCCGTCCATTTCGTCTATGACGCTTTCCACGAAACCCACGATTTTTCTTACGGTTGAATCCTTCAGTGGCTCCACCTTCTCCCTGTCAATGCGAACAACCTGCTGCTGGTGCGCGATTACACGTGTCTTGAGAATCGTGGGCCGTTGCGGGTCGGCGAAGATGCCATCGATATTAACGCCCCGATGCTCAAGCTCACCCTTTAATATTCCCGCCCTCTCGTCATTACCTACCACGCCTACGAGGTAGGCCTTTGCGCCGAGAGAGTTGATATTGTTCGCGACGTTGGAGGCGCCTCCGGGCATAAAACTCTCGTTATCCACCCACACAACCGGAACGGGCGCCTCGGGCGAAATGCGCGAGACCTTGCCCCACACAAACTCGTCCAGAATAAGGTCCCCGATAACGAGCATCTTTTTATTCGTAAAGTTCGAGATTACGCTCTTTAACTTGCTAAAACTCTGGTTTTTCATAGGGAGTTGATTGTACCACACATGCTATTATGTTGTCAATGTAGAAGCTTTTCCGCGGCGGTGAGGACTTCGGCGGGCGTAATTGCTTCGAGGCACTTGAATCTACGTTTGCAGTTGTGGGCAAGGCACGGGCTGCAGCCCACATTTTTGTGAAAGACGGCGCTTTTTTCGCCTGTAGGCCCCCACCTTCCGGGGGAAAGTCCGGAATCCTTTCTTCCAAAAATGGAGATTACCGGCGTGCCGACGGCGCAGGCTATGTGGACGGGGCCCGAATCGTTAGATATCAATAGATTGCACTTTGAAAGCAATGCCGCCAGCACGCCGACGGTCGTCTTTCCCGCAAGGTTTACGGGTTCGTATTTCATGGCTTTCGTAACGGCCCCGGCAAACTCCTTATTCGCTTCGTCGGATACGATGAATATCCTTGCCTTGTGTTTTGCGGCAAGAGCGTCGCAAATGGCGGCGAAATTTTCGCTCTTCCACCTCTTGGACGGACAGCTGGCGCCGGGATTTATAACGACAATAGGCACATCCGGGCCTACATGATGTTCCTTGAGCAATTCGTCGACTTTTTTTGCGTCATTTTCGCGTATGGGGACAAAAAGCTCCTTATCTTTTGCCGCTATGCCGGCAAGGCCAAGAAGATCAAGGGTGTATTCCAGCTCGTGTTTTTCGCCTTTTTGTTTAACGTGCGCAAGTTTTTTTGTCAGAAAAATAGCCGATTTCCTGTCGAAACCGACTCTTTCGGGAATGCCGGCC
Source organism: uncultured Planctomycetia bacterium (assembly GCA_964649665.1). Classification (GTDB taxonomy): domain Bacteria; phylum Omnitrophota; class Gorgyraeia; order JABMRN01; family RBG-13-46-9; genus CAZYPU01. The sequence goes on from CAZYPU010000015.1 coordinate 12,450, forward strand.
AGGTAGGCGATTAAATGCACGCGACTTGTGGGATGGAGCATCACTGCCAGGTCAAATTTTTTCTTTCTTAAGCCGAGTGCGAACCTGACCGTGCTGAATATGCTCCTGTCTTTCCCGTATTTATCGTAAACTATCGCTTCATCGAGATACGGGTTGCCCTCCACTATATCCTTTGCGTACGGGCGGACCATAAAAACGATATAAGCGTCGGGATATTTATCCCGAACGGCTTTTATTGCCGGCGTCGATAAAACAACGTCACCTATCCTGTCCGTTCGTGTCAGTAGTATACGCATTGAAGAGCTGTCATCCCGAGCAGGGCGAAGGATCTTGTCGTTAAGATTCTTCCCTCCGGGTCTACGACCCGTAGGGTCGGAGACGGCGCCCTGCCGCCTTCGGCGACGAGGCGCCTCAGAATGACAGGCGATCAAGTCCTTCACCGCCTTGAATGCCTCCTCCGTAGAAATCGATTTAAGACACTCGTATTTATTTTCCGTATTTATACACTGTGGAACTTCGCAGGGCGAACACTTTATTTTTTTCCTCAATACTTTACTCGCGGCGCCGGTAAAGGGGCCGTATTTTTTCTCGTCCGTCGGCCCGAAAAAGGCGAGTATCCGCGCGCCAACAGCGCTTCCGATGTGCAGCGGCGCGCTGTCATTTGTTACGAGAAGGGCGCTTTTTTTGATAATAATCGCGAGTTCCCGTATATTGGTCTTCTCGAGGAGATTAAGCGGTTTTGTTTTCATGCGGCGCGTAATCCTCTCCGTTACGATTCTGTCGTTTTCATCGCCGGCCAGCACCACTTCATATCCGAGTTTTTCTTTTATCATGTCAGAAAGCGCGGCAAAATTCTTCAGCGGCCACCTTTTTACATGGCTCTTCGCGCCGGGGCTTACCACGACAAAAGGTTTTCCTCCAAGACCGCTTAAGAGATGCTCGGCATGCTTCTTATCGCTATCTTCCGTTGGAATATAGGCCGCGGGAGCCGGCGCGTCAATATCTATTTCCTTCAATCTTAAAAGATGGGCATCCTTCTTGTGCATCCTGCCCCCTGAACGGTAGCGAAACGGGTTCGTGGCAAACCGGGGCCTGAGTATAAGCGGAAATACGGTGTTGCGCAAATCCACCACGAGACTATATCTTTTTTTCCGTAACTTGAAAAAAAGCATGACTTTCGCAAGAGACGAGCACTTTTTGTCGTATATTATTACTTCGCGAATTCTTTTGTGGGCGCTAAAAATTTCTTTTCCGCGGGGGCCAACCATGACATCGAGCTCTGCGGAAGGAAATTCCTTAAGAAGCTCTTCGACAACAGGCGTTGTCAATATGATGTCGCCCACATTTGACAGGGTTATTACCAGTATGCGTTTTACTTTTGACTTATCTATCATTTCCTTATTTCCATCATGTCATCCCGGAGAGGCCATCTCCATCATGTCATCCCGGAGAGGCCATCTCCATCATGTCATCCTGAGGAGGCCCAAGGGGCCGACGAAGGATCTTATCGTAAAGATTCTTCGGCGCCTTTGGCGCCTCAGAATGACAATGGGAGAAGGCCGTTTACACTGTCATCCTGAGGAGGCCCATCTCCGACCCTACGGGTCGTAGACCCGGAGGGAAGGGCCGACGACCGAAGGAAGTCCCGCATACCACAATGAACAATATAGGCCATGCGGGACGAAGGATCTTATCATTAACATTCCTCACTCAAATCTTTCCAGGTTGGATTCATTGACTCAATTAATGCGATCTTTTTCTCCCTCAGCCAGCCCTTTATTTGTTTTTCCCGCGCAATTGCAACATCTACATCGTTCGTTTCTTCGAAAAAAACAAGTTTGGCAATATTGTACTTCTTGGTAAAGCCCTCAACTAATTTATTTTTGTGTTCACAGACGCGTTTTTCAAGATTGTTTGTTACGCCAGTGTAAAGCGTTTTCGAGAAGTTGGTCATTACGTAGACGTAATAGTTGTTCATGTTTTTCGTTAAGATCCTTCGGCGCCTCTACGAGGCGCCTCAGGATGACAAGGATTAGAAGGCGCCTCAGGATTACGGTTCGGCAACATCTCCGAAAATACGCGTAAAACGTCGTCAACTGTTATAGCATCCATGCACTTATAATTTTTGCATGCGAGGTCATAACACGGAATTTCGCAGCCCACGTCTTTCTGTATCACCCTGTAATTTGCGCTGCCGTAAGGGCCCGTAAGAGCGGGGGATGTCGGCCCGAACAACGCTATTACCTTTGACTTCACAGCCGAGGCTATGTGCATGGGGCCCGTATCGCCTGATATGACGAAGTCCGCCCTTTCCATAAGCGCGCCGAGTTCTCCCAAATCAGTTCTGCCGGCAAGGATTATGAGAGAGCGCTTCATTCTCTCTTTTATGCGCCCTGCCATTTCCAGGTCCTTTTTCGCTCCCGCGACAACCACTTTAGCGCCGTATTTTGTTATGAGCCCGTCTGCCAGGCGGGCGAAGTTCGCCTCGCTCCAGCGCTTAGGCTCCCAGTTCGCCCCTGGATTAATAACAACCATGAGGCCTTCCTTTTTAACGCCTTCCCCGGCGAGCTCTTCCTCAATATATTTGCGTTCTTTATCCGTTACAAAAAATTCGTAGTTTTTATCAAGTATATCACATCCAAGTTCGCGGGCAATCCGCAGAAAATACTCCACCTTGTGCGCCGGCGCCTCCGGCGGATCGACAGGGCGCGTAAGAAGAGCCTTGCGTTTTTTTGTCGCGTAGCCGGCGCGTTCACCGATTCCCGCCAGACGCGTCATGAGCGCTTTTGTAAAAGACCTGTGCAAAAGCACGGCGAGATCAAATTTTTTCTTCCGTATAAGCGATACAAGGCGCGCCTTTCCGGCAAGGCTTCTGTGTTTCCCTTTCTCGTCGTAAATTATTAGTTCGTTTATCCGGGGATTGTGCTCCAGTATTTCTTTTGCGCGGGGATCAAGCATGCAAGCGATATAAGCGCCTTTGAATTTTCGGCGCATGGCTTTTATGAGGGGCGTAGAAAACAGGACGTCGCCGAGCCAGTTTACTTCTACTATAAGTATGCGCTTATATTGCCTGTCACTCATCGTCTTTCGTCCGTCGTAACGTTATCCCCCGTCAATCTTCATCCCTGTGTTCTTTTATAAACGTGTAGTAGCCGCTTGTTTCTATCAGGAATACCAGCAAATTATTCGATGTCATGGAGATCCTTACCCGTTTAAGGGCGTAGGGGTCGCGGCTGGAATATTTCTTTCCCGGATTTGTCGCTACCGCGCCTATGTAACCGGCCTCTTCGGCTATTTTTTCTATTTTTTTACTAAATCCGCCCAGCGGGTAGGAAAGCGTCTCTATCCTGCTCGCCGTACGGATTTCCAGTATTTTTTTCGAATTAACAAGCTCCGCGCGAACCTGTGCCTCGCTTAAAGAAGGAAGCCACCTGTGCGATACCGTGTGGCTCCCTATGGATATACCGTCTTCCCGCATGATTTTTATTTCGTTCCAATCGAGAAATTTTTCTTTCCCCACAAAATCCGTAACGACGAATATCGTGGCCGGGAAGTTATATCTTTTAAGGGCCGGGTAAGCGTAAAAGAAATTGTTTTTCACGCCGTCATCAAATGTTATCGCTACTGTTTTGCGCGGTATCCTTTCGCCCCTTTTTATTTTCTCTGCAAACTCATCCAGGGGTATAACCTTATATCCGTGGTCACTCAGGAATTTCATCTGTTTCGCAAACGCCCCGGGGAGAACATTCAGCTTCGGGTCGTAGCCGTCGAGTGAGGTGCCATTCTTACCCACAGAATGGTACATGAGGATAGCCGGGACGTATATTGCGTCTAAAAAAAGCTTTCCCGCCAAAAAAGAGACGGCGAGAGCCGCCGCAACAATTGCGATTATACGTTTTCTATTTCTTCCGGCACGCTTTCTTGTAGACATCAATGACTCCTTTAGTCATGCCATCCAGCGAAAATTTCTTCTCCACCAGGGCCCTTCCCATACCGGCCAGCGAAACGCTCAACTCATTATCTCTAAAAATCCTCATTATCGCTTCCTTCAGCGCATGCGTATCCTTGGAGGGAACGAGAATGCCGGTTACACCGTTTTCTATAACGGAGGAAACGCCGCCTACGTCGGAGGCAACGCACGGTTTGCCGGCGGCCATGGCTTCAAGAAGTGAAAGCCCCAGCCCTTCTTCCAGAGAATAAAAGACAAAAACGTCTATAATTGATAAAAATCTCTGCGTCCGGGTCGTGTTTAGCGCGAAGAACACGCTTGTCGCGATGCCCAGTTTTTCGGCAAGTCCCTTCAGGTACGCTTTTGACGGGCCCTCGCCGACCAGAAGAAGCTTCGCTTCGGGCATCTCGCGAAGTATATCCTTCATGGCCAACAAAAGATAATTAAGGCCCTTGACCGGTGAAAGCCTCGATACGGAGCCAATAACGGGGGACCTGTCAAAACCCAGATTAACCCTCAGGGCTTTCTTTTCATCCTCCCCAGTACCGGCGGTGGAAAACGCGCCGGCGTCCACGCCGTTATATATCAGAAAAACGCTTTTTTTATCAACTTCTAAATCTTTTATCAGATGGCTCTTCACGGCATCGCTTATGGCTATAACATGGTTTCCCCAGGCGCCGAATACCTTTCTTGAAATCCTTCTTTTCTTGAAAAAACCGTGGCACGTGCTGACGTAGGAAGCGGGGGTAAATTTTGAAAGCAGGTACGCAAGCACCTGCGTAACCCTCGTCTGGGCGTGTATCACGTCGATCTTATTTTTCCTTACGAATTTAAGCAGCCGCAAAAATGTAAAAAAAAGTTTCGGGTGAAATTCGAATTTTGTTTTTACGGCGACCTGTAAATGAGCGATGCCGTCTTTTTCCAGCGCGCTTACAAGCTCGCCGCCGCCTGAGGCAACATGCACCGAAATGCCGTTCTTTTTCAGGGCCCCGGCAAGTGTCACGGTATAAACCGCAACCCCGCCTATATTGAGGTGTGTTGTCAGTAATAGTACTTTCATATTCAGCTGCTCCCTGTCATCCTGAGGGCCGGAGCTTACCATGAGCCGAGCGAAGGGGGGCCCTAAGAATGACGGCGTTACATCTTCAAAAGTTTAACTATCTCCTCGTAAACTTCATCCGGCTTAATAGCCCTCATGCAGTTATTGCGCTTTAGGCAACGCCTGCTGTAACACGGACTGCATTTGAACTTTTTCCTTAAAACTACGCACGGCTTCCCGGAGGGCACCAGGTGCCTTCTTGGGTCTGTCGGCCCAAAAAGTGCCGCAAAGGGCGTATCAACGCTCGCGGCCACGTGCAGCGGCGCGCTATCGGAACTTAAAAGAAGGTCGCATCTTTTCACAAGAGACGCAAGGCGCGGTATATTGGTCCTGCCCAACGCGTCAATGGGTTTGCATTTCGCGCGTTTCAGAAATTTATTCGCGAGGGGGCGTTCTTTTTCGAGGCCGATCAATAGAACGCGAATACCGAAATTCCCGGCGAGTTTATTGCAGACCTCGGCAAAATATTCCGGCGGCCACAGTTTCGTGGCCCGGCCGGCGCTTGCGCCGAGACTTAGGGCTATAATTTTCTGGCCGGCTTTCAGCCAGTGGGACTTCAGAAAATTATCCGCCCACTCTTCGTCCTCTTTTGAGGGCCAGAGCTCCAGGGTTTTATCTATCTTATATATCCCCAGAAGACCCAGCACCTTCAGCTGGTGCTCCACCGGGTCAACGGGAAATCCGGAATCTTTGATCTTCCTGTTCAGTAAAAAACTCAACTTTCCGTTGTCATAGCCGTACCTCTTCGGTACACATGACAGGAATGCGAGCATGTGACTTTTTTTATTGTTCTGGAAATCTATCGAGATATCAAAATTCTCGGCGCGCAACTTTCTCAGGATACGCAGAAAACCCGCCGGTGAACGATCCCTTCCCTTAAGATCACATACAATAATATCGTCGATAAAAGGGGAATTCGCAAAAACTTCCCTGTTATCCATACCGACAAGGACTTTTATCTTTGCTTTCGGAAACCTCTTCCTTATGGCGCGAAGCGACGGGACCGCCAGTATCGCGTCCCCGAGCGCGCCTATCTTTATGACCAATACGCCAAAACTCGAGAGCGCTTCTTCGTAAAGATCCAACGTGGATCCCATTACCTTTTTTATGCCGTATTTCTGTTTTAGGAGTTTTTCCGCTTCGCTGGCCGTATCTTTTTTTAGCTTTTCATCCTTATACAAACCGACTACCGCCTTTGCCACCTCGCCGGGGGAGGCGCGGGACGTTAAAAAAGCTTTTTCGTTATCCTGCGCGTAATCCTGTATCCATTCAGCGCGCGTCGTAAGCACCGGTATACCACGCGCCCAGGCCTGCAGTAAAAGTTTCGGCGAGGTATTCACGTCCGCGTCAAGCAGCATAAGCAAATCCAGCTCGGATAGAAATTTCGGCATCTTTTCCCTCGGCATAAGCATAACAACACTGTCCAGCGAATACCTTCTCACAAGAAGCCTGAATTTTTCTAATTCCCGCTTTTTTTCGTCCGGCGCGCTATCAACCAGAAAAACCCTTATCCTGTTTATCGTCCTGGAAGCAATCGAAACGGCCTTTATGAAGTCCTCCGCTTCATGCGATGAAAGCGGTAAACTTGCGCCGACGGTGAAAAATTTTCGGCGGGGAGCGGCTTCATTATCAGGTTTAATCCCGGAAAAAGACCTGTCCTCACATGATACAAACGGCGGTATAATGTGTATCTTATCGCGCCGGAGAAAGCCCTTTTTCATAAGACGCCGGGCCGCGCTTTCGCAGAAACAGATTACGCGCTTTGCCCAGAATTGCGGCCTTGCGGTAAAACCCCCGCCGCAATGGCCATATACCGTAGTAATAAACGTGCGCTCGGTAAGGCGGCTTGCAAAAAATGACACAATGGATGAGGCGGGGCACCTCGCGTGCACGATGTGGATATCTTCTTTTCGAATAAGCCGCGAAAGTTTAAAAATAACTATCGGCATTACAAAAATATTCGGCGTAATCCCAATCGTGTAATGACGCGCGCCGACTTCGTCTATTTTTCTCACGGATGCGCTTTTTTGCGAGGCCACAACAGCCTTGTGGCCGTTGAGCACGAGAAACCGCGTAGAAGCAATGACGTCTTCGGCGGCATCACCTGTATCCAGCCCGGAAATTACCTGAAGTATGTTCATAGTACCTCTATCCTTCGTATCTTTCAGTAGTGTCAAGATAATTGGGCACTTTGTTTCTCCGTCATTGAAAGTGTCCACAATATTTTACATTATCTATCTTTTCTGAGTAGTTCCGTACTCTTGTCATTCCGGGGCGCCTCAGGGTGACAAAAAAAAGCTCTCGGGAAAACTCCCATTCTATACCCCCAACCGCCACATGTGCATATATACCTCATGCATATCCCGCGGCAATGGGCGAGTTTTGATTTTTTTCAGATTCTCGTATATTGCGTCCGAAATTTTACCGGGCTCGGCAAGGGTTATGTATCCTTTTTTCTCCAGGCCGCGCAGCATTCTTTCAAATTTCGACTTGTTTTTTCTCTTTCTTTTCAGCCTGAAAACGATAACCACCTTGCCGCTCTGGACGGCTTCGGAAACCATCGAAGCGCTCTCACCGGAAACTATCACCGCGTCGCTGAGGCCGAGGATGCCGTTAACTGCGTGGGGAATATTTTTTTCATTCGCTATTACAAGAAGCCCACAGCGCCTCTCGGACGAAAGCCTCGCCTTTACCGCTTTCTCCGCTTCGGCGGGGGTCCTTCGCGAAGTCGTAAATAAAAGGTCGGCATCCGATCTTTCGGAGGCGCTGACGACACCGTTCAATAGTTTTTCTGTTATCTCCGGCGTAAGGGCAAAATCGGAATTATCCCCGCCCAAAAGAACTCCGATGGTTCGACGCGGCTGCCTTTGGCGGCCTTGCTCACCATCGGTCCCGGTCGAAACCGAAGGACCGATCCTTCGCGAGCTTCTTAACTGCACGAGGCCGGAAATCACGCCCGAGGCCGTCTTCATGCGCTCTTCATCTATCAGATTGGGTACGATCTCCGTTCTTATCACGTGGGGCCCGGCGCGTCCAATTACGCGGTCGTGACGCGGCAGGACCACCATGTCGAACTTATTAAATCCCAGTATTGAGGGCCTCATTATCGCGGCGCTTTTGGCATTATTTTCTATGGAAAAAAATCTGTTTACGGCCGCCGTGGCGGAGCCGCAGCTTACGACCACATCGGCGTATCTTTTCATCAGGTCATTGTAGGAATCCCCCCTCAGGCAGAACCGCAGGCAGCGCATGCAGCCCTGGCAGGCCCTTCCGGAAAAAATACCGCAAAGCTGAAGAAGTATTTTCGTAAATCTATTTTTGAATTTAATATCTACCACTTCCACCCGGGTATCCTCTTCGCCATAATCGGATTTTTTCCTGTACCGTTTCAGCTCCCCGCAAACAGCCAGGGCCTGGTTGAGGTGGCCCGCTTTTCCATCATTTAATACAACAACTTTTTTAAGCGACGACGCCTTCCACCTCTTGTGGAGCCATAGCCACTGGTCCGGATACGTTGTAATGTATTTCTCCAGCAGTTTATTGTATCTCTCCAGATACGGCCTTACGTCTTCGCCCTTTTTGATCCCGATGGGCTCGCCGATTATCAGCTTGTGGTAAGGGCCCCTTATGCGCGCCATAAAGGCCGGCAATATGAAAGCGCCTGTTTTCGCGGCTATTCTTGCCGTCCCCGGAGCCGTGGCGGCGGGCCTTCCGAAAAATTCTATCTGCTCGCCCGTTTTTCCCGCATTTTGGTCGCCCAGCATTCCTATGATTTTGCCCCCGCGCAATGCCTTCACGATATACTTTATCGTGATACCCTTTGTCACAATGATAAGGCCCTTTGACCGGCGTAGCCTATTCAAAAGGTTATCCAGCCTTTTCATGTTCTGTTCCCTGGCAAGGACAATGAGCGGAAAACCCATGAGGGCGCTTACTACCCCGGAAAGTTCCCAGTTTCCGAAATGCGCCGTCAGTAATATCACTCCGTCCGGATGGTTTTTGATTTTATATAAATTTTCGGCGCCTACTATCTCAACATGCTTATCTATGTACTTTCTGTTTACTTTTGTGAGCGAGATAATTTCAAAAAAGACCTGGACGAGGCTCTGATACACCTTCTTGGTAAGTTTTTTAAGTTCGGCCGGAGATTTATTTCCGCAAAAAGCGGCCCTCAGGTTTGCGTAGGCGATAATTCTTCTCGGCCTGTTCAAAAAATATACGATTATCGAGCAGCGTCTCGCAAGCCATAGCGTGAATTCCATGGGGAGCAAATGAAAGACCATGTTAAGCGCCCTGACCAGACACGCGCATATGTAATCAAGTAAGGAGCGCATCTATTTCTTCTTTTCCACGGATTAGTTCAAGCTCCACCGAAAGCGCCAGTATTCGCAGCGCGGGCTCTCCCGGCAGCAGTTTTTTGAGCTTCACGGCGTCTTTTTCCGTGGTAATAATAGTGTTTATGTTTTTCTTCATGCATTCCCCGAAAATGCGGCCTAAATCCGCCGCTTTATATAAATAGTGATCCGGAAAAATAAATTCAAGTCCGATAAACGCCCCGATTTTTTCCAGCGTGTACCTGAAATAGGACGGGTCGCAAATACCGGAGAGCGCGCACACCGTTTTGCCATTTACAAAAGCCGCCTCTTCGGCGCTTCCTCTATGTACGTCAAGAAGGCGTCCCGGCTTGTGCACGGCTTTCAGGATTGACTTCCCGGGAGCAATTTTTCTCAAGCTCCGTTCTATCGCCGAAATATTATCTTTCCCCTTATCCGCCTTGGTAAGAACAATAATGCCGGCCCTTTTCATGCTCATCATCGGCTCCCGTAAAATTCCGCGGGGAAAAAGACGCCTGTTTCCGAAAGGATTCGTCGAATCAAGAAGCACTATATCGATATCCCTTTTCAAGCGGCGGTGCTGAAAACCATCGTCAAGAATCATAGCGCAAATACCGCAGCCCTCGGCCGCCCGGGCGGATTTTACCCTGTCCTTTCCGACAAAAACCTTTACGCCGCGCTTTCCCAGTTTTTCTTCCAGCATCCTCCACTCGTCTTCACCGTAGCCCCTGATAAGGATCGCTGTTTTTTTATTCTTTCGGGCCAGGTTTTCGGCAAGCATTATTACAAACGGCGTCTTGCCCGTGCCGCC
>CAZYPU010000016.1:0-22406 GCA_964649665.1 uncultured Planctomycetia bacterium
TGGTTGCCCAGCTAGGATTCGAACCTAGACGCGCAGCTCCAAAAGCTGCTGTGCTACCATTACACTACCGGGCAATATTAAGCATAAAACGCGGCGTCACCTTCGGCGGTTTTGAATAAAAGTTTTAAATTTTAGTTTTGCGCTTTACGTTTTTCGCTTTGCGCTTTTCGCTATAATATTATATCCCCGGCTCTTCCAGCGGGGGTTTTTCTTCTGTCCGTGCCGGGGCTGGGGCGGCATCAGCTTCCGGGCGTTCAAATTTCGGCTCTTTTGGCGCTTCTTCTTTGGGCGCTTCGGCCTTCGACGCCTCCGGAGCTATGTACACTCTCCCTGCTTCCGCTTCGTATGCATCCAGCACCCTCTTTTGAATGTACTCCCTGCACTCAAGGGTAATCGGGTGGGCAATGTCCCTGTGCTCGGACTGCTTTACTTCATCGCCCATTTCCCTCGCGACCGGGGGAGGCAGGCTCGCGCCGCACTGATTGCAGAATCTGCTCCTTACGGGGTTTTTATAGCGGCACTTCGGGCACGATTCCCTCATCTTTCTGGAGGGCATGGCTACAAAAAGGCCTTTTGTTCCTTGTATAATCTTTACGTTCCGGACGACAAAACAGTTGTCGAGCGTAAGCGTGGCGTAAGCCTTGAGTTTTTTATCCTGGCCTTCTTTCAAGACAACTTTAACTTCCGTGATCTCCATTTGCTCTTCCTCCTCATAAGGTTGACACTGTAAAAATCTGCCATCCGCTGCGTTTCGCAGCAGGGAAACGTCTGATCAGTAGTTCTTTCGCCCGTATCGCCTCCTTCCTTTTTTCGAATAGACTAAAAACACTGGGGCCTGAGCCCGAAACAAGCGGGTGTCCTACTCCTATACCGGCGAGGGATTTTTTAATCTTGCGTACAAGGGGCGCTTTTTTAAGAACGGCTTTTTCCAGGTCGTTCGTTAAATGAAAATGGGGACAGCGCCCTTTTTGCATTGTTTCTTCACGATTTAAAAAGGGCGCTGTCCCCATTTTATGCACGCAACTTCTATAAATGTCTTTCGATGAAAGTTTCAAAGGCGGAGAAACAATAAGGTGCCAGAGCTTCTTTTTCTGCTTGAGTTTTTTAATTTCATCGCCCCTTCCGCCGCCTGAGGCAAAAGAGCAGTTTTTGAGGAAAAACGGTATGTCAGAGCCTAAACTTTTGCCGAGTTCCGTAAGGCGCCCCGGGCTAATGGACAGGCGCCATAGCTTTTTAAGGCCTTTTAGAATTGACGCGGTGTCGCTTGAGCCGCCGCCAAGGCCTGCGGCTATGGGAATTTTTTTAAAAATTTTTACCTCCACGCCCTTTGAGGTATCTTTTTCCTTCTTCAGAAGCTCTACGGCTCTCCGGGTAAGGCTTTGCTTTCCGGTCGGCACGCTCGGATTGTCACAAAATATCTTTACTTTGCCGTTTTTTAAAGACTTCAAAACTATCCTGTCAAAAAGCGCTATTCTTTCAAAAACCGTCTCTATGTCGTGGTACCCGTCGGGACGCTTGCCAAGCACGCGAAGGCACAGGTTGATTTTCGCAGGGGCATATAGTGTCAAGCCGATCTACTCCTTGCTCTGTCATTCTGAGGCGCCTCGCCGCCGAAGGCGGCAGGGCGCCGTCTCCGACCCTACGAGTCGTAGACCCGGAGGGAAGAATCTTTACGTTAAGATCCTTCGCGTCCCTACGGGACGCTCAGGATGACACGAGTAAAACTTTGACGCCTCGCAATGACACGTTGTTCTTATCGCTTTTTCAACTTAAGCGCTTCACGCGCCGCCTTCACCACGTCGTCCGTGGTCAGGTTGAAGTGCTCAAGCAATTCAAGCGGCGATCCGCTCTCGCCGAACGTGTCCTTTATCCCTATCATTTTTACGGGTACGGGACGGTTCTGGGACACAAACTCACAAACGGCGCTTCCCATGCCGCCGAATATGGTATGCTCCTCAACCGTAACAAAAGCCCCCGTTTCCGCGGCGGCTTTCAGTATTAAATCCTCATCAAGCGGCTTGGGGGTATGCAGGTTGATTACCCGAACGCTAATGCCTTCTTTTTTCAAAACTTCCCTTGCCGATTTCGCTTCATACAGGGAATGCCCGCAGGCGATAATAGTGAGGTCTTTACCGTCCTCGCATAAAATTGCCTTGCCTATCCGGAAAGGATCGCTTTCTTTAGTCATTACGGGGGCAGGATTTCTGCCCAGTCTTATGTACACAGGGCCCGGCAATTCGGCAGCCTGCATCGTGGCCCTATAGGCTTCAATCGCGTCGCAGGGAACAACAACCGTCATATTCGGCAGTATCCTCATAAGCGCGACTTCATCCAGGGCCTGGTGGGTGGCGCCGTCTTCGCCGACGGTTACGCCGCCGTGCGTTCCTATAATCTTTACGTTCGCGTTCATGTAGGCCACCGAAACCCTTATCTGGTCCCAGGCGCGGCCGCTTGCGAAAACCCCGAAGGTGCACGCAAACGGAATCTTGCCGGATAACGCAAGGCCCGCGGCCGCTGCGAACATATCCTGCTCCGCCACGCCGAAACTTATGAACCTCTCCGGAAATTCCTTTCTGAACCAGCCGGCCCTTGTCGAATCGCTAAGATCGGCGCAAAGGACAACTACGTTCTTATTCTTTCTGCCGAGTTCAAGCATGGCTTCGCCCGCGCCGTCCCTGGTCGGCTTTCGTTTTATTTCACTCATAACCCTCCCACGATTGCCCCGATAGGAAGTTTCTTTCCTTTAAAAAGATATATATCTTCCTTCAAGACCGTCAGTTTTGTATTTGAGCTTATTTCCGTCATCTCCGCGAGGCTGAAATCGCGGAATTTGTAGCCGTATATAACGTTGCCCACCACCTCGAAGACATTCGCGAAAATCTCCTCTTCTATGACTTTCTTTTCCTCAGGCGCCGCCGCAAAAAGAAGCACCTCCGCGTTAAAAGATATAAGAAAAAGCCCGCCGCCTTCTTTATCTATGAATTTTCCGTTAACGGACCTGAGGGCGTATTTTGTCAGGCCCTCTGTTTCCCTGAATCTTAGCCTTACGCGGCCTGCGATCTGCTCCGCCAGGAATTCAGGGAGCGTGATATCCTTCGCGTAAAATTTCCCGCTCCAGTAACCGATGCCTTTCAGCGAACTCGGCGGGCTCCTGAAAAAATCGTCCAGGACTTTCTCCTGCTGTTCTTTTTCCAGTTTCATCTTGTCGAAAACATCGGTTATCGGCTTTTCTTTTTTTGCCTGGGGGTTTTCATTTATATCAATAATGCTTCTTTTAAAATATTCGCCGCGCGAGATGTCGTGGAAAAAAGCGCGTTTTACGTCATCGATATATTTAATTATTACAAGCTGGATCTCCGGCAGCCGTATATCCTGCGCGATAATGCAGTAAAAATCGATCGCGGCATCCGTCGACAAGACAACGCGCGAGGCGCTTAAAAGGGCGTCCTGGATTTTCTCCTGCGCGCTTTCGCTAAGAGCGAGCTTCAGATTAAAAAGATTCGTAAGCGGCAGGTATATGACGAGTGTTTTTCCCGCAAGTTGCACGTCGATATCTATGCCGTATTCCCTCTTGCAGAGTTTAACGACGGATTCGGTCAGTTTCTCCTTGGGATACGTAACCTCCCCGCAACCGGAGGCGTAAAACAGGATTAAAAGAATTAGCGCTTGTTGCGGGACTGTCATTGCGAGGGCGCGAAGCGCCCGAAGCAATCTCAAGCGAATAGATTGCTTCGGCGCCTTCTGTGCCTCGCAATGACGAGTGTATCTAGGCCTCATTTTTTGGATTTTTCCGTTTTACCCTGCGACTTTCCGTATTCTTTGAATATCGCCTCTATCTCGTCGTATTCCAGCTCTTCTTTTTTCACAAGTTCTTTCGCAAACCTGTCAAGTATGGCCCGTTCCTTTGTAAGGACGTCCTCGACTTCTTTCGCGCAGGCGGTAAATATCTTATTGGTATCGTCGTTTAATTTTTTCTTTACGTCCTCGGAAAGCTGCTCTTTGGGAATTGCGGTAAAATCGCCCAGGAGGCCCGACTCGCCCATGCCCCATCTCCAAACCATGTTGTGGGCGATTATCATCGCCTGCCTGAAATCTCCCGAGACACCGCTGGAGGTAACGCCTATCTTAATTTTTTCCGCCACGTACCCTCCGAGATCCACCTTTATATCGGCTAAAAGTTTTATCTTTGAATGGGTGTAAAGCTCCTCCTTGGGATGGATGTATGTAACACCGAGCGAGGATCTCCTCGGTATGATCGAGGCTTTGAAAACGTCTTCCGTCGGATGCAAAAAATAAGTTGTCATAAGATGGCCCGATTCGTGATAGGCAGTCATTTCTTTTTCCTCGGGCGTCATTGTAAGCGGGTGTTTAATGCCGAGCTCTACCCTCTCGAAGGCTTCGCTTATTTCTTCGGGCCCGATTTTTGTCTTTTTTCTCCGCATGGCTATGAGGGCGGATTCCTTCACGAGGTTCGCGATGTCGGCGGGCGTTTTATACACTGCGCGCCTGGCGAGACGGCCGACGTCAAGCTCCTTTTCAATGTTTACTTTGGACAGGTAATATTGGAAAATCTTTTCCCTGTCCTGCAGGTTCGGACGGATAACGTATATCATCCTGTCGAACCTGCCGGGCCGCTTAAGCGCGGGGTCGAGACTCTCTTCCGGGGCGTTGGTGGCCGCTATTACCACGATATTGACGTCTTTCCCTTTAAGCCCGTCGAGCTCTGCCAGGAGCTGGTTTTGAGTTGAATTTGTCTCCTGGCCGCCCATGAAACTGAATGACCTGGATCTTCCTATCGCGTCTATCTCATCTAAAAAAAGTATGCATCCGCCGTATCCGAAGGCAAGATTGCGCGCCTTTTTAAAAAGCTTCCTTACCCTTGACGCTCCTACGCCGACGAATACTTCCACAAATTCACTCCCTGACATAGAGATAAACGGCATCCTCGCTTCTGTCGCTATGGCCTTCGCAAGATATGTCTTTCCGCATCCGGGCGGTCCTATCAGGAGAAGCCCTTTTATCACCTGGCCGCCGATTGCTTTAAGGCGCACCCTGTCCCTTATGAGCTGCACAACCTCCCATGCTTCCTGCTTGGCAGCTTCCATGCCTATAACGTCTTTCCATCGGATATCCACATCCTTGCCTTTAATGGGGGCTTTATCCAGCTTGGCAAAGCCGCCCCTCAAAAATAAAGAATACATAAGAACAAAAATCGTCGCGGAAGTGCCTACCAGCAAAAACTGAATAGGTAAAGTAGCTATCGTCATTTTTTTATAGAAAGACTCCAGGCTGTTCAGCCCTATTATGGCGAGCACTATAACAAGCGACACCACAGAGACAACGATTATAATGATCTTATACATCCTGAAATACATTATAAGTTTTCGATTTAACATGCTTTTCCTCCGATTTTCTATATCACTTTTAACCGGTCATCCAATTCTTTTAGCGCCCTTGCAAGCTCTTCTTTTTTCGGCGCTATCCCGTGCCACTTCACCTGGTTCTCGATGAAAGAAATGCCTTTACCCTTTACCGTGTGCGCTATGATAACCTGGGGCCTTCCCTTTACCTTGTCCGCTTCGTCCAGGACGCGCGTAAGATGTTCGAGATTGTGTCCGTCGACTTCTTTGGCATCCCACCCGAAACTTTGCCATTTTTTCGCGAACGGTTCGAGGCCTTTTGTGTCGCAGCAGAGGCCGTCTATCTGCATCTTGTTGAAATCAACTATGCCGCAGACGTTATCCAGCTTGTAGTGCGCGGCGGTCATGGCCGCTTCCCAGATCTGGCCCTCGTTTGTCTCGCCGTCGCCCATTATGCAGTAGACCTTGGATTTAATGCCGTCCATTTTGTTCGCCAGCGCCATGCCGTTTGCCACCGAAAGGCCCTGGCCGAGAGAGCCGCTCGATATTTCTACCCCGGGCAGTCCAAGCTGGGGATGCCCCTGCAATCTCGAACCGAGTTTCCGCAAAGTCCAGAGTTCTTCCCGCGGAAAATATCCGGCGGCCGCCAGAACGGCGTAAAGAGCGGGGCAGCCGTGGCCTTTTGAAAGGATAATCCTGTCACGCTCGCGCCATGCAGGATCCTTTGGGTTATGCCGCGCCTTATAAAAATATAGCGCGATGAATATCTCCACAAGCGAAAGACTCCCTCCGGTGTGGCCCGATCCGGCCTTCTCGAGCATTGTGAGTATGTCTTTTCGAATCTGTACAGCTTTTCTTTTAAGTCCGTTTATATTTGGTTTTCCTGGCATCTTGCTCCTATCGCTCTTCCGCGCAGTTACGCACGCGGCATTCTTAGCCGCATCGATTATTTCCCATGCCCTTCACTGCCGCTTGGGGTAAACTCCGGCACGGGGCCTCTTAGTTTTTTTATCTTTTCCCTTATCGCCTCTTGCCCCGGGTCCAGCTCGAATGATTTTTCCCACTGGGCCCTCGCTTTATCGAAAAAACCTTTTTTAAAGTAGGCATCGCCCAGATGGCCCCTGATAACGGGGTCTTCTTTCGCGATCGAAACCGCCTTCTCGAGCTCTTTAACGGCTTCGTCCGTCATTCCTTTCTTAAAATACGCCCACCCCAAACTGTCTATATACGCGGGGTTTTTCGGGTCAAGGGCAATGGCTTTGTTTATCAGGTTTACCGCTTCATCCAGATTTTTGCCGTCTTCGGCGAACATGTAGCCTATGTAATTATACGCCTCCGCGAAGGTAGGATCAAGTTCCGTGGATTTTCTGAAGTTCTCTACGGCAGTCCGGATTTTGCCCATTTTTTCGTAAACAACGCCGGCGTAAAAATACACCTTCGCGTCCTCCGGAAATCGAACTGACGCCTTTTTCAATAAATCCAGGGCCTCGGCAAATTTTTCTTCTTCGGCGTAAAGATATCCCAGTGCCAAATAGGCAGCGGCGTCATCCGGGGATATATCGAGCGCGATCTTATATTCCCCGACAGCATCATCTACCCTGCCCGTTTTATAATAGCAGCGCGCAAGGCGCATGTAGGGAGCCGCGTTCAAAGGGTCTATTCCCAAAACCCGCTTATAGCTCTCGGCGGCCTTTTCATAATTTCCTTCTGACTCCAGAATAACGCCGCGAAACATATGCGCTTCGAGGTATTCCGGGGAGAGCTCTATCGCCCTATCTATCCGGCAAAGCGCTTCTTCGTTCTTTCCGAGTTGTTTTTGTATTATGCCCAGGTTGAAATGAAGGAGGGGGTTATCCTCTTTTTTTTCGATCAGTTTTTCGTAGAGGAGCGCGGCTTCCTGCATCTTTTCCTGTATCACGAGGACATCCGCCAGCGACATAAGGGCCATAATATCTTCCGGATTGCATTCGATTATTTTCTCATACTCTTTTTCGGCCCCGACAAAGTTGCCGCGGGAGGTATGAATCAAAGCCAGTAAAAAACGAGCCTGCGGGTTCTCCGCCTCGGCGGCCCTTACCGACTCGAATTCTTTAACGGCTTGGTCTTCTTTTCCCAGGACGAGATAGTCCACGCCTAACCTGAGGCGGGCTAAAGTAGAATGCGGGTTGTATTTCAGGCTCTCTTTGTACTCTATTATGGCGAGATCGGTCTTGCCTTTATTGTCATAGATAACGCCCATCGTGTAATGGGCAAGCGCTTTACTTTCTTTTTCTTCCGCGCAGGGCGCCTCGGGCGAGAAAGTGATAAATAAACCCATCGCAAGGAGTAAAACAAAGCCCCTGGAAATCACGTGCTTAGCTGCTTTCCTGTTTTTAGATCCTGGGGGCACTTCGCGCCCTCAGGGTAAATTCATCCTCGCAGCTTACCTCAGCCGCCGTAGGCCGTAAGCTGCGGTGTTATTTATTTCTTCTTGTGCCTGTCTCTTCTGAGCCGCTTTTTTCTCTTGTGTGTTTTAATCTTGTGCCTTTTTCTTTTTCTTCCGCACGGCATATTTGGCCTCCTTTAATGAGCACCTGACTTATGTCGCCCAAAGGGCGACATAAGTCAGGCATCCTGTGAACTTCTTCTTTTGAAAGTGCGAATTAAACCCTTGACATTTTTTAAGAAAAATGTCAAGGGTCAAATTCGGCCATGCAACTTATGTCAGCCTACGGCTTCCATAAGTTGCGGCCTCATTTAATAAATAACCTTGTTAAGCGGGTACTCGATTATTCCCTGGGCGCCGGCTTTTTTGAGGCGAGGGATTATCTCCTTCACCACCTCCTCGTCGATAATCGTGTCTATGTCAAACCACCCTTTTTCCGAAAGGGAGGAAATCGTCGGTTTTTTCATTGCCGGCAGAATCGCGAGCACTTTATTCAAGTTTTTTTTCGAGACGTTCATTTTAAGGCCCACTTTTTGTTCGGCGAGGATCGCTCCTTTCAGGAGAAGCACTATTTTTTCGATTTTTCTCTTTTTCCAGGGGTTCCGCCAGGCTTTTTTGTTCGCGACAAATTGCGTTGTGGATTCGCATATCGTATCTATGACCCGCAGGCCGTTCGCCCGAAGCGACGATCCCGTCTCCGTAACCTCAACGATAGCGTCCATGCCCAGGCTTGTCTTGGCCTCCGTTGCGCCCCAGCTGAACTCGACGTCGGCTTTTATTCCTTTTTTCCTGAGATAGGATTTTGTGACATTTATAAGTTCGGTCGCGATTTTTTTGTTCTTAAGGTCCTTTGTACTTTTTATGGGTGACGCTTCGGGAACCGCGATCACCCATTTGACGGGCCGGAGACTCTGCTTGGCGTACATAAGTTCGGCCACCCTTACAACCTTTGAATCGTTTTCGAGGATCCAGTCCCTGCCTGTAATCCCACAATCGATTATGCCGCTTTCGACATAGCGCGACATCTCCTGGGCCCTGAAAAGCACCGCCTCAAGCTCCGCATCGTCTACGGATGGGAAATAACTCCTCGTCGAAACGCTTATGTTGAAGCCCGCCTTCTTAAACAGCTTAACGGTCAAGTCCTGGAGGCTGCCTTTAGGTACGCCCAATTTCAGCTTCATCTCTGTAGTTTCCTTTATTTCTTCTTATCACGTGAATATGGAATATGCTTTTCTGCTTTTTTTCATGTTCGCGCCCCATTGCCGGGATTTTCTCATAGTATATCCTAATCGTACCATAGTGTCAAGCGCAACATGTTGAAAGTGGTGTCAAGATAATTGGACACTTTGCTTCTCCGTCATTGCGAGGTCTTGGCATCAAAGATGTCAAGGGCGAAGGCAATCTCAAACGAAGAGATTGCTTCGGCCTGCTTCGCAGACCGAAGCAATGACACATTGAAAGTACCCACAATATTTTACATTATCAAGTTGAAATGATCCGGTTCAGCCCGCAGCAGTCATACCTATGAGGCGATGCTTCGCGAGGCCGGAGGGAAAAACAGCGTGGGTTCATTCTGCTTTTTAGCAGAAGGCTCTTCCCACAGGCCCTCTCTCGGCCGTAGGTTAGATATAAAGAGATTGTCAAAAAAGTGCGCCATTTATTGAAAAAGCAATTCCGCCTGTCATCCTGAGGAGGCCCGGAGGTAAGGGCCGACGACCGAAGGAAGTCCCGCATACCACAATGAACAATATAGGCCATGCGGGACGAAGGATCTTTCGTTAAGATTCTTCCCTCCGGGTCTACGACCCGTAGGGTCGGAGACGGCGCCTTTCAGGGCGCCTCAGAATGACAATTGGAGGACTTTTTCGATAACTTCATAAAGGCACCTGCCGCGGGCTAAGCCATTACTTAAAACGGGAGTTCGGGCTGGAATACGATTCGATCAACTACCGTTTCTTCGGGGATTTCCGGTGTGCCGTCACCGTTTCCGAGGCGGCGTCATAAGCAAGCTCGGGGCTGTTCGATTTGAAGCGTATGGCCTTTCCGGCGATCAGTATGATAAAATCGACCATGCCGTCTCCTTTTACTTTCTAAAAACAAGCTGAAGATCCGGTTTCTTGTGAAGCATTTTATAGTAATCGAAAAGTTTCATGTAGGTATCCGGTATGGCCCGCGCCATATCAAGCCCGAGAAGGCCGGCGGCTTCTTTTATGCTTTTTTTCGACCCCTCTATCTCCGCATAAAATCCCATAAAGGGAAGTTTGTCAACGGATATTTTCGCGTCCTTCCATTTATACGTTTCCCGGATTTTTTCTTTTTTGAACCGCGGCATAAAGCCGAGCTGTTTTAGGATTTTGCCGAAAGCCTTCACGTCATTTATGCCCGCTTCGATCTCATTGCGGACTTTATATGTCCGGGATGGGGCGCTTCCGGAGGAACCCTTCAGCGTAAATATGCCTTTATCGGCAACCGACCTAAGGCGGATGGTGAAACCGGAGTCTTGAAGGATGCCGTGGCAATAATAAGTGTCCCGTTCCAATTCTTTTGCAAGGAACCTCGCGCCTATTTTCTTCAGGTTTCGTTTGAATTTCTCTGCGGAACCGATTTTGAACTTTGTTTCTATTTCTTTAGGCATAGGGCAGCTTACACACTCAAGATGCAGTAGTATTATCTGGGGTACATTATATCAAACGACTTTATATATTCAACCTTTTTTTAAATGCCTTGCCATAAAGCGCCAAATTGCATATAATATGGGCTGCTGGAGGGAAAATAAATGCTTACTTTTTTGCGCAAAAAAAATATAGCCAAAAAAATATTGTGGGCGCTCGCGATTATCATCATACCCGCTTTCGTGCTCTGGGGCGCGGGAAACCTTTCGAGAAAAAGGCTGCCGTTTAAGTATGTCGGGAGGATCTCCGGCAGGAAGATTTCCATCGAGGAGTTTGCCAAAAGCGTAAAAAACGCCCGGATAGGGCTTTTCCTGAATTATTTCAACCAGCCCGAAGCGCTTGACAAGCTTCAGAAGGACAGGAAATTGATAAACCGTCTCGCGTGGGAAAGCCTTATAATGAAAAGCGGGGCAAAGAAGGCGGGCATGGACGCCTCCGACGGGGAAGTCGTGGATTTTATAACAAACCATCCGCTTTTTACGAGGGGCAATGTTTTTAACGAGAAATTCTATAAATATTTCCTGCAAAACTCGCTCGGCGTCTCGCCCAGGGCTTTCGAAGAAAGCGTGAGGGATTTTATTATATCCATGAAATTCAAGAACGATATCGTAAAAAGCGTAGCCGTACCGGATCCGGAATTATACCGTTTTTACCGGAATGAATTTGAAAAAGCCGAGATCGATTACGTCGTTATAGACAAAAACGCTTTTAAAGAGAAAGCGGCTGTTTCCGAAAAGGAAATAATGTCCTTTTACGACGCGCAAAAGGAACGTTTTACGGAACCGGAAAAAATAATTCTTCAATATATCGCTTTCCCCCATAAAGAACAGGGCGCAAAGGAAAAAGTGCTCGCGGAAATGAAGGAGGTATATGATAAATTAGCGTCCCGGCCGCGCAATATGGAGAAAATCGCCGAGCGCTTCGGTTTAAGTATAAAAGAAACTCCTCCCTTCTCCCGGGAAGAAATCGTTCCGGGAATGGGGAACATGGGAAATATCGGAGCGGTTTCCTCCCGCCTGAATCCCCTCGCGGAGGTCGCGCCGATGGTTGATGAAAATGAAATAGGGACCTCTTTCATCATAATGGTAAAAGAGAAAAGATCTCCGCGCGTTAAATCCGCCGAAGAGGTGACTGTTTACATAACGGATTTGATCAAGGATGAAAAAGCTAAAATCCTCGCACAGAAAAAAGCGAATAAAATGTACGGGGAGGCGAAATCCGGAAAAATGCCGCTTTTTGCCATTTCCGAAAAATACGCCCTTAAACCCGCTCGCACGGGGTTTATTTCAAGATTTGACTACATAGCGGGAATAGGCGAGTCGTATGCAATTGTCGATGACGCCTTTAAATTAAAACCGGGCGAAATTTCCAAACCCATAGAGGTGAGAAAGGGCTGCGCCCTTATAGAACCGGTCGGTTTCCGTTTAATAGACGAGAAAAAATTCGAGAAGGAAAAAGATACCTACCGCAATAAGATCCTTGCCGCGAAAAAAATGAGGGCCCTCCAGGACTGGCTCTCGAAAGCCGGCGCCAACACCATCCTTAACGTCGATTTGGACAGGATATAGCAAAAGGTGCCAGGCACCTTAGTTGAGCTCATCTAAGGTGCCTGGCACCTTTTGCTTACCTTCTGCTCTATTTATCCTATTTACTAAGACCGGGGAAGCGCCGGATTTTCGGCGAATATTTTCGACCGTAGAATTTAGTAATTTGTGAAATTGTAATATCAGAAAAGGCCCTGCGGCTCTGCTGCAGGGCCCCTCCTTTTGTGCAATGAGCAAATTACTTAAATTCAAGGGAGAAAATCTTGGCTTAAATTTTTATGCTGAGCCGAAAACCCGGCGCTTCCCCGGTCTTTCAGTATGAGCCGAAAGGGCGCCGGATGCCAAACGGAAAGTTGAATGGTGTGTTACTTAAGGAACTTTTTCAGTTCCCTCGTGAACTGCGTGGCGTCACGGAACTGGCGGTAGACGGAAGCGAACCGGACGTACGCGACTTCGTCGAGCGAGTGAAGCGCCTTCATGAGCATCTCGCCGATCACCTTGGATCTTACTTCTTTTATAAATTCATTCTGAAGTTGCGTTTCTATTTTTCTGACAATACCCTCAAGCCTTTCCATACTTATCGGCCGCTTTTCGCACGCTTTTATCAGGCCGTTTAAAATCTTCTGCCTGTCGAAGGGCTCGCGGCGGCCATCGGACTTTATCACCATAATCGGGATTTCTTCAACGTATTCGTAAGTAGTGTATCTCCTGCGGCACTTCAGGCATTCCCTGCGCCTCCGGACGGCCTGGTTGCCGCGTATGGAACGGGAGTCGACAACCCTGTCTCGTTTGCTGCGGCAATAAGGACATTTCATAATTAGCTATCCTGTCGTCATTGCGAGCGAGCCGTCTCCGACCCTGCGGGTCGTAGACCCGGAGGGAAAGGGAGCGAAGCAATCTCAAACGATGGGATTGCTTCGGGCGCTATCGCGCCCTCGCAATGACCCGAACTTTTACTCCTGCTTCTTTTAAGAAATCGCGGGCCATCTTATCCGGATAACGTCCGGCTATAATAACCTCTTTTGTGCCGGCATTTATGAGCATTTTAGCGCATATAATGCATGGCTGGGTGGTCGCGTATATTTTTGCGCCTTTTACGGTTATGCCGTGAAGGGCCGCTTGAAGAAGCGCGTTCTGTTCAGCGTGTAAACCGCGACAAAGTTCATGACGCTCGCCCGAGGGTATTTTAAGCTTATCCCTAAGGCACCCCATTTTTTCGCAATGCTCTATATTTGACGGCGCGCCGTTATAACCCGTGGCAAGAATCCTTTTATCCTTTACGATGACCGCTCCAACTTTTCTCCTTAAGCACGTAGAGCGTTTTGACACAAGCAGCGCGATGGATAAAAAATACTCGTCCCAGCTCGGCCTTTTTGGATTTTTCATGCGCGTTTCAGGTTCTCTATCAAATCTTTATAAAGCGGGAATTTTCCGGTAAGCTTCTTTACTTCTTTCTTTATTTGCGAGCGGCAGCGGGGATTTAAGCCTCCTCTACTTTTGCTTTGCAATGTTCTGTCGATAAGTTCGGCGATTTTTACCATTTCTTTCTCTTTCATCCCGCGCGTCGTAAGCGCGGGCGTGCCCAGGCGCATGCCGCTGGTTACCACAGCGCTTCGCCTGTCAAACGGGATAAGGTTTTTATTAACCGTTATGCCGACTTCGTCCAAAACCCGGCTTGCTTCGCGTCCCGTGATATTTTTACCGGAAAGGTCAACGAGCAGGAGGTGGTTATCGGTGCCGCCGGAGACAATCCTGTAGCCCTTCGCGGAAAGTGCCTCGGAAAGGGCTTTCGCATTTTTTATAACCTGCCGCTGATATTTTTTGAACGACGGTTTAAGCGCTTCCTTAAAACAAACGGCTTTCGCCGCTATAACGTGCATGAGCGGCCCGCCCTGGATGCCCGGGAAAATTTCTTTGTCTATTTTTTTTGCAAAGCGTTTTTTACACAAAATTATGCCGGAACGCGGGCCGCGGAGCGTTTTATGCGTGGTAGCGGTCACAAACTGCGCGTATTTTACGGGATTCGGGTGAAGGCCGCAGGCGACAAGCCCCGCGATATGTGCCATGTCAACCATGAGAAAGGCGCCCGATTCGTCGCATATTTCCCTGAATTTCCTGAAATCTATAATTCTCGAATACGCGCTCGCGCCGGCCAGTATCATTTTCGGCCTGTGGGTTTTTGCCAGGCGCCGTATCTCGTCGTAATCAAGGCGTTCGGTGTCTCTATTTACCCCGTAGGGTATTATGTTGAAATATTTCCCCGAAAAATTGTGTATATGGCCGTGCGTAAGGTGGCCCCCGCATCTTAAGTCCATCGCCAAAACCGTATCGCCCGCATTGAGCATGGAAAAATATACCGCCATATTTGCCTGCGATCCGGAGTGCGGCTGGACATTTACGTGTTCGGCGGCAAAAAGACGCCTGGCCCTTTCTATAGCAAGTGATTCTACGGCATCAACGAACTCGCAGCCGTTATACCACCTGCGTCCGGGATAACCCTCTGCGTACTTATTCATCATAACGTTCGCCTCGGCTCCGATAACGGCTCTGCTGGCGAAATTTTCGCTCGCTATGAGTTCTAACTTTTCACCCTGCCGGGCGGTCTCCGCCAATATGGCTTTAAAAATCCGGGGATCTTCCTTTTTTAAACGGCTGAATGGCTTCATGCTTTCCTCTCCAGTTTTTTAATCTGGTTTACACGCCGCTTGTGCCTTTGGCCCAGGGATTTGGTATTGAGCCAAACGCCGACGATCCTTTTGGCTTTGTCAGCGGTTATGTATTTCGCCGCAAGGCTAAGGACATTGGTGTCGTTGTGAAGACGCGACGTCTTTGCCTGGTGAATCGTATTGCAGACGCCGGAGCGCACGTTCGGCAACTTATTCGCTACGATAGCCATGCCGATTCCCGTCTTGCATATAAGAATCGCTCTCTCGAAGCTGCCGCGTGAGACGCTTCTTGCAACCTTGTAGCCTACAAGCGGGTAGTCGGAAGGTTTATCCGTATGCGTTCCGAAATCCTTCACCGAGTAGCCTTTTCCCGAGAGGTATTTTTTAAGAAATTCTTTAAGCCTGAACCCGCCGTGATCCGAACCTATCGCTATTTTTCTAACCATTTCACAAATCCTTCCACAGAATCTTTTATAATTTCAAAAACTTCCCTGTAAAACCCGATGGGCATGCCGATGGGATCGGCTATTGAATTTTTCGTCCGGTCCTTCTCGGAAGAAAATTCCCTTAAAAACCGGATCTTGTCCTTTGTCGAGGGCATCCCGCGCAAAATCGCGTTTTTATGCATCTCGGCCATGACAAGGATTATGTCGGCGCTTTCTATATGCGTCCTGGACATGCCGGAGGAAATATAACCGGACACATCTATGCCGTGTTCCTTCGCGACCTGTATGGTTTCGTCTGTCGGCTTGCGGCCGGAAGCGGTGCCCGTTCCCGCGGAGATGACAATCACATCATCCAAACTGATATCATTCAGTTTTTTGGAAAGACAACCCTCCGCCATTATACTCCTGCAGCTGTTTCCGGTGCAGATTATTAAAATTTTCTTTATATTTTTCACGCCGTGATACGTCTTATGTCTTCCCCGGGAACAGCGCCCTCGCGCAATATTTTATGGGGAAAAACTGTTGTGTCAACAACTGTGGATTCGATACCCAGGCGCGTTTTTCCGCCGTCAAGTATAAGGTCAAGCTTTCCTGCAAGGTCTCCGGGGATCTCCACCGCCTCAGTCGGCGGTTTTTCACCCGAGAAATTCGCGCTTGGGGCCGCTAATGGCACGCCGCTTTCGGCTATAAGGGCCTTCGCGACGGTGTTTTGGGGCATCCTGAAACCGAGTTTTCCGTTTTCTGACTTCAAAATTATCGTAAGCGGGCCCGGCCAGAATTTTTTCATAAGCGCTTCGGCAGAATCCGTAATTTCGCAGCGCATTTTCGTAATCATGTCCACTCTTGAGATATGTATGGTAAAAGGTTTATCAAGCGGCCTTTGTTTAATCCGGTACAGTTTTTTCATCGCCTCTTCGTTAAGAAAATTCACCCCTATGCCGTATACCGTTTCCGTCGGAAAAGCGACGAGCCCGCCGCCCGAGAGAAGTTTGGCCGCAAATTGAATGACATCCCCCTCGGGCGAATCAGGGTTTACTTTAAGCGTTTTTGTCTTGGATATCGTGTTTGACATAATAGGTATACCCTTGTCATTGTGAGGAAGTCGAAGGCCGACGAAGCAATCCCACCAGAGATTGCTTCGCCCTTGACATTTTCAATGTCAAGGGCTCGCAATGACCGAACTCGCTACCCGGTTAAGCGTTTGTTCTTCTTCCTGACTACGCCGGCGAGTTCCCTTTTAAACGCCTTTAGCTTTTTCCGCAACGTATGGTCGCCTATGGCTAAAATTTCCGCGGCCAGTATTGCCGCGTTTTTTGCGCCGGCTTTCCCGATAGCTACCGTAGCGACGGGGATACCGCCGGGCATCTGCACTGTGGACAAGAGCGAGTCTATGCCCTTAAGCGCCTTCGTATCCATCGGAACGCCTATTACCGGGAGAATGGTATAGCCGGCGACAACTCCGGCAAGATGCGCGGCGCCCCCGGCGCCCGCGATAATTACCTTGACGCCCCTTTTCTCCGCGGTATTCGCAAAATCGGACGTCATTTTAGGCGAACGGTGCGCCGATAATATTTTCGGCTCGTAAGGAATGTCGAATTTCCGCAATAGGTGCATCGTTTCTTTCATGACGTCCAGATCGGTGTCGCTTCCCATTATAACCGAAACCAAAGGTTTTTTAGCCATTTTTCGCTCCTACGGTATTAATTGCCCTGTAACCGATATCTTTGCGATAATGCGCCCCGTCAAACTTAATCAACTTGCAAGCCCTGTATGCCTTATCCATGGCTTCCTTTATGTCGCCCCCCAACGCAACAACATTTAAAACCCTTCCGCCGCCGGTAAGAAGTTTTTCCGCGACGATTTTTGTTCCCGCATGGAACACTAAATTATTTTCGAGATCGAGAGCTTTTTTAATACCGGAAATTTCTTTCCCTTTTTCGTATTTTCCCGGATAGCCGCCGGAGGCCATAACGACCGCCACGCAGGACTTTTCGCTCCAATCCAGGCTATAACCTTTAAGCGAGCCTTCGGCCGCCGATTCAAGCAGATCCAGTAAATCCGAATTCAATCTCGGAAGGATTGCCTGCGTTTCCGGATCGCCGAACCGCACGTTAAACTCGAGAAGTTTGGGCTCGCCGCCGGAGATCATTATGCCCGCGTAAAGAACGCCCCTTACGGGCGCGCCTCTTTTTTTCATTCCGCTTATTGCCGGTATTATTATTTTTGAAATTGTCTTATTAAAAATTGCGTCCGTTACCACCGGCGCCGGCGAATAGGCGCCCATGCCGCCGGTATTGCCTCCTTTATCGCCGTCAAATATCCTCTTGTGATCCTGGCTGGAGGCAAGGGGAACTATGTTTTCCCCGTCGGATACAACAATGATCGAGGCCTCTTCGCCCTTAAGGCACTCCTCGACTATAACTTTATCGCCGGCGGAGCCGAATATCCTCTCAACCATTATGTTCTCGACGGCGGCAAGCGCCTCGGCTTCTGTTTTTGCCACAATCACGCCTTTACCTGCGGCCAGGCCGTCCGCCTTTACAACCAGAGGCGCGGACTTTGACCTTATGAAATCCCCTGCTTTTTTAGCATTATCAAAAATTTCGAAATCCGCGGTGGGAATACCCTCGTCCCGGCAAAGTTCTTTCATGAAAACCTTGCTTCCCTCAAGGTGCGCGGCGGATTTTCCGGGCCCGAATATTCTCAAGTTTCTTTTTTTAAATAAATCAACTATGCCGGAGGCAAGCGCGGCTTCCGGGCCGACAATGGTTAAATCTATTTTTTCTTTTTCACAGAAATCGGCAAGGCCGCCGAGGGCGCCGGCTTTAACGGGAACGTTCTCCGCTATTTGGGCGGTCCCGCCGTTACCCGGCGCGCAGTAAATTTTTTTAAGGCGGGGTGACTGTTTTATTTTCCAGGCAATGGCGTGTTCCCTCGCACCATGGCCGATTATTAGCACTTTCATGATCAGCGATAAATTGTCATTGCGAGGAGGCGCGTAGCGCCCGAAGCAATCTCATAGGTTGAGATTGCTTCGGGCGCTGACGCGCCCTCGCAATGACAGTTTAAATTATCTCTACCTTCCTTCTTCCCCGAATAATCTCGCCGATTACCCAGCTTTTCAATTTATGTTTTTTAAGCAGGAAATTTTGCGCTTTAAGCATCTCTTTTCTGGGAAGGATCACGGCCATGCCGATCCCCATGTTGAAGGTCCTGAACATTTCCCTCTCTTCTATGTTTCCTCTTTTTTTGATCAATTCGAAAATGGGCAAAACCGGCCATGTGCCCTGAAATATTACGGCCTTGACGCAGCCGGGCAAGAGCCGTACTATGTTATCGTAGAAACCCCCGCCTGTTATATTCGCTATGCCCTTTACGTTGAAACGTTTTGTAAGCCCGAGGACGGGTTTCACGTATATGGCCGTCGGCTTCAATACCTCTTTCGCCAGCTTCGCGGACAGTTCTTTCCTGGAAAATACTTTTCTTACCAGCGAATAGCCGTTGGAATGGATGCCGGTCGAGGCAATTCCCAGAATAAGGTTTCCCTTTTCTATTTTCGACCCGTCTATAATCTTTTTTCTGTCCGCCAGCCCTACGGAAAAACCCGCCAGGTCATAATCTCCAGGGCCGTACATTCCCGGAAGCTCGGCTGTTTCGCCGCCGATAAGGGCCGAGCCCGCAAGCCTGCAGCCTTTAACGATGCCTTTAATCACCTCGTATCCGGCTCGCGGCGAAAGTTTTCCCGTTGCAAAATAGTCCAGAAAAAACAGCGGTTCCGCGCCGCAGGTAATGATGTCATTCACGCACATGGCCACAAGGTCCACGCCCACGGTGTCGTGAATGCCGGCCCATTTTGCTATCATGAGCTTGGTGCCGACGCCATCGGTGGAAGCCACCATAATGGGGTTTTCGTATGCGGCTATTTCGGGTTTAAAAAATCCGGCAAAGGCGCCTATGTTGCTGACCCAGCCTCGCCTTTTTGTGGTCTTTACGAGAGTTTTTATCTTTTTTACGAAAAGATTCGCCTTGTCGACGTTGACGCCTGATTTTTTATAGGAAAGGCGGCCCCTCATGCGGTTATCCTTCGCAGCACTTCCTGATAGGCGTCCCGAACGTCGCCCAGATCCCTTCTGAAACGGTCTTTATCAAGCTTTTTTCGTGTTTCCTTGTCCCAGAACCTGCAGGTATCTGGGGAAATCTCGTCGGCAAGCAGGATCTTGTCCCTGTGCCTTCCGAATTCCAGCTTGAAATCCACCAGGTCGAGATTTTTGCGGTCGAAAAACGCCTTCAGGATATTATTTATCTCGAAGGACCGCTTTTTGATAAAGTCCAGCTCTTCCTCCTTTGCCATCTTCATGGCCCTGACGTGATACTCGTTTATAAGGGGGTCGTGCAGGGCGTCGTTTTTATAGTGGTATTCCAGGACGGGTTCGTCCAGCTTAAGCCCTTCTTCTATGCCGAGCAGTTTTGCCATCCCGCCGGCTACAATGTTCCGGATGGTCACCTCGAGGGGGATAATTTCCACTTTTTTTATCAGCATCTGGCGCTCGTCGAGCTGTTTTACAAAGTGCGTTTCCACGCCTTTGGACATAAGCAGTTCAAATAATATTTTTGAAATCGCGTTATTGACAACGCCTTTATCCCGTATCGTGCCTCTCTTAGTGGCGTCAAAAGCGGTCGCATCATCTTTGAACTCCTGGATGAAGAGATCCGGATCGTCCGTTTCAAAAACCTTTTTCGCTTTTCCTTCGTAAACAAGCTTTCCTTTTTTCATATTAAATTCCTGCTTTTTTGAATATTTTATCGATGTATTTCGTATGGTACCCCAGGTCAAAGCATTCCTCTATAGCCGCGGGACCCATAATATTTCTCACCTTTTTATTCCTTTTAAGCGCTTCGGCAAAATCCACGTTTTCTTTATGCATATTCAAAGCGGCGTCCTGCACTATGTCGTAAGCTTCCATCCGCGTAAGACCCTTTTTCACGAGTTCCAAAAGCACTCTTTGAGAGAAAATCATTCCCCTTGTCTTACCAAGATTTTCCCTCATCCGGTCCTCGTTGACCACTAATTTATTAACAAGATTCGTCATCCTGACAAGCATGTAGTCGAGCAGTATCGCCGAGTCCGGCATGATAACCCGTTCTACGGAAGAATGCGAAATGTCCCTTTCGTGCCACAGGGGCATGTTTTCCATGCCCGCAAGGGCGTTTGCCCTGAGGATTCTCGCCAGTCCGCAGATCCTCTCGGCGATTATCGGGTTTTTCTTATGCGGCATGCTGGAGGAGCCCTTTTGCGTCGGTGAAAAATATTCCTCGACCTCGCCTATTTCTGTTCTTTGCAGGCCGCGGAATTCTGTCGCGAATTTTTCGAGAGAGCTGCCCGTTATGGCGATGGCGTTCAGGTATTCGGCATGCCTGTCGCGCTGCAGGATCTGCGACGAAACCCGGGCGGGTTTCAGGCCAAGCTTCCTGCAGACATATTCTTCTACAAAAGGATCAACGTTCGCGTGGGTTCCCACTGAGCCGGATATTTTGCCGTAGGCAATTGCCTCACGCGCTCTCTTAAGCCGCTCCAGATCGCGTTTTGTTTCGCAGTAAAAAAGCGCCATCTTGAGCCCAAACGTAATCGGCTCGGCGTGAACGCCATGGGAACGGCCTATCATTACGGTATTCTTATATTTTCTGGCTTTAAGGCGGAACGCTTTAAGGAGTTCGGCGGTGTCCTTTATCAGAATATCCATCGCCTCGCGCATCATAAGGGAAAACGCCGTGTCCACGACATCGCTTGAGGTAAGGCCAAAGTGAACCCACCTGGCGGCATCGCCCACGTTTTCGGAGATATTCATGACAAAGCTCAGGACATCGTGGTTTGTTTTCTCCTCGATTTTCTTTATGCGCTCCAATTGGAAACGGGCCTTCTTTTTTATCTGGAAAAGATCGCTTTTTGGTATGATTTTGAGCTTGGAAAGGGCCTCGCACGCTGAGATTTCCACTCTCAGCATGTTGTCGAATTTGTTCTGTTCGGACCACACGCGGGCCATTCTCGGAAGGGTGTATCTCTCTATCATGCTGTACCTTAGGTCATAATTTATACCATATATGGCATATGAAGTCAACGAAAAGCGAACAGGAAAATGACAGGAAGTCCGAAGGACTGCGGAAGCAGGCGGTTTAAACCTCCTGCTTCTGTGGGTAACCTATCTATCTTTCAGCTCAAAGACCCACGGGTCTTCCGGGTTTGAAAAGCGGCGCGCCTCTTTCTCGTATATGGCGCTTATGTCTTTCTCGATCTCATCTTTAACGTATTCGGTGAATATCGAGAAGATGTCGTCCATTTTCAGATTTTTCATTTTTAGGTTTTGTATCCTGTTCATCTCCATCCCTCCTTTCTTTACGCGTTTCGGATAAATCTTTCTATCTTTTCGTATAGGCTCTGCAAAGTATCGTGGTCAAAGTTTTCCGCGTCCGGTATGATAAGTTCTATGACGACGTGTTTTTTGGGGCCGCCTGTTCCGTCTTTTTCGAAACAAAGCTTTTTAAGTTGATATTCGGTTAACTGCCTCGCGTTTGGTATTTGCCTATACCATCGCCATAGCCGTTTTTTGTATTTTTTTAAAAGTTCGGATTTTTCCCCGTCTTCGCTTTCCTTTAAATCAAACGCGCCGAGCGCCCGTATGACGGCGAAAAACGTAGCCTCCAGATACGGGTAATAGTATGATTCGGGAGTAACGCTATTTTTCGCTTTCAAGTCCGGCAAGGCAAGCGCCGTAACAAACGATTGTTCGAACCCATCTTTGTCAAAGTTTGCCATAGACGATTGGCTCGTCACGACAATTACGTTCCGGGGCCTTAGTGTTTTGTTTCCGATGCGCTGCCTTACAACGGGTATCTTACCCCTTCCGCAAACAGAGAGATGTTTCAGCGCAGCGGCTATTGTTCCATTATTTCCGCTTACTCTCATCAGCGGTTTTATTACGCGTTCCTCTATAAGTGTTTTTGCCCTTCCGATTTCATCCGGCGGCATGTCGAGTATCAGCACGAGCTCTTCTTTTTCTTCTTCTCCGGAGGGGTTGGCTTCTATTTTCCGCGCCCGGCGGCCGACCCACTCCATGAGCGTGCTCACGAGGAGAGGCGTTATCCTTTCCGCGTTTTGTTCTATTTCCTCGGCGCTTTGTAAAGATGCGTACGCCTCTTTCGGCAGGTATTTTTTAACATAATGCTCTCTGATGACCCTGTGTCTTTCGTCTTCGTTTCCGCATGACATCCCCACGGGCATCCAGTCAAAGAAATCTC
>CAZYPU010000017.1:0-22203 GCA_964649665.1 uncultured Planctomycetia bacterium
ACGAGCCGCAGCTTGCCAAACTTAAGGTAGAACATGTACGGCGAGGGATTTATGCGCCGTAGAGCCCTGTATATCTCGAAAGGGTCGGACGTTATCCCTTTTTCGAATCTTTGTGAAAGAACGACCTGGATAATATCGCCCGCTTTTATATATTCCTTGGCTTTCTTCACAATGCGCGTAAACTGTTTTTTTGTAAGATTCGATTTTATGGGGATATTTTTCCCGGGTCGTTTTTTCGCCTTTCCGGAGTATGCCGGCAATTTCGCCGGTTTTAAAAGTCGCCTTGTGATTTTCTCGATCTTCGCGACGGCCACCCCATACGCCGACGAAGCGTCCTTACCGACAAAAGCGTTCGAGACGATCTTTATCCTGCGCTCGACGTGGTCAAAGAGAAGTATCGTATCGGTCAGCATGAAAAAACAGTCCGGCAAATTCAGCTCATCCCTGTTTTTATCCGGTACCCGCTCAAAAAATCTCACCGTGTCATATCCCATGTATCCCACAAGTCCCCCGCAAAACCGCGGAAGACCCTTGATCGACACGAAAGAAAATTTCTCCATTATCTTCTTAATCTCAGCGAGCGGGTCACTCGCCGTAGTGAAAACCTTTTTCCTACCGGGCGTCCGCACCGTGATTTTTCTGCCATTGCTCATGAAAATAAGCGCCGGACGGCTCCCGAGAAAAGAGTACCTGGCGATCTTTTTGCCGCCTGCGACGGACTCGAGAAGGTAAGAGAAATCCCCGTCATCAACCTTCGCAAAAGCCGAAAGCGGCGTTTCAAAGTCGGCCGGTATTTCCGCGTAAACGGGAATGATATTGCCCTTCTTTGACAGCTTTATGAATTCTTTTTTTGACGGAAAATATTTATTTCCTGTAGACATCTTTTGGATCAAATACCTTTTTTTCTACTATCTTTTCCTTATCGAGCCCTTCGATCTTCCTGAAATAACACGTAAAGTAGCCCTCGTGACAGGCGGCCCTGGTTTGTTCCACTTTTAAAAGAATGGAATTGTCTGCGCAATCCACAAAAACCTCTTTTACGGCCTGTATGTTGCCCGATGTTTCGCCTTTGGACATAACCCTGCCTTTAGAGCGCCTGAAAACGTAAACCTTCCCTTCTCTAAGCGTCCTGTCCAGTGCTTCTTCATTCATGTAACAAAGCGTCAACACCTTGCCTGTTTTGTAGTCCTGTATTATCGCGGGTATTAAACCCTTTTCGTCGAAATTTAATTTATCTATCATTGATGTTCCTTAATTCGCGTCATTGCGAGGAGTCCGCCGAAGGCGGACGACGAAGCAATCTCAGAGATTGCTTCGTCTCTTCGGGGCTCGCAATGACATCTACTAAATCCGTACCTCTATCTCCTTCGAGCTTAAATATTCCTTAACCTGCTTTATGCTGAATTCCCGAAAATGAAACACGCTTGCCGCGAGCGCCGCGTCCGCCTTTCCTTCCGTCAGGGCTTCGTAAAAATGTTCAAGCGTTCCACACCCGCCGCTTGCGATAACGGGTATGCTGACCGCTTCCGCAACGGCCCTTGTCAGGGCGATATCATAGCCGTCCTTTGTGCCGTCTCTATCCATGCTTGTAAGCAGGATTTCCCCTGCGCCCAGAGAAGCGGCTTTTTTCGCCCATTCTATAGCGTCCAGGCCGGTCACGTCCCGGCCGCCGTTTATGTAGACCTCCCACTTGCCGGGGAGCGTCTTCTTTGCGTCTATGGCGGCTACAATACATTGTGTCCCGAATTTATCCGCGGCTTTCTTCACAAATTCCGGATTTTTTACCGCCTGCGTGTTCACGGAAACCTTGTCACAGCCCGCCCTCAGAAGGCCGCTTATGTCTTCGAACGAGCCCACTCCGCCCCCTACCGTAAACGGCATGAAGACCCCTTCGGCAACGCGCCTTACAACATCCACCATTGTCTTTCTTTTTTCGAAACTGGCCGTTATGTCCAGAAAAACCAGTTCATCGGCACCCTCGTCATTATAAATCTTTGCGTTCTCCACGGGGTCACCGGCATCCTTCAGGTTCACAAAATTTACCCCTTTTACGACCCTGCCGTTTTTCACGTCAAGGCACGGTATAATTCTTTTAGCCAGCACTTAGCGCCTCCTTCAAATCTATCTTGCCTTCGTAGAGGGCCTTGCCTACAATAACCGCCCGAAGGCCATCCTTCTCAAGCGCCTTCAGAACCTTTATATCCTCTATGCTCGAAATTCCGCCGGAGGCCGTAACCTCAAGCGGCGTTAAGCGCAGAATTGACTTCAGGGCCTCCAGATTCGGCCCGGTCATCATGCCATCTCTTGATATATCGGTATATATTATCTTTTTCGCGCCGGCGCCTTTGAGTTTTTTTATATAGCCGTCTACGCCGATTTCCGAAACTTCCTTCCATCCCTTCACGGCGATTTTGCCGTCTTTTACGTCAACCGCAAAAATAACTTTATCGCCGAATTTCTCCGTAAGACGCCTGCAAAAACCCTCATCCTCCACGGCGCTTGTGCCGATTACGGCAAAGTATACGCCCGCGGCAAAAGCGCTTTCGATATTTTCGACGCTTCTTAAGCCCCCGCCGAGCTCTATGTCGACCCGGGCATTTTTTATGATTTCCGCGGCTATGTCCAGGCTCACAGGTCTCCCAAGCCTGGCGCCGTCAAGATCAACCACATGAAGGAGGCGCGCCCCCGCGGCCTTCCACTCTTTGGCGGCCATGATGGGATTCACCGAATACACCTTCCCTTTGTCAAATTCCCCCTGACGGAGCCTGACCACCTTATTGTCCATTATGTCGATAGCCGGAATTATCTTCATAGCTCAATAAAATTTTTCAAAAGCCCGAGCCCCAGGCCCTGGCTTCTCTCCGGGTGAAATTGAACCGCGAAAATGTTCTCCCTGCGGACTAAAGAGGTAAAATTCATTCCGTATTCCGTCGTCGCGGCCACAATACCCTTGTCCCCGGGTTCGGCATAGTATGAATGGTCAAAATAAAAGTACGACCCATCCGCTATGCCATTCATGATCCGATGTCTGCTGCCCGGACCCTGCGACCTGACGGCGTTCCATCCTATGTGCGGCACCTTAATGCCGGATTTTTCCCGAAAACGCTTAACCATGCCTTTGAATACGCCGAGACCTTCAGTATCGCCTTCTTCGCTGCCTTCAAAGAGAATCTGAAGCCCAAGACATATCCCGAGATATATTTTCCCCGAAGAAAGCGTCTCTATTATCGCCTTTTTCAGGTTTCGCTTTTCGAGGCCTAGAATCGCGTCTTTAAAAGCGCCCACGCCCGGCAGGACAATCTTATCTGCTTTCTTAAGATCCTCCGCCGACGGGCTAACCTTAGCGTCTGCGCCCAGAAATTTAAGCGCGTTATATACGCTGGTCAAATTTCCCAGCCCGTAATCTATCACAACAATGGACATTTTAAAACACGCCCTTTGATGACGGGATCACCTTTTTCCTTCTCGGGTCGATTTCGGCCGCGTGGTCAAGCGCTATACCGAGCGCCTTAAATATTGCTTCCAGCATATGGTGCATATCACTTTCCGAAAGAATGTTTATATGCAAATTCATGCTCAGGTTTTTGGCGAAAGTCTCAAGGAAATCATTACCGTCTTCCATTGAATAGTTCTCACCGGCTTTATTGCTCCTAATTTCTGAAAGCGCTTGTTGAAATTTTCCGTCTCGGAGTTGTATTCCGGTATAGGCAAATCTGTTCCCTATATCGATGGTTACCCTGGCGCGCGCGTGATCCATCGGGACCTCGGAAGACCCAAACCGCCTTATGCCGCGGCCCGCCCCCAGCGCCTTTTTAAATGCCTGCCCCAGGCAAATAGCCGCATCTTCGTTCGTGTGGTGGGTGTCCACGTTCAAATCGCCTTTAACCTTGAGTTTCAGATCGAATAATCCGTGAAAAGCAAAAAGCGTCAGCATGTGATCCAGAAAACCGATGCCTGTTTTTATATCGGCCTTTCCCCGGCCGTCTACAAGCAGTTCGCCGGTTATTTTTGTCTCGGTTGTCTTTCTGTTTATCTTCGCTCTTCTTCGATTAGAACTTCTCTTCGCCATTTCTCCTCCTATGTCTGTCATTGCGGGCCCTGTTTCATTTAAATCTCGCGTTAACGGAATTCATGTGTTTCGGCAATCCTTCAATTAGCGCCAGCTTCTTGATGGAATCTTTCACTTCCTCCAGCGCTTTCCTGGTATAGGAGATTATGTGCGAACTTTTCACAAAATCGCCCATGCCGAGGCCGGAGAAAAATCTCGCCGTCCCGCCCGTAGGCAAAACATGGCTCGGCCCGGCAACATAATCGCCTACCGCAACCGGCGTATACGGACCGATAAAAATCGCTCCGGCGTTCTTAATTTTTTTCAAGGCGCGGAGCGGATTTTTCACCATTATCTGTAAATGTTCCGGCGCCAGCAGATTTATAACTTCGACCGCTTCGGCCATATTTTTCGTCAGCACGATACAGCCTTCATCAATCTCTCCTTTTACCGCACTGACAAGCTTTTTGGAAGGCGTGACAAGTACGGCAAATCCCCTGTGGTGCTCCGCCTGTGCCTGGAGGTCGGCTTTTACGTATTCGACCTCCGCGTATCTGTCGGCCAGAATGGCAACTTCACTCGGGCCGGCAAGCATGTCAATGTCGCAATATCCGAATACCTGCCGCTTGGCCTCCGTAACATACATGTTGCCGGGGCCCACGATTTTATCCACTCTCGGTATCGTTTTTGTCCCGAACGCAAGCGCGCCGATCGCCTGGGCGCCGCCCACTTTGTATATCTCGTCAACCTTGAGAAGGTTCGCCACCATAAGGATGTGCGGATCTATTGAGTTGAATTCATTCGGGGGCGAAGCAATGACAATTCTTCTGACGCCGGCGATCCTGGCGGGAAGCACTGTCATGTACACGCTTGAAACAAGCGGCACTGTACCGCTGGGCACATACGCGCCCACTGAATCTATCGGCATGATCTTTTCCCCGAGTATAACGCCTTCCTTACCCTTGATCTTCCACGTTTTCTTTATCTGCCTCCTGTAGAACTTTTCTATGTTGTCCATCGCTGTCTTGAGGGCCGTTACGATTTCCGGCTTGATATTCTGGTATGCGCCCGATATCTCGCACTCCGTTACCTTTATGTCCTTCGCTTTCAGCTTCACCCTGTCGAATTTTCTCGTGTACCTCAGGACAGCGTCATCCCCGTTAAGGCGCACGTTATCCAGGATTTTCTGCACGCTCTGAGTGATCCTTCTTTTAAAATGAGAATTGCGGCTGATAAGTTTTTTAAAATTCACGCTTCCGATTTTTACGAGTTTCATGGCTATATTCCCCCGATAATATCCGCCGCCG
The DNA here is from genome assembly GCA_964649665.1 of uncultured Planctomycetia bacterium. GTDB lineage: Bacteria > Omnitrophota > Gorgyraeia > JABMRN01 > RBG-13-46-9 > CAZYPU01. Next base: position 5,356 of record CAZYPU010000017.1, read on the forward strand.
ATTTTTCAATAAATTCAAACACCTTGCCGAGCCCCGAAGGGTCCCTGCCGCCTGCCTGGGCGAAATCCGCCCTGCCCCCGCCTGCGCCGTTGACTATTTTCGCGGCGGACTTTATCATTTCTGAGGCATTGAGGCCGTTCGAAACCAGATCTTCAGTGCCCGTTAGCACTATGTTTACCCTGTGCCCCTCCCGGCTTCCCAGGAATATAAAAGCGCTTTTTGTCTTTGCCTTTATCGTATCCGATAAACTCCGCAAGATACCCATATTGGCATTCTCGACCTCTTCAATTATAATTTTTACGCCTTTTATGTCCCTTGCTTTCTCCAGCAAGGCGTCTATCCCGACCTCGGCTTTCTTGAGCCTCTCCTTCTCCCGCTTCTTTTCCCGCTCTTTCTCCTTGAGCAGTTCTTCGCTTTTCAATTTTTGTTTTTCACTTTCTTCAAGCCACTCGCGCGCCCGGCGCGCGGTAAGCGCCTCTATCCTTCTTACGCCGGCGGCTACGGAACTCTCGCGCGTAATCTTAAACAGGTCTATATCGCCCGCGTTATCCACGTGTGTTCCGCCGCACACTTCCTTTGAAAAGCCGCCCACCGAAACCACCCTTACCCTGTCAGCATACTTTTCACCGAAAAGCGCGATAGCGCCTTCTTCTTTAGCTTCCGCGAGCGTTTTTTCGCCTTTTTCGACGGCAATATTCTTTTTTATACATTCATTTACGATTGATTCCACTTTTTCAAGTTCCCTGTCCGTAAGCTTTTTCATGTGCGTAAAATCGAACCTGATTCTTTCTTCGTCTACACGCGACCCCGCCTGGCGGACATGCGCGCCAAGGACTTTCCGCAAAGCGGCCTGCAAAAGGTGCGTCGCGGTATGGTTTTTCGCGATATATTTTTTTCTGCCCCTATCCAATTCGATAATCACATCATCGCCCTTCGCCAGTCGGCTTTCGACAATACACTTATGAATAATTCTGCCGTCAAAACTGTAGGTGTCTAAAATCCTTGCCACGACCCGGCCTTCGCCTTTTCGCTTGATAACGCCGGAATCCCCGGCCTGGCCGCCGGCTTCCGTATAAAACAGGCTGCTCTGGGGGGATGTCAGAATATCCGCTTCATCGCCTTTGGCGCCCTGGTTAATTTTATCTTTTGCTTTTGGAAACTTAATCATAACGATTTTCGCCTCTAAGGGGGCTTTCCCTGAAAATTCCGGTTTCGGTGCCTTCGCAAACAGGTTAAGCTCAAAAATATTCTCCGCGATTTTGCTTTTCTTTCTTGAGAGCCGGCGCCTTTCGGCCATTAGCTTCCTGAAACCTTCACTGTCGAGCTTTATTTTCTTTTTACGCGCCTGTTCCTCTATGGCCTCGAGCGGAAGCCCGTAGGTATCCACCAGTTTGAATATCTTATCTCCTTCCAGAACCCCGCCGCGGGCCTTTTTGAAACCTTCTTCCAAAGCCGGCGCCGCCGCGGAAAGCGTATGAGCAAACTTTTTCTCCTCCTCTTTTACGATAAGGCATACTTCTTCCCTCATGCGGGAAAGCTCGGGATAGGCGTCTTTCATTATTTCAACCACCCTCGGCACTATGTTGTAAAGAAAAGGTTTCTTTCCTTTGCCCCTCATGTAAGAACGCCTTATAAGCTTCCTTACGACATAGCCGCGCTCTTCGTTGGAGGGCTCTACGCCGCCCGCTATGGCAAATGTTACCGCCCGCATATGGTCCGCGATAGCGTTTAAGTCCTCTCTTTTAAGTTTCGGATTATATACTTTGACCTCTGCTATAATCGGCGCAAAAAGGTCTGTTTCAAAATTCGTCTTTACTCCCTGCATGACCGCCGCTATTCTTTCAAGGCCCATGCCGGTGTCAATATTTTTGTTTGGGAGCGGCCCCAGCTTTCCGCCTTCTTTCCGGTCGAACTGCGTGAAAACCAGATTCCATACCTCAACGGACTTTCCGTCGCCCCGATCATAAAATATCTCTGAGCAGGGCCCGCAGGGCCCATTCGGCCCATCGGCCGGCGCGTTTGAGGGCCAGAAATTCTCCTTAGCGTCCATTTTCACTATTTTTTTCTCGGGCACCTTCACAATGCCCCTCCAGATTTCGTAGGCCTCCCTGTCTTCCTCATAAACCGATACCCAAAGCTTTTCTTTTTTTATGCCCAGCGTCTCTGTCATAAATTCCCACGCCCACTCTATCGCTTCTTTTTTAAAGTAATTACCGAACGAAAAATTCCCGAGCATCTCAAAGAACGTGTGATGGGAAGGCGTATTCCCGACCTTATCCAGGTCCGCGGTCCTAAGGCATTTTTGAGAGGAGGCCGCTTTCTGATACGTAACGTTATGCCCCAGAAACTGTTCTTTAAACTGGTTCATCCCGGCGCTTGTAAATAAAAGCGACGGGTCGGCCCTGGGTACCAGAGTGTCGCTTTCAACAATCTCGTGGCCCTTCGATTTAAAAAACTCCAGAAACTTCTTCCTAATTTCTTTAGCGAGCACCGAACATCTCCCTCACAACATCTTTGACACTGTCGAAATTAAATCCTCTTCTCGCGAGAAAATCAAAAAGTTTCTTTCTCGCCTTTTCTTTCGGCAGTTTTTCGAGCGCTGCCATCTTTTTTTCCGCAAGAAGCCTGCAGGCATCGCCTTCGCCCGGGCACCTCTCCGATAGGACCTTCTCTATAACGGCTGCTGCTATCCCTTTCTGCCGCAGCTCTGTTCGGAGCGCCATATCGCCTTTCGGCTTCGCGCGCATTCTCGATTCAACCCACAGCCTTGCAAATCTCAAATCGTCTATTATGTTCTTTTCCTTTAAAAGGGAAATAACCTTGCAGGCGGTAGCGCCGCCGAAACCTTTCCCGGACAATCTCTGCCTTAACTCCTTTTCGCTTCTCGGCCTGACGCTAAAAAGCCGGTAGGCATAGGCAACCGCTTTATCGTTTTTGTCCTTTTTTCTCATCTTCCTTTACAATGAAATAGCCCCTGTCGACTCTCACCAGGGCCGAACCACGCGCCTCTTGGGTAATACTCCCGTAGTCAGCGAGATTCCTCACTTTAAGCTTGTTTATGCTTCTCAAGACGTCGCCTTTTCTTAATCCGGCCTCATAACTTGTGCTCATGGGATCTACGGTGATAATCAGAGCGGCCTCTCGGTTTTCCAGCTTTAACTCATGCGCTATTTTTTCCGTGATATCTATGGCCCTGACGCCGCGCCATTCAATGGAATCTCTGGCAACATCTAATTCCTTCTCTTCGTCAAGTCCGGGCATCCGCGGCCTTTTTCCGATTTTTGCCTTTACTGTATTTTTTGACCGGTCTCGAATAATTTCAAGGCGCACCTCGCGGCCCACCCCCGCATTGTTTACTTCTCTGAGCAGGTCGTATACCGAGGCGACTTCCCTTCCGTCAAAAGTTTTCACGATATCGCCTGCTTCTATACCGGCTTTTTCCGCCGGGCCGCCCGGGGTTGCCTCTGAAATAAGGGCGCCTTTTCGGTCGGGCAGTTTGAAGTATTCCTCTATCTCCGGCGTTATTTCCTGGACGCTTACGCCAAGCCAGCCGTAGGCAATTTCCTTGCCCTTTATCAGGTCGTCCACGATATCCTTCACCAAGTTTATCGGGATGGCGAAGCTCACTCCCTGATAACCGCCGCTGGTAGAAAACATTATGACGTTTATGCCGATTACATTTCCGTCTAAATCGCAAAGAGGGCCGCCGGAGTTGCCCGGGTTTATGGCGGCGTCAGTCTGTATCATGTCGAGGTAGCCCGTCGCGCCCCCCTGCACGGGTATCCGCCTGTGCAGGGCGCTTACAACGCCTACAGTAACGGTCGGCTTCGCGCTCTTGAGCACGTGGCCGAACGGGTTTCCAAGCGCGACAACCCATTCGCCTACGCGAAGAAGGTCCGAGTTGCCGAGTTCGGCTATCTGTAAATCTTTCGCGTCTATCTTGACGATCGCCAGGTCGCTTATCGGATCCGAGCCTTTCGGGATACCCTTAAAAGTTCTCCCGTCCGCGAGAGTTATGTTTATTATTTCCGCCCCCTCCACTACGTGATGGTTCGTGAGTATATGTCCTTCATTGTCTATGATAAAACCGCTGCCCAGACCCCTTTGCTTGAATTCCTTCTCCGAAAATTGTCCGAAAAATTCCTCGAAAAACCTTTCGAAGGGATCTTCCTCGGCGAACGGCCCCCCCGGTCCGAAACGCCTGGGGCGCGATTGAGGACTTCGAAAACCCATTCGCTGTGTCCTTTCGGTGGAGATAGCGACTACGGTCTTTCCGGTTTTATCGGCCACGTTTATGACAGCGTCGCGGATATTCGATTTGCCGGTTAATTTTTTCAGCCCCGCGGCCGTTTTAGCCGCCATTCTGCTCCGTGCTGCGGCTTTTTTCTTATGTGCGGATACGCCGATAATCAGGCCGAGGGCGACTAAAACAACTGTCAAATATAAAACTACTCTTTTCATTCCTTATCCCCCTTTAATCCTTCCAGCACCTCTTTTTCCATTTTATTCAGCACGCCGGAGTTTTCCTTCAGAAATATCCTCGCGTTCTCTTTGCCCTGGCCTATTTTTTCCTCGCCGTAGGCGTACCAGGCCCCGATCTTTTTTACAATGCCGCTTTTTTCTGCCATATCCAGCACGTTAGCGGCCTTTGAAATTCCTTCGTCGTACATTATGTCGAACTCCGTCTTTCGAAAAGGAGGCGCGACTTTGTTTTTAACAACGCTTGCCCGGACACGGTTGCCGACAACCTCTTCGCCTTTTTTAAGGGACGCTATTCTTCTCAGGTCAATCCTGATCGAGGCGTAAAACTTCAAGGCCCTGCCTCCGGGCGTTGTTTCGGGATTGCCCCACATTACGCCTATTTTCATGCGTATCTGATTAATGAAGATAACGCACGTCTTTGATTTTGATATGACCGATGCAAGCTTCCTGAGCGCCTGGCTCATGAGCCTGGCCTGCAGGCCCATAAACGACTGGCCCATTTCGCCTTCAATTTCAGCCCTGGGCGTAAGGGCCGCAACCGAATCTACGACAATCACGTCAACGGCGCTGCTTCTTACAAGCGTTTCGACTATCTCAAGCGCCTGTTCACCCGAGTCGGGCTGCGATATCAGGAGGTTATCAAGGTTTACGCCTATCTTTTTCGCGTAACTGGCATCGAAAGCGTGTTCCGCGTCTATAAAAGCCGCCTCACCGCCTTGTTTTTGGGCGTTCGCGATTATACTTAATGAAAGCGTCGTCTTACCGCTTGCCTCGGGCCCGAACACTTCTATAACCCTGCCGCGCGGCACCCCGCCGACTCCGAGCGCGATATCCAGTCCAAGCGAGCCGGTCGCAAGCGCGGGGACATTCACCTTAAAATCCTGGCCTAATTTCATTATCGAGCCCTTTCCGAACTGCTTTTCGATCTGGCTTAAAGCTTCCTCCAGCGCTTTTGTTTTGCTGGTGGCACAAACTTCCTTATCTTCCTGCACTACCTCTTTTTTCTTTGTTTTTGACATAAAAACTCCTTTCCTCACAGCTAAAAAGACTCACCAATGCACTATATTAGCGTTATTTACGGCACTATAGAGCCTATATTATACCTATCACCCCCTGCCTTGTAAAGCCTTTTTCTGAGCTACGCGGTCCGACTTCGTAGGTCAGACAGGTTTTTGGTCCTTCATATGTATAGACGCAAGGAATGTGATTTTGCGGGCATTTTTTTTAATATTTTTTTCCTGCTTGAATTGTCGCGGCTTTACGTCTATAATGGACTTATATGAAAGCGGAAATTATCGCGGTAGGAACAGAAATTCTTTTAGGGCATATCGTAAACACAAATGCCGTGTACCTGTCAAAAAAACTCGCGCGGCTCGGGATAGACCTGTATTACAGGACGACAGTGGGCGATAATCCGGTAAGGCTTGCCGGGGTCCTGAAGGAGGCTCTTTTGCGTTCCGACATTGTATTTACAATGGGGGGCCTTGGCCCTACTGTAGACGACATTACCCTCTCTTCCATATGTAGCGCCACATCCGGCGAACTCATCTTCGACAAAAAGATAAAAAACCTTGTAATGCGTCATTTTCGAAAACGCGGCCTGAAAAAAACCCCGAAAGACGCCTTAAGGCAGGCCTACGTCCCGCACGGAGCGCGCTGGTTCGAAAATAAAGTCGGGACCGCTCCCGGTATTTTGATCGAGCGTGGAAAAAAAATATTGGTGGCCCTGCCCGGGCCGCCGCGGGAATTAATCCCCATATTTGAAAATAACGTTGTTCCATATCTTGAAAAGATGGGCATTGCCGGAAATGGAACCATAAAAACAAGGCGGATAAAAATTGTCGGGCTCGTCGAGGCCGAGGTAAACCGGATCGTTAAAGACCTTCTTGTCATCGGCCCGGGAACAACTCTTGGGATCTATGTTCATCTCGGCGAGGTGGAGCTTAAGATTACTTCTAAGGCGAAAAACGAGAAAACTGCCGCTGACGAAATAAAAAAGGTTGAGGGGAAGATACGGAAGCGCCTCGGCAACCATATCTACGGCACGGACAACGAGTCGCTTGAATTTGTCGTCGGAAAAATGCTCGCGGGAAAACGAAAGACAATTGCCGTTGCCGAGTCCGCAACGGGCGGCCTCATAGCAAACCGAATAACGAATATAAGCGGGAGTTCCCGATATTTTAAAACGGGTATTATCGCATATTCCAATAAAACAAAGACGGATCTACTGAAGGTTCCGGCCAATGAAATTGAAAAATACGGGGCCGTATCAAAGGAAGTCGCGCTTCTCATGGCGAAGGGCCTAAAAAAGCTTTCACAGACTGATGTGGCGATAGGCGTAACGGGAATCGCCGGCCCAACGGGCGCGACCGAAGGGAGTCCCGAGCAAAGTCGAGGGGCGACCGAAGGGAGTTCCGAGCACCACAATAGAAAATATAGACCGCAAGGGGCTTCCAAGAAAAAGCCCGTCGGCCTTATATATATCGCGGCGGTAACAGGCTCTCTCAAAATGATAAAAGAGTGCCATTTTACGGGAAACCGTGAGGAGATAAAACTGCAGGCCTCTACTGCGGCGCTTGACCTTGCGAGGGCGGCATGCGCACGTTCATAGCGCTTGAACTATCCGAAGAAATGAAGGAAGAGCTCGCACGGCTTCAGGAAGAACTTAAAAAAGCGGGTCAGGACGTAAAATGGGTAAATCCTGAGAATATACACCTCACGATTAAGTTTCTGGGAAACACCGACGAAAGCAAAATCGAACAAATCAAGAAAATTCTCGACGACACCTCCTCCCAAACAAGGCCTTTCGAAATAAGCCTTTTCATGCTTGGCGCCTTTCCTTCTCTCGAATATCCGCGCGTAATATGGGCGGGCATTGACAAAGGCTGCGCTGAAGCAGAAAAAATTGCCGCCCTTGCCGAAAAAAGGCTTGAAAATATAGGCTTCGGAAAGGAAAAGAGGCCTTTCAGCGCGCACCTTACGCTTGGAAGGGTCCGTTCGGGCAGGAATAAATCCGAATTAAAAGAAATAATCTCATCTCTCGAGGTTAAACCGATATCCTGCGCCATCAAACACATTACGCTTTTTCAATCTACGCTTACGCCGCGCGGGTCGATTTATACTTCGCTTCATGCAGCCGTTTTTAAGGATTAGTAGTGTATCGGTTGGGATCCCGGAGGGCGATTTTTTCCGCTTTTACCTCTTTCAAAATCGCGTCTACGCCGGGGATAACCTGAAAACCGAGGTTTGATTCTTCAAATACGCCTTCGTAAAAAATGTCGAAATCCGGCAGGTAGTGCCTTTCTTTGAGGTCGAATATCCTGATAATACAATCCTTTCCGCCGACTTTAAACGGATAATAACGCGTAAAGCCCTTTCGCTTGAAATCAATGTTGTCCAGGTCAAAAGCGACGGACAGATTTTCCTCACACATAGCTGTCCCGAGCGCCAGATATTTCTTTATCGCATACTTCGGCAGGCGTTTTTCCACGTCGAGGTAATATATGCCAAGGGCAAAGGCAAGTATGTTAAATTCCCTGGCAAAAATCTCTTTTATGCCGGTTTCTGTTGGACTAACTTTTTGCACGGGACTTATAGGGTAGGTTCTTATGTCGGGTGCTGCCGTACTCGCCGTATGAACCAGGATCAAACAGGCTATTATCAGTAACGGCTTGCCTTTGTTCATCCGTGTTTCTTTTTGTTACGTCCTATCTTATACCCGAACAGGTTTTTTGTCAAACATAATTTTCATTTTCGTTAGAAAATTATATTTGATCCTGAGCCCTTGATTTTTTATCAAAAAAATATTGACAATCGTAAAAATATCATTATACTTTAAATTAGGCCGAATTTAATCCTGAGGCGCGAAAGCGCCGAAGAATCTCAACAATGAGGGGTTACTATGAGACTGGGTAAAAATTTAAAACATTTGAGAAAAGTCCGGAAAATGACGCTCAATGCGCTCTCTGAAAAAAGCGGTGTTCAGATCGCCACCCTAAGCCGCATGGAAAACGACTCCATGACAGGCACACTCGACTCCCACGCGAATATATGTAAAGCGCTCGGCATTTCACTTGCCGATTTTTATCGTGAAATCGAAAGCGCGCATAAAATCGTATCGGTCCACGGCCGCGGAGAAGAAAGCAGATCTCTCATCCGGCCCCGAAAAGCGGCTGTTGAAATGCTTACGACGAGCCTTGCGGATAAAAAGATGATGCCCCTTCTCGTTAAAATCCGCAGGGGCGGGGCGTCGAGCCGTGAAAAAAATAAAGTCGGAACGGAAAAATTCATTTACGTATTAGAGGGGAAAATTCGCGCGAAAATAGGCAATGACGAATACGGGCTCTCAAAAAGCGATAGTATATATTTCGACGCTTCCCTGCCTCACGTTTTTTATAATAACGGCAAAGGTGAAACGCGCCTGATCGCCGTAGTCTCCCCCCCGACCGTTTGAATTCATTTCTTATTATTCCAGATCTTTCCTTTTTCAAACGCGAGAAGGAAAGCGCTCACGACGATCGGGTCAAACTGCTTACCCGCTCCGTCACGAAGCTCCTGGAGCGCGACTTCCGCCATCTTCCGCTGCCTGTATGGTCTGTCGCTGGTAATCGCGTCGAAGGCGTCGCATGCGGCGATTATTCTCGCTACAAGCGGGATCTGACTTTCTTTTAACCCTTCGGGATATCCCTTCCCGTCATAGCGTTCCTGGTGGTACTTTATCTCTTTCACTACATCGCCGAGTTCCCTGATGGGCGTAAGGATGGCGGCGCCTATTACGGGGTGCTCCTTGATTTTTTCGAATTCTTTTTTGGTAAGTTTTCCTTTTTTATTCAGTATAAGGTCGGGGATGCCGATTTTACCTACGTCGTGAAGAAGCGCGGCTATGTGAAGCGTCTCCTTGAAATTCCGGTAAGCCTGCGCTTCGGGAATCCCTTCCAGTTCGTCCGCCACGGCCATGCAGTAGGCGGTTACCCTTTCGGTATGACCATGCGTGTACGGATCCCTGGCATCGATGGCGGTAGCGAGGGCAATGGCCGTATGGATAAATACGCGGTGTTCCTTGGTGTATAGATCCTTTATCTCTTCTATCCTGTCCTGCAAGCTCTGGATGAGCTGGGCATTGGAAATAGCCATGGCGGCATCGTTCGCCAGCGTCATGAAAAAGCCTATCTCCTGGCGCGTGAATTTCTCCTTCGAGAGCTTGTCGCCCAGAACAAGGACACCTATAAGGTTCTTTTTGTAATACAGGGGCAGGCATATATTCGCCTTGAAAAGTTCCATCTGCCTCAAAGTGAGCTCGATTAGTTCCGTCAAATCCTCGTGTTTAGCAAGCGTCTCTTTATTCTGAAGGAGCGCGGTGAGTTCCTCGTAAGTCAGAACCCCGTTTTCGGAAACCAGGTAATTTTTTCTTTTGTCAAAAATTTTGACCAGCGGGTTATCGAAAGTCATCCTTACGAAACCTACGGGAATTTTTACGCCGCCTTCGCCTTTCGAGTCGATGAGGATAAAAGCGTTTTTATCTTCCTTATACAAAAGAACCGCGGTGTGCGTAATCCCGAGCTGCTCGTCTATGGTGTTTACGATCATTTTTATAAGGTGCTCCGGCTTTTTGAAGCGGATCATAAGCCTCGAGGCGTTTTCCATAAATAGCTGGTAGTCCTTTTCCGCCTTCGGCCATTTTTGCGCGTTTTCAGGGCGTATAGGTATGAGAGCGCCCTCGGTGTCGCTGAGCTTATCTATAAACCAGTTCTGGACCTTAAGCCATCCTTTGTGGTCCTCGCTATATGAGTTAAAATACTTATTCATCACCGGTTCCTTTCGCATATGAGAGCACCGCCGCTTCCAGTTCTTCCAGGACAAGCGGCTTTGTAATATACCTGGCCGCGCCCAGCTTCTCGGCCTGTTCCATGCTTAGGTGATCGTCAACAGCGGTTACCATTATGACGGTAACGTCTTTGTCAAAATCCCTTATTTTCTTTAGCGTCTCAATGCCGTCCGTTCCCGCCATTTTAACATCGAGAAGCACAATACGCGGTTTTTCTCTTCTTAATAACCTCAGGCCTTCGGCGCTGGAAAGCGCCGTAAAAACGCGGTAGTTTCTTTCTTCAAAAAAATGTTTCACAAAATCGCAAATATCCATTTCATCGTCGACAATAAGGATCTTCGTCATGCATCCATCCTCTCTATTTTGCGGAATACGCCCTATTTACCGTATCTTCCAGCTGTCTGAGCGAATTAAGCGGCTTGTCAAGGAATGCAAAGGCCCCGGCGCTTAGCATGCGTTTTCTTGTCTTCCCGGAGTCGTCAAAGGCGCTCACGAAAATAACCTTTGCCTTCGGCTGTTTGGATTTCAAAAGGCCCAGAACCTCTTCGCCGTTTATCCCCGGCATTTTCAGGTCAAGGACCACTACATCGGGTTTTTTATTATTAATTAACTCTATGCCCTCGACCGCCCTGGAAGCAGCGTCTATTTCGTAGCCGCGCAGTTGGAAGTACTCTCTAATGGTATCTACAAAATCCGGCTCATCATCGATGGCGACAATTCTGGGCTTTTTTACTGCCATATCACACCTTCACTTTCGCTGACATTGGAAACTCCAGAGTAAATACGGTCCCTTCGCCCACCTTGCTTTTAACCGATATCCTGCCGCGGTTGCGTTCAACAACCTGCCGGACGATAAAGAGCCCGAGCCCCGTGCCCTTGCCGGGTTCTTTCGTGGTATAAAACGGGTTGAATATCTGCGTGAGTTTGTCTCCCGGTATCCCGTGTCCGGTATCTTCTATATCTATAACGACTTTTCTGGTGTCTTTCCTAGCCCTTATTGCGATCCTGCCCTTTTCGTCCATCGCCTGCGCCGCATTACGAATGAGATTGAAAAATACCTCCTGTATCTGTTTTTTGTCGCCAAAAATAAACGGCAGGGCCCCGCTTATTTCTTTCACTATATCTATGTGATCCAGCTTTAGTTCATAACCGACCAGCTCTAAAACTTCGTCTATTTCGTGCTTTACGCTGATGTCGTAGGATATTTCGCCTTTTGACGGCTTCGCGAAAGTGGACAATCTCTTCGTAATAACTGTCGCCCTGTCCGTTTCGTGTATAACCTTTTCCATTATCTTCTTGGCTTTTTCAAAAAGTTCCTGCTGGGATTTATTCTTGTACAGGCCGTCCTTTATGTTCAACAAAAACGCCTCGCACTGCCCCCTCGCGATCCCGAGGGGATTGCATATTTCGTGGTTTATCCCGGCTGAAAGCGTGCCTATGACCGCCATCTTTTCCCTCTGCGCGGCCTCGGCCTGGGTCTTTCCCAGCTCATCGAACATCTCGGCATTTGATATCGCTATGGCAAGCGTCCCTGCCAAAGGAAGCAGTATGTCCATATCGTCCTGGGTATAATCCTCATCGGATTTTTTCTTTCCAAGCGTTAAAATTCCTATTATCTCATCATGCGCTACAAGGGGAATCGCAAGCTCGAGCCTTAGTTTATTCATATCCTCGACGATCCTCGGCGGCAACGCTGAATCTTTCCCCTGATGTTTCACGGAAAGATAAGCCCTTGTCCTGTTTAGAAATGAGGATAGGGTATTATCCATGCTTAAAGCGATACCCTTACTGCCTATTCCGTTGGATGCGACCAATTCATACTGGTTCTTTTCGTTATTCAAGAGAAGTACGCCGCAGCTTGTTATTTTTATAATATCCGAGAGCTTATCTACCGTTAATTTCACAAGTCTATTCAAATCTAAAACCGTAAGAACCTCACCTGTGAATGTTTTAAGCAATTCTTTGTAATCGTATTCTTTCTGAAAGAGATATTTGTCGGTTACGTTTATAAGGAAATCTTCGATTCTTCGCAGCGACGCTATAATTATTATGCCGCTTATCGCCAAACCCAGCATCTTGCCCCCAACACCGGCTCCTCTAAAGATATACTCCTGAATGAGTAAAGTCGGCAGAATTAACGCCGCAAAAACCGATGCCAAAAGGCCCGCGAAGACAAGGGTTTTCTTTACGACAACTTCGATATCCATCACCTGGTGGCGAACGATTACATAGGCAACAAGTAAAGGATATAAAGCGACGAGGAAATTGCTGTATGGATATATATTGATACGGAAGGCCGACAAAAATAACGGGTTTGTCCCTATCCATCCAAACCCTATCGCTATTATGAAATATCCCAGTTTATCATGCGTGACACCGCTGGAATTCCTGAAGGCCTTTAATAACAGGAAAAAAGCGTATCCGAGTATTATCCAGAAAAATAAGCTATAAAACACGAAGAAAAGCGGATTTTTGTACTTCAGCGCATCTATCCAGTAAAATTGATTAAAAACAAAGTGTATGTCCCCCAGAAAAAACCTTGACCTGCTATACCAATTGAAAAAAGTAAAAACGAAAGCCAGAAAATAAACTATCGTCACGAAAGCCCTTCTATTCAGTTCAAGATATCGTATTATGAAGTGAAAGAAGAAAGCCACGGCAAAAAATGCCCCCATGTACGCAAACTGCCACCAGAAAAAGGCTGAATCATACATGTTTTTCGGAAAAGCCGAAAACATAAAACCGCCCAAGCTCCATATTCCCGCACTCAATGTAAACCCGGCAAATAATACGGTGGATGGGTGTTTTTTTCCCCTCCATGCGAAAAAGAAAAGTGTTAACCCGAAATTGTTTATCATTCCGAGAAGGCAGGATATTCTGAATAAGTTCATAATTTATTCCATTACCAAGGTTTTTGTCAGCCTTTTAGCCAGGGCGATTATGGTCAGTATCGGCGGAGCGCCGGGCGAAGTAGGCAGCGCGCTCGCGTCGCACACGTAGAGGTTCTTTATTTTTGTTTCCAGGTTTTTATTGACAATCTCGCCGATGGCCGCGGAACCCCCGGGATGCGCCGCTCTCGGTTTTGTGAAAATAATATCTTCCTTCCTGACGCCGGCCTCAAGCAGTATTTTCTCGGCGAATTTTTCTCCTCCCCCGAGCTTTTTATAATCGGAAGCGCTGGGTGATTTCTCAAACCGCTCATTCGCCGCGATCTTACCCGTGCTCTCGTCACTGGTTTTAGCCATGATACCCAGCAAATTCTTATATCTGAATCCCTTAAGCTGTTTTTTCTTCGACATCACCCAGCGTAAAACCAGAGGAACATCGATAAACGGCGACAATATAAAGCCCCTGTCCTTCATATACTTATCGCTTACCACCGCCATGGTGGGTTCTTTCCATAAATTTATATTTTTGTCTTTTAAAATTCCGTAAGTGACATTAAAAAGGTCGGCAAAGAATTTAGCGCCGGCTTCCTTCACCCCGCTTTTTTGCAGGATAACTGGAGTACCTATTCCGCCCGCGGCCAGAATTACTTTTTTCGCAAATATTTTAATTTTTCCTTTCGGAGAGTCCGCCACAACGCCAATGGCCTCCCCTTTATGCACAACTACCGATTTTACATTAACCCTGGTAATAAGTTTTGCCCCGGAGCTCCTTGCTTTTTTAAGATAATCCAGGGCGGTCCACTTCGCGCCCCGGCTGCAGCCGAGAACACATCTCCCGCAGGAGGTGCATTTTCCGGCATCGATATACTTGAGCATCGGCTTCATGTCGAGTCCGAGCCTGTTGGCGGCGTTCATTATAAGCCGCGAGCCGGGGCCGATAAGCCTCTTCGGCAAAGGGGCAATTTTCAATTCTTTTTCCGCTTCTTCAAGCTCCCCGGTTAAATCTATCCCGAGCTCTTTTAGCTCTTTTTCAAGCACCCTGATCCCACTGCCGCAGCTTACAACGGTTGTCCCGCCGGCCATTAATGTCCTGTAAATTATGACCCCCTCTTTACTGGTCCGTAGCGCGCATCTATCGTAAAAATTTAATACCGCCGACCTCAGTGTACCTATTTCAACTTCCTTGGCGAGGGGGCCCCTTTCCGCGATCAACACTTTCCTGCCCCGCTTGGCAAGTTCCATCGCCACCGTAGCCCCGCCGGCGCCGCTGCCTACCACCACGATATCGGTTTTCAGTTTCATTTAGACTCCGCTTTTACGGCCGCGAACCCGTTCTTCCTGTTAAGCCCGAAACCGTGTTTTTTGGCATAGTTCATAAGCAGTGGAAATGTGTTCTTGTCCACAGGGGGACATCGAAGCTTTGCTTTGCGTAAAACGCCGTTAAGATTGCCCGTGTCAAACAAAATCGGATCTAAAGTTATGTAAGAGGTAAATACCCTGCCGGCAGTTTTATAATAAATCCGTTCCAACGGATTCATTTGCGTGGGAATGCAGTCGACCTGTCTGGGGCCGGTTATATTAAGGGCCTTCAGCATCAGGGGAATATATACGCTATGACTGGTTTCCCGGTTATTAACCAGGTAATAACTTTCGTCCGGATGGCCTTGCACGCATACCTGATACATTACCTTCGCGGCATAATCAGCGGGAACGATATTGAGCCCGCTTTTTGAGCTGTAACATATCCTGAGATCCAGGTTCAGGGGTTCTTTGTATATATCCCGGCCTTTCAATAAGTTTTTCAGTTTTATTTGAAAAAAGAAGGCCGCCCATCCGTAAAAAACGTCAAACTTATTCACCGCGCCTATGGGGGATTCGATAAGCCGGCCGCACATAACCGACGGCCTGAAGCATCTATGGCGGATTTTTGATTTTTTACAGAAATTTCTTACCAGCATTTCGGATTCCAATTTAGTTTTTTCATAAGGATTCCGGAATTTCCCGGAAACATTTATGTAGTCGGGTTTGACCTTTCCGGAAATGCTGCCGCAGGAATATGCCGTGCCTGTATAGCAAAATTCCCGCACGTTAAGCGCGGATACGAGATGTAATATCTGCCGCGTTCCTTCAATATTAGTCCTCCTTAACGCTTCTTCCACCACCGGCGTATAACGTAAATCCGTCAGGGCGGCGAGATGAAAAAAGAAATCTATCGCCGGTTCCTTAAGACGATTAAAATCCCCCCTGTCCAATCCCAGCTTATCTTTATCCAGATCCGCATAAACCGTCTTGATGCCGGTCGCACAATAGTCCTTAATACGTGCGACTGCAGATTTATCATCTGAGAAATAAGACAGGCCGTCGTTCAGAATGATATCCCGAATCCGATGCTGAATATCTGCGCTGTTCTTATTTCGGCCGAGCGCAATTATCTCAAGAGAATCAAGCCTGTCTAAATTCTGCTTGATGATTTCAAACAATAGGTTTCTGCCGAGAAGGCCGGTCGCTCCCGTTATCGCTATTTTTAGTTTTTTATTCCGCATTTTTTTACCATTTTTTACATCACCAGGCCGCCGTCAATCGTTATTACCTGCCCCGTGATATATTTGGATTTATCCGAAGCGAGGAAAGCCGCGACCTTAGCGACCTCGCCGGCTTTCCCGAACCTCCCCAGCGGTATTTTCTTCAAAAGGCCAGCCTTATATTCTTCTTTTAAATCTTTCACCATGTCCGTATCAATGTAGCCGGGCGCGATAGCGTTTACCCTCACTTTGTACGGGCCGACTTCTCTGGCCAGCGCCTTTGTAAGGCCTATGATGCCGGCCTTACTCGCCGAGTAATTTACCTGCCTCGGCATACCTTTTATGCCGGCGACAGAGGTTATGTTTATGATATTCCCGCTTTTCTGCTGCATAAATGTTACTATCGCGGCCCTTATGAGGTTAAACGCGCCTGACAAATTGGTGGAAATAACTTCCTCCCAGTCCTGCTCTTCCATGAGTATAAGCGCTTTATCCCGCAGAATGCCTGCGTTATTCACGATTATGTCGAGCCGTCCAAAATGACTTCTGACGCCTTCTACCATGACTTTTATGGCGTCGTAATCCTTCACGTCCTGCCGGAAAGTAAGGGCCTTTCCGCCATTCTCTTCGATCTGTTTCTTAATCTTCAGGGCCTTATCCTCGCTTTTCACGAAGTTAAACGCGACATTTGCGCCCTGCCTGGCGAATTCAAGCACAATGCCTTCGCCTATGCCGCGCGAGCCCCCCGTAACTATCGCTACTTTGCCCTTTAGCAACATCTGCCGCCTCTTTTTTTCATCTTAAAAAATCTTTCGAAAAAAAATGAACAGCAAGATTTATTTGCTATTCGATCTCTCTTTTTCGGAGATCCACTTGTCTATGGTCGACTTCTTGAATCGCCAGCTCGAGCTTACCTTAAATCCGGGCAGTTTTTTCTCCTGGGCATGCTTGTAAATAGTAACTTTCTTCATGCGCAGGTACTTGGCAAGCTCGCCAATCGTCATGAGACTTGGCTTGTTTTGTACAGCCATAAATCGATACCTTCCTCAGAGTTTAATACCCGTTAATATTTATTGGTATGCCGTAATATATATTGATATCCAAAAATGAGGCGTGATATTAAGTATAATGA